>DGEB01000023.1:14762-36840 GCA_002385735.1 Peptococcaceae bacterium UBA3937
AAACCCCAGGGCCCGATACTGGTCAGCAGGACCACCGACAAAAGGGCCAGCCCCTGTTGTCCGGAAGGAAACACAGTGACCAAGTCGGGGGAAACCTCCCTTAAACGAGGGATTACCTGCAAAAAGCCGCCTACGGCAGGATTACCGAAAACATAGTAAATTAACACCCCCACCCCAAAGAGCATGACGATTCCCTGAATAAAGTCCGTCAAGGCTACCGCCCGGTAACCTCCCATCAAGAGGTAGGCTGCAGTAATGGTGGTCATGATCAAAAGCGCATAGTTGTAATTAATCTGGAACACTTCCTCGAAAACATAGCTGAGGCCCATAAAAACCGACGCCGAATAGGGAACAAGGAAGACAAAGATAATGAGGGCCGCGAAAATCTTCAGGGCATGACTGTCGTAACGAGCCTGCAGGAACTCGGGCATGGTCATGGCGCCTAGTTTTTCCGTCATTTCCCGCGTCGGTTTGGCGAGGATCTTCCACGCCAGGTAACTACCAATCAGCGCATTCCCAATGCCGACCCATAAACCGGGGAGCCCAAAGCCCCAGCCTACCTTTCCTGCGTAGCCCACGAAAATGACCGCAGAAAAATAAGTGGTACCATAAGCAAATGATGACATCCAAGGGCCGATCTTTCTCCCTCCCAGGAAGAAATCCCCCAGACTGTTGGTTTTCTTCATCGCCAGAAAACCACTCAGCAGCAAAATTGCCACAAAGGTACCTACCATAAGTAACTTTACCATTTTTCTCCCATCCTTCCATTCTACATATTTGCGTTTGTTGACCGTCCGTCCCGGACGTCTGCCGGAGCTACCATTCTACAAAAGTAACCAGACTCCTGAAAAAATGATTTGGTGGACGAAAAGGGGCTCGAACCCTCGACCTCCGCGTTGCGAACGCGGCGCTCTCCCAGCTGAGCTATTCGCCCCTACCTCTGCATTTTCCCGTCTGCATACTCTACATTATACTACGGCTCTTCATTTGCTTCAATAGTTTTTATGACTTTCTTACTCCCATTCAATGGTTCCGGGGGGTTTGGAGGTTATATCATAGACCACCCGGTTTACCTGCGGGACTTCGTTGACAATCCGCCTGGAGATAATGTCCAGTAAATCATAGGGCAAGCGCACCCATTCCGCGGTCATGGCATCCTGACTGTTCACCGCCCGTAACACAATGGGATAAGCGTAGGTGCGGCTTTCCCCTTTCATGCCCACGGTTTTCACGGAAGGAAGAATCGCAAAGGACTGCCAAATTTCCTTCTGCAGACCCGCTTTGACGATTTCCTCCCGAACAATCGCATCGGCTTCCCGCAGGATGTCCAGCTTTTCTTCGGTAATCTCCCCGATAATCCGGACCGCCAATCCTGGCCCCGGGAATGGCTGCCGGTCCACCATCTCATCGGGCAAGCCAAGCTTGCGCCCCACTTGCCGCACTTCATCCTTGAACAACTCCCGCAAGGGCTCAATCAACCGGAATTGCAAATCCTTGGGCAGCCCCCCCACGTTATGGTGGGATTTAATCGTGGTCCCGGAACTGGTGGTACTTTCGATCACGTCCGGATAAATCGTTCCCTGCACCAGAAAATCGATTTGCCCCAGTTTTGCCGCTTCGTCTTCAAAAACACGGATAAACTCCGTCCCAATGATTTTTCTTTTTTGTTCCGGATCGGTGACCCCGGCCACCTTGCTCAAAAAGCGCTCCCGTGCGTCCACATAAACCAGATTGATATGGTACTTCTCGCGAAAAACGGCCTGCACCCGTTCCGGCTCCTCTTTGCGCATAAAGCCATGGTTGACGAAAACACAGGTCAGTTGGTCGCCCACCGCCCGGTGCACCAAAACTGCGGCCACGGAAGAATCCACCCCGCCGCTTAAGGCGCATAAGACTTCTTTGTCGCCCACCTGCTCCCGGATGGCTTGCACCTGCTCCTCGATAAAGGCATCCATGGTCCAATCGCCCTGACAATGACAGCTGTTAAAAAGGAAATCCTTCAGCAAGGCTCTGCCGTCATTGGTTTGCTGAACCTCCCCCAGCAGCGCGTAAGTAACCACCGGAACGTCGTAGGAGACACTAAGCACAGGAACATTAAGCTCCCGCAGGTTTGACGCGATTTCCGGGTAAGTCTTTCCATAACCCAGCGCCGCTTCTTCCGAAAGGATCACTCCCTGCGGGTTTTTTACCTTCAGTTTGTCCATCGGAATGTTTTGGGGCAAGATTTCCGAATAGACCCCCAACTCCCGAATGGTCTTGACCAGAACTTGATTGTTTGGTCCCCCGCAATCCAAGACCAAAATCATTTGCTTGTTTTTCAATCTAATCCCTCACCTTACTTCCCTTTGCCTGTATTCGGTTTAGGGTTCTCATGCTTATCCCTTTCCTGATAGTATTCCGGTTTTAAAACTCCCGCATAGGGGAGATTGCGATAAAGGCCGTTAAAATCCAGCCCATAGCCCACCACAAATTCATCGGGCACGACAAAACCAGAGTAATCCGCTTCCAACTTTACTTTTCTCCGGCTGGGCTTGTCAAAAATCGCACAAATCTTCAAGCTGGCCGGATTACGGGAAGCGATGTTTTCTTTAATGTAACTTAAGGTTAACCCGGTGTCGATAATATCCTCGACGATTAAAACATCATAATTGCTAATATCGCCTTCCAAATCCTTGAGAATCCGCACCACTCCCGAGGTCCGCGTTGATCTCCCGTAACTGGAAACGGCCATAAAATCAATTTTTAAAGGAGCCCTTATTTCTCTGACCAGGTCTGCCAGAAAGACAACAGCTCCCTTCAAGATTCCTATGATCATTAGGTTTTTCCCGCGGTAATCCTCCGTAATTTTCTGCCCTAATTCTTTTACCTTCGCCTTAATTTGTTCTTCTGTAAGCAAAACTTTCGCAATATGATCCTCCATCTTTCGTCTCCTTTCAAAAAAAGAAAAGCTTTTCCTTCCAAGCCCAAGCAAGATGGGTATAATTCCGCTTTGATTATACCAACCTGCTTTTTCCTTGTCAAGAAAAGCCATTTGCTTACAATAATCGACCCATTCCGAATAGTAATGCTGCTTTACTACACCGGCGGGGTCAGTTCGATGGGCACATTATAATCCGTCAATTTGACTTCAATCGTCAAACGATGGTCGCTCCGTTCCCGGTGCTCGGCGCTGATTTTCGCCTGTCGCAACAGACCCTCCTTTTTATCCACCCACAGAATATAGTTGAAATCTTTCCAAAAAAGCTGCAGATACTTGTTTTCTCCTCTGGTCATCACTTCATAAACATAGCAGCCTTTCCCATCAATCCTTTCTTTGCCCGCTTCTTTGATTTCCCAATTGTCCTCGCTAAAATTAAAAATGCTCAACGGGTTTAATTCGGCGATTAGTTGTTCAATCCCCTCCCGGCTCTGGGCCGGAATCAAAATCCATTTCTTCGTATACACATCCTTCTGATACATTTGGTCGCCCAAATGATAGATTTCCACATCCGCTTTGATTAAGGGCAAGGAGCCGTACAAATGCACCCCGGCCAAACTTTTCTCTCCGTTTATTTCCGAAATAACGGTTTCCTGCCCATCCTGAATCCTTTTTGCCGTGACCTGAAAACGATAGCTCTCCGCGTTCAGCGCCTTCAGCACACATTGCTTGACTGCCTCATCCGGCGGAAGCCGGTTGGCTTCTTCATAAATATACCGGCCTCCGTATAAAAGAAAAAACACCGCCAACAACAGAAGGGCCCATTTCCATAGGCTTCTTTGGGGATCTAAGATGGACAAGAGAAAAACCGGCCTTTTGCTGCCCATGCTCTTTTCACCTTCCCTCCTTCAACAGCTGTTTACTCATTTTTACGAAGGACGGTTGGGAAATATGCCTGCTTTGTCGTCATAAAAAAGCAAAAGCAGCGCAAAAAAGAACCGAACCAAAGACCGGCTCTCCCTTCTACTCTCAATTTTAATTCTGCTTTCTGTTTTGCTCCCTTTCCTCTTTTTGGGCGGCCCTGTCGTACTCCCGCAATTGCCGCTGCACCCGTCCAAAGACCGAATCATACGGATAGTCCCCATGTTCATCCATCTGGCCGGCCGGCATGCCGGTCAAAATTTCCAGCCCTTCCTCCAGGGTTTTGACAGCATAGATATGGAATCGTCCTTCCCGAACCGCCTCGACCACTTCGTCGTCCAGCATCAGATTAATGACGTTCTGTTCGGGAATGATTACTCCTTGTTCCCCGTTTAAGCCCTTGGCTTTGCACACCTGGAAGAAGCCTTCAACTTTCTGGTTCACCCCGCCAATGGGCTGGATGAAACCTTTCTGATTGACCGAGCCCGTCACGGCAATCCCTTGGTGCAACGGGACTTGCGCCAAACTGGATAAAAGTGCGTATAATTCCGCGCAGGAAGCGCTGTCGCCGTCGATCCCGCTATACAACTGTTCAAAACAAATACTGGCCGAAAAAGAGAGCGGACAATTCTTCCCAAATCTTTCCCCCAAATAACCGGCCAAAATCAAAACACCTTTATCGTGAATGGCCCCGCTTAGCTTCACTTCTCTTTCAATATTGATAATGCCTTTGCGTCCTAAAAAGGTGTTTACCGTAATCCGGGTCGGCTTGCCAAAAGTATATTCGCCGGTATCGAGCACGGCTAACCCATTGATCTGCCCAATCACTTTCTTATCCGTATCAATGAGGATAACGCCCTCCGCAATCATTTCCTGAATCTTTTTCTCGCTTTTATTGGAGCGGTAGTTTTTCTCCCGGATCGCCTTTTTGACATGTTCCGGAGTGACCAGGGGCACATTGTCCAGACCCGCCCAGGTGTCGGCTTCATAAATGATTTCCACCAGTTCGTTAAAACGGGTCGAAAGTTTTTCCTGACTTTCGGCCAGGCGGGAACTGTATTCGACGATTTGCCCTACCGCTTCTTTAGTAAAGTGCCGGATATTTTCTTTTTCACAGTGGTCACTGATAAAGCGCGCCAGTTTATACATATGCTCTTCATTGCGATCCATCTCCACGTCAAAATCCACCATGATTTTAAAAAGCTTGCGAAAATCTTCATCGTAATGATAGAGCAGGCTGTATTCCTTATAGCTGCCGATCATAATCACTTTTACATTCAGCGGAATGGGTTCCGGCCGCAATGAGGACGTAGCAATGAGCCCCACCTGATCCCGCAGGCTTTCCATCTGAATCTCACCTGTTTTTAAGGTTCGCTTCAAGGCGTCCCAGGCAAAGGGGTTACTTAAAACATCTCTGCATCTGAGGAGCAAATAGCCCCCATTGGCCTGATGCAAACAGCCCGGCTTGATTTTCATAAAATCAGTAGTCAAAACACCCATCTGGTTTTCATATTCGATGCGGCCCAGCAAATTATAGAAGGTGGGATTAGCTTCAAAAACCACCGGCGCGCCGTTGGTTTTTTCATTGTTAATCAGCACGTTCACCCGGTATTTCTGGAACGAATCCTTCGTTGGAACATCTTTGAGCAGTAATAATTCTAAGCCGGATTTTTGCTCTTTCGCTTTAAATTCCTGCGCATTCTTTATGAGATCCTGTTTAATGTTTTCCAAATACGCTAACGCTCCAGGATTGTCGGCGTATTTCTCGACCAGACCACCGAACAGTTCGCAAATTTGCTGGAAAATGGTGTTTCTCTCCAGTTCTTCGATTTCGGTTTCTATTTTCCGCTCATACTCCCGCAGATTTTTAAACGCGTCCAGGATTAAGTAGTTTAATTTCTTAGAATTATTTTCAATAACTTCGTTCTCTTCCGGGGGCAGGCTTTCGTACTCTTCCTCTTCCATGGGTTTGCCTTCGTGATTCAAAGGAATGGTCACAAGCCCTTTTTCGGAAGATTTTAGCGCAAAACCAAGCTCTTTCGCTGTTTTGTTGATATAGCATTGGACATCATTCTGCTGGTTTTGCAACTTCTGTAGCAAAACCGTCTTGGCCTTTTGGTGTTCTTCCGCTTCTAAAGTCCTGGGGATCTCTTCGCGCACCCGGATCAGAGCCTCACGCAGGTCATGCTCAAATTCTGCCGCCTGACCTGGCGAAAAGGAAACAGCTTTGGGCTGGTCTGGATTGTCAAAGTTATAAAAATAACACCAATCCAGGGGCTTTTCCCCGGCGGCAGCCACTTTGTTCACTAATGATTTGGCATAACTGTTGCGGCCGGTGCCGGTGACCCCGACAATAAAAATGTTGTAGCCATGTTTATGTATCTTCAGACCAAATTCCAAGGCTCTTACGGCTCGTTCCTGTCCGATAATTCCTTCCAGCGGAAGTATTTCGGCGGTGGAAGCAAAAGGAAAAATACTGCAATCACAGATCTTCCGTAGTTGCTCCGTTTTTAATCTCCATTTGTCCATGAATAGTATATCCCCTCTCCAAAAGATATCTTTTCTTTTCTTCTACATAATTGGTTTTTTCCCTTCATAAAAATTTAAGGCTTTTTCTTTTCTTCTATTATATCCCCGCTTGCCCCAATATTTTGTATTACTTAAAAATTTTATTACAATTTAGCAGGAACTTTGCCCTTTATGGGCGAAATTTATAACTGTATGTAAAAAAAGAGGTGAGAAAGATCAAATGGATATAGCTAGCATCTTAGGTTTAATTATTGCAATCGGCGGATGTTTGATTGGTTACATGCATGAAGGCGGAGCAATTGCCGGACTAATTAGTGTTTCCTCAGGCTTCATTGTACTCGGAGCCACCATTGGCGCCACATTTCTCTCGCTCCCCATGAAATTAATTAAACAAATCCCCACGCTGCTTAAAATGGTCTTCTTTGAGCAGCGGGTCAATTATACGGATCTCATCAACAAAATTACCGAAATGGCCAGAATTGCCCGTAAAGAAGGTATTTTGGCACTGGAAAACTACATTAAAGATATGGACAATAAGTTTATGGCGAACGGGCTGACCATGGTTGTAGACGGCATGGATAAAGAATCCATTCAAAGCATTATGGAAGTCGAAATCAATGCCATTGCTTCACGCCATCACAGATGCGCCAAAATCTTTGAAATCGCCGGAGGCTATTGTCCGACCATGGGGATTCTCGGTACGGTTATGAGTATGATTTCCATCCTGAAAGACTTGAGCGAGCCGGGGTCTTTAGGTCCTAAAATTGCCATGGCCTTCACCGCTACATTATATGGGGTAGGCTTTGCTAACGTACTTTTCCTGCCGATTGCGGAGAAGTTAAGAAGCCGGTCCCACGATGAAATGATCGCGCTCGAAATGACCATGGAAGGGATTCTCTCTATTCAAGCCGGGGAAAGTCCGAAAATTATCAAAGAAAAACTGCTGGTCTTTACCAACGAAGTAGATAAATCATTGGCGGAGGATAAGCATAATGCCCAAGAAAAATAAGCCGGAGGAGAATTTAAATGCTGAACGCTGGCTGGTATCCTATGCCGACTTTGTGACCTTGCTCTTTATCCTATTTATCATCCTCTATTCTTTTAGCCAGATTGACGTCAAAAAATATCAGCAGGTTGCCGCCTCCCTCGCTTACGAGTTTTCAGGTGGTAGACAGGGAATGTCCGGCGGCGGCAATCCGGTGATGAAAATGCCGGGAACCGGTCCCGGGGACGGAACCGGTTTGGAAGAATTGTTATCCCCGGAAGAAAAAGAGAAAAAAGCTTTGGAAAAAGTCGCTGACGAAATTGCCAAATACGCCCGTGAAAAAGGGGTCAGCGCCAATATTAATTTACATTATGATGAAGAACGCGGCTTATATATTTCCATTACCGGGACGGTTCTTTACGAAGATGCCAGCGCCACCTTAACCCGGGAGGCAAAGGAATTTGTCAAAATTATTTCCGATCAGTTGAAAAAACTCCCCAACCATATCCGCATTGAAGGCCATACCGATAACAGACCAATTAATTCCGCCGAATTCCCCTCCAACTGGGAATTATCGGCGGCCCGTTCCGTCAACCTGGTCCGCTATCTTATCGAAGAATTAGACTTTGATCCGACCCGGCTTTCCGTCGCCGGTTATAGTGAATACCGGCCGGTAGCCTCCAACGACACCGTGGAAGGGCAGAATAAAAACCGGCGGGTGGAGATTATCGTTCTGAAAACGGAAGAAAGAGAACCATGAAAACCGTACTAAAATTCATAACATCTACAAGCAGCGGAATGAAAAGCACGCCGGCAATGCCAGGAGCAATAAGCCGGCGTGCTTTTTGGCTTGTTAGCCACTACATCTGAGGACGACTAGGCACGGAGATGTCCGATAAAGCACGCTCCGAAGCATGATCAAAACGATTGTTCAAGGCCAGGTCGGCCAAAGCGACAAAGCCCACCAGTTTCCCATCTTCGACCACCGGCAAGCGGCGAATCTGCAAATCCCCCATCAAATCCAGGGCGGATTCCACTTCCATATCGGTTTTGCCGACCACCAGTCGATCCGTCATCACTTCCCGGCATTTTGTGGCGCGGGGGTCTTTTCCTTCGCAAACCACCCGGAGGACGATATCGCGATCCGTGACAATCCCTTCGACGTCCAAATTTTCTTTACAGATGGGAATCGCACCAATGTCTTTATCTCTCATAATCTGGGCCGCGTCATAAATCGAGGTATCCGGAGACACGGCAATAACGTCTTTCGTCATGATCTCTTTTAATTTCAATTTCCATACCTCCTTGATTTCTTAATAGTATATAGGATATCCCGATTTATAAAAATCATTTACAAAGTGGCCGCCCTTGTCTTGCTTTTACGATACTTTATATATCCTATGCGGGATTATTGCAAAAAGAAAAAGGCTCAGCAAAAACAATTATAAGGACAAAAAAAACCTCCCAAAATGGGGTGATCCCCAAATTAGGAGGTGGCTTCAAACCTACGACTATTAGGTTTTAGAGCTTACATCATGCCGCCCATGCCGGGAGGAACCGCTGCGCCGCCTTTGTTCTCTTCAGGCTTATCGGCAACCAGGGCTTCGGTGGTCAGGAGCATCGCCGCAATGGAAGCTGCATTCTGCAGAGCGCTCCGGGTTACCTTAGCCGGGTCAACAATTCCGGCATCAAACATGTTCTCGTAAACGCCCTTTAAAGCGTTGAAGCCAAAACCTTTCTTACCGGAATTTTTCACTTTTTCCACGACAATGGAGCCTTCTTCTCCTGCATTGTAGGCAATTTGTTTAATGGGTTCTTCTAAGGCTTTCTTGATAATATTAATCCCGGTCATTTCATCGTCAATATCGGAAGTTACTTTGTTTAAAGCAGCCAAGCTTTCGATAAAGGCCGTGCCACCACCGGCGACAATGCCTTCCTCTACTGCGGCGCGGGTAGCTGCCAGGGCGTCTTCAATCCGGTGTTTCTTTTCTTTTAATTCAACTTCGGTCGCCGCGCCAACCTGAATTACCGCTACGCCACCGGACAGTTTCGCCAAACGTTCTTGCAGTTTTTCTCTATCAAAATCGGAAGTAGTATCCTCGATTTGTTTACGAATTTGCGCGATCCGACCTTCAATCGCCTTTTTATCGCCACGGCCTTCGACAATGGTGGTTTCTTCTTTGCTGATTTTCACTTTGGAGGCTGTTCCAAGCATCTCGATGGTCGCATTTTCCAATTTCAAGCCGAGATCCTCGGTAATAACCTGACCACCGGTGAGGATCGCGATATCTTCCAGCATCGCTTTCCGGCGATCGCCGAAACCAGGCGCCTTAACCGCTACACAAGTGAAGGTTCCCCGTAATTTGTTCAAAACCAGGGTCGCCAGGGCTTCCCCTTCCACATCTTCCGCGATAATCAACATCGGTTTGCCGGATTGCACAACCTTTTCAAGAATGGGCAACAAATCCTGCACGGAGCTGATCTTTTTATCAGTAATGAGGATATAGGGATCGCTTAAATGGGCTTCCATCTTATCGGAATCCGTAATCATATAGGGGGATATGTAGCCCCGGTCAAACTGCATCCCTTCTACCACTTCAAGAGTAGTACCTATGCTCTGGGATTCTTCTACCGTAATAACACCGTCGTTACCTACGGTCTCCATCGCTTCCGCGATTAAATCCCCGATTTCGGCATCAGCAGCAGAAATAGAAGCTACTTGCGCAATAGCGGCTTTGGATTCAACCGGTTTGGCAATTCTCTGAATTTCCTCCACCGTAGCTTTAACTGCTTTTTCGATTCCTCTCTTTAAAATCATCGGGTTTGCTCCGGCCGCCACATTCTTCAATCCTTCCCGGATAATGGCCTGAGCCAGCAAAGTAGCGGTAGTCGTGCCATCACCGGCTACATCGTTTGTTTTAATGGCTACCTCTTTTACTAATTGCGCCCCCATGTTTTCATAGGAATCTTCCAGTTCGATTTCTCTGGCAATGGTAACACCGTCATTGGTAATAGTGGGGGTGCCAAACTTTCTATCTAAAACCACATTACGCCCTTTCGGTCCTAAAGTAACCTTCACAGCGTTCGCTAAAGTGTTAACGCCATTTTCCATCCCTTTTCTGGCCTCTTCACCAAAAGCAATAAGTTTTGCCATTTACAATTCCCTCCTAAAATTATTTAATAACCGCATGAATGTCTCTTTCATTGAGGATTAACAATTCCTGGTCGTCCAGTTTCACTTCTGTTCCCGCATATTTCGAAAAAATTACCTTGTCTCCCACTTTTACTTCTAAGGGTACCTTTTGTCCGTTTTCCAAAGTTTTTCCGCTACCTACAGCCAATACTTCCCCTTGCTGCGGTTTTTCTTTAGATGCGGTATCCGGGATGACGATCCCACTTTTTGTTACTTCTTCCTGTGGAAATGGTTTTACTACTACTCTGTCGCCGAGAGGCTTGATATTCATCTATACTACCTCCTTAATTAATAAATTTTAATTATTTTTATTTTTTGTTAGCACTCGACCCTATTGAGTGCTAATACACAACACTAATAATAGTAAAAACGCCTGGAGATGGCAACACTCATAAAAAGCCGATATTTTTATTATCCGGTAATTTTGGAGGGTTTCTCTTTTATTTTCTCTTTCTTACTTCATTTCCCTACTCCATTTTGCCCCGATAAGCGCATCGCCCCTTTACCTTGTTATTAAAATATTGCCATTGTCTTCCTCTTTTATACGTAAAAAAGAACAGATTCTAGCAAATTCCTTGTAAAAACCGTCAGGATATTAGAAATAGCAATACAATTAATGTTTTTTTCAAGAAAAATACGGTATAATAATAAACTAAACAGCCCTGTTTAGCTTGCACTTTCGGAGGAAGGGGTTTTTGGATGATTATTGATAAAAAAGAGCTCCGAGCAGACTTTTTGAAAAAAAGACTCAATCTGTCCTGGCAGGATGTGCAAACCAAAAGCCACCAGATCAATCAGAAGCTTTTCGAGCATTCTGTTTACGCATCAGCCCAAACAATCCTCATCTATCTTCCGATCAAAAAAGAGCCCAATAGTCTATCCATCGTCAAAAATGCGTGGAAAGAAGAAAAACAAGTCTTGGTTCCGGTGACGATTCCCGCTGAAAAAACCCTGCTCCTTTCCCGCTTAGATAGCTTAAAGGAACTGACCGAGGGCTGTTACGGGATCCCCGAACCGAAACAAAAGAGCATCCATCCGGTGGAACCGCGCTGTGTCGACCTTTGTATCCTTCCGGGGCTGGCCTTTGACCGGAAAGGTTATCGCCTGGGATACGGCGGAGGTTATTTTGACCGCTTTTTACCCAAATTGCGGCCGGACTGTGTGAAAATCGCTCTGGCTTATGATTTTCAAATTATTGATTCCCTGGAGCACCTTTCTCACGATATCCCGATGGATATTATCATTACGGAATCAACCGTCTACCAGTGCCGGTAAAGGGCAGCAAAAACCATTTTACATTTTATAGCGCACTTTATAGCGCATGCGAACAGAAAACTATGATTTACTTTAGTTTTTAACAACCCGGCGGGGGCAAAAACCCTTCAGCCGGGCTTTTTCATTCTTTTTCTTTTTTCAGTTTCACCACTAATTCGACTTCACAGGTGGCATCAAGGGGCAAACTGTTTACACCGACGGCGCTGCGGGCGTGGGCCCCTTTTTCGCCGAAAATTTTGCCCAATAACTCGGAAGCCCCGTTAACCACCTGGGGTTGGGCCGTAAAGTCGTCGGCGGAATTGACATAGCCCACTACCTTCACGATTTGCTCCACCCGGTCCAGATTTCCGGCCAAACCTTTGACCACGGCCAGACAGTTCAAGGCGCAGATTTGGGCGGCCTCATAAGCCTGCTCCGGCGAAAGGTCCTTCCCCACCTTACCTTTGTATTTAAGCTCCCCCTTTACCAAGGGAATCTGCCCTGAAGTATAAATCAAATCACCGGTGATTACCCCTGGCACATACGCCGCTACCGGTTTGGGCGCCTCCGGAATCATGAGCCCTAATTCCTGTAACTTTTTTTCCACATTGGACATCCCTTTTTCCTCCTTTTTCTTCTTTCTTGCGCTTCACCCGGCCTGCTTCATTTTAAATGTTTAAGTATAATCTTACCACAAATCCCACCCCTCCGGCTGACCGTTTTTTTAGTTCTATATTATTTTCGCCGGACATATTATGGTATTGGAAAATACTACAAAAAGAACATATGTCCAACTATCCACAGAATCCACAGGCTTATCCACAGGAAAAAACGCCTAAACACGCCCTTTCCCCTCTCCTACCCACAATATCCACAGCAAAAAAGAACTATCTTATGCCCTTTTTGTCCACACGGCTAACCTCCGTCCCACGCCGATTAGCGAACTTACACACACTATGCACATTTTTTTCATCCACATCTTTAGCCTGACCCTTTCTCCCTTTTTCTAAAACAAAAAAGAAGCAAGGCGCTTAGAATTGAAACGCCGTGCCAAGAAAACGCCCATAGAAAAGCGCCGACCGTTTTGGTCGGCGCGAACCATGTTTACAACATGTTCACCCTATGCTCATAACAGACTCATCGCCTGCTCATATTATCCTTGTTTTAGCTTACAGCTTTCGGGGCTCCGTTTGTAAACAGGCCACCACACGCGCATCCGTCATGCCCGATGGGGACTGTTCTTCCTCTCCCGGAAACACATCTCGATGCCCTTCCTCGGAGCCGTTTCCGTTTTCACCGTCATCCTGTTTCGGGCTTTGGTCATCATCGGTGCTCTTTAGCCTTCTGATCCGGACTTTCTCGATCCGGTGCCCATCCATCGTCCAGACGGTAAGCTCGAGGCCGGCAATTTCCACTTTATCTCCTTCTACCGGGACCCGGTCCAATAAGGAAAAGACCAAACCGCCGACCGTATCGGCCTCTTCAAACTGCAAATCCGTATGCAGATAATCATTCAGTTCCTCAATGCGCATGACCGCATTAATCTCGATCAGATCGTCATCAAGAACCTGCACTAACGGTTCCTCACTATCGTGCTCGTCTTGAATATCCCCCATAATCTCCTCAATCAAATCTTCCATCGTTACCAGACCGGCCGTCCCGCCGTATTCATCCAGGACAATCGCCATATGAATCTTCTCTTTCTTCATCGTCATGAATAACTCGGAGATTTTCTTGGTTTCGGGAACAAAGATGGTCTGCCGCACATGCTTTTCCGGAGAAAAATTCACTTTTTCTTCCGGCGAGAGAAAGATTAAATCTTTAATATGCACAACTCCTAAAATATTGTCAATAATCCCATCGTAAACCGGAATCCGGGAAAACTGTTCTTCTTTGACCACATTCATTAAATCCTCAAAAGAAGTATTTTTTTCTAAGGCCGTAATATCCGGACGCGGGGTCATCACATCCTTTACGACCATATCCGCAAACTCAAACACATTGTGCAACATACTTTTTTCTACTTGCGCAATCTCTTCATCTTCCTGCCCGGAAGCCACCATATCGATAAACTCCTTCTCGGTAAGACCATTACCCGCACGCTCGGCTTCCTCATAGCCCAGCAGTTTGCCAAAGAGACGGCCCGGCATTTCGAAAAACCTCATGAAAGGCGTAAAAAGATATTTGGCCGCAATGATGGTATTACTGAAAAAGAGACTAATCGCGGCCGCATACTTCTTGCCAAGCACTTCCGGCACGCTTTTGGCGAAAAACACAAAAAGAAAAAGTAAGCCTAAGGCCGCCAGGGTAACCGTCACCCACCCTCGGTAGGCGTATTGCATTAGGAACAAGGTCCCTAAAACGGTTGCCCCAATCCACAACACCAGTTTACCAAAGAGCAAAGTCTCAAAAATGCCTTTCGGAGCCTCAAAAATCCGCTTAATTACCAATACTCGCTCATCATTTTCCTGCTGGTGAAGCCGTCCGTCTTGCAAAGCCTTTAACGCATATTCCCAAGTAGCCAGAAGTCCTGCTAAAAACAGCATCAACAAGAACATCAAGATCTGTTTACTACCGTCGGGATCCAATTAAAACCAACTCCTCTTTCGTTTGTTTTTATTTATCGTATACTATTATACTATAAAGACAGAAAAGTTCAAACATTGTATTTTCTGGGGCCAAGGCCCTTCAATTTATAGCAAACGTAACTGGGGAACCGCATTCAAATCCCAGCCGGCAAAATCCCCTTTTAAATACCGGTAATAACCGGCACAGGCAATCATCGCCGCGTTATCGGTACAGTATTCCAAAGGGGGATAAAATAGTTTGATTCCTTCCCCCGCACACCGTTTTTGCATTTCCTGCCGTAACCGGCTGTTGGCAGAAACACCGCCGGCCAACAAAACGGTCGCCACCTTTTCATTTTTAACGGCTAACATGGTCTTTTCCACCAACACCTCGACCACACTGGCTTGAAAACTGGCCGCCAAATCAGCCATCTTCACTTCCTCTTCCTTTTGAGCCGCCCGATTCAGATAATTCAGCACTGCTGTTTTCAGCCCGCTGAAACTGAAAGCATAGTTGTTTTCCCCCAGCATAGCCCGCGGTAAGGGAATAGCCTGCTCGTTCCCCTGCCGCGCCAACTCATCCAGCAGCGGCCCGCCGGGATAACCGAGCCCCATAGCCCGCGCTACCTTGTCATAAGCTTCCCCGGCCGCGTCATCCTGGGTTTCGCCCAATAATTCATATTCCCCATGCCCTTTCAGCTTTACCAGGGCCGTATGCCCTCCGGACACAATCAAACAAACCAGGGGAAATTCCCTTTTTTCATTAGTTAACCAGTTGGCGTAAATATGCCCTTCAATATGGTTAATCCCCAGCAAAGGGAGATTAAGACTATAGGCCAAAGCTTTGGCTGTGCTCACCCCCACCAGCAAGGCCCCTACCAGACCCGGCCCGTAGGTGACGGCAATCGCCGACAAATCGGCAAAAGTCAGCCCGGCTGCTTTCAAAGCCAGGTCGATGAGCCGGTTGACCTGTTCCAAATGTTGCCGGGAAGCGATTTCCGGAACCACCCCGCCATATTGCTGATGAGTTTTGATCTGGGAAGAGACTAAATTGGCCAAAAGTTCCTTTCCGTCAGCCAGAATAGCCACCGCCGTCTCATCACAACTCGTCTCTATTGCCATAATGGTTGTCCTTGCCTGTGTTTTGGTCATTCCTGAAGCTCCTTCCACATTATCAGCGCGTCCTCGTTGGTATCCGCGTAATAGCCCGGTCGTACGCCAGCCGGTTTAAAACCCATCTTCCGGTACAGTTTTTGCGCCCTGGTATTCGAAGCCCGGACTTCCAAGGTTATCCGGGCCGCCTTTTTTTGGAGGGCCAGGGCCAACATCCCCGCAAGCAGAAACTCCCCTAACTTTTGGCCCCGGTATTGCGGCGCAATGGCAATGTTGGTGATATGCACTTCATCCAGAATAATCCACATCCCGCCATAACCCAGCACCTTCTGCGGGCTTTCCTCCGAGGTCACAATCAGGTAATGGGCAAACTCGTTGTCGGCCAGTTCACAATGAAAGGCATAGGACGACCAGGGGGTAGAAAAAGACTGTTTTTCGATTTCCACCACCTGCATAATATCTTCAACTGTCATTGGCCTTAAAAGATAATTCATCACCCTTACACCTCAGCGGCCGCTACTCTCTGCTTCGGCCATCAGCTTGCGCTGCGCTTCGGAAGAACGGATATACATTGGTTTTAAAGCAAACAAATCGTCCTGTTCTCCTCGGGCCAGCCTTTCCTGTCCCAACCAGGCCACGCTTGCCCCCCGCGCCGTTAAAAAGGGAGCCGGCGGAAGGCACAGTTTTTCCGCTAAGCTCTCTTGCCACAGCTCAAGATAAGCCGACGCCCCATCCCCACATAATAAAACCAGCTCGCCATATTCCTGCAGCTTTTGCCCCCACAGCCCCGGGGCCACCGCCTGATACGGCTCCAACTGTTCATACTTTTGCTCCCGGTCCAAGCGAAACAGGGTGGTATAAACCTCGTTCCGGCGCGCATTTAACATGGGGCATACTAAACCGGGCCGGCCCATGTGTAAATAGGCTAAAGCCAGCAAGGTCGGCACGCTGACTAAAGGAACGGCCAGCCCTTGGGCCAGCCCTTTGGCCGTAGCCATGCCAATCCGTAAGCCGGTAAAAGAACCAGGACCGCCGGCAACCGCAATCCCACTGAGCTCCTTCCGGGTAATCTGAGTCTGTTTTAATAACTCATCGATTAACGGCAACAGTTGTTCCGAATGGGTCAACCCAATATTCAGCGTTATTTCCCCTAATACCTTCTCCTCTGAGACCAACGCCACGGAAGCAACCGGCGTCGAGCTCTCGATTCCTAAAACAATCATTTCAGGCAACCCCTTAATCGTTAAAGTTTTTGGGCGGGTCATCATGCAGCTTACTCACCAAGGCTTCCATCGACTCCCCATGGGGACAAAAAGTAATTAAGCGCCCTTCCCCTTCTTCCGGTCGATAGAAGCGCGTGATCTTCACCTGTAAAAAATCCGCCGGCAAATACGCCCGGACCAAATCAGCCCATTCAATGGCCGCGACCCAAGGGGCTTCAAAATACTCCTCATAGCCTAATTCTTCGAAGGCTTCGGGAAAAGGGAGCCGGTAAACATCAAAATGGGCTAAAGAAAGCCTTCCTTTATAAAGGTGTAAAAGGGTAAAGGTGGGGCTGGTGACCGTTTCAACAGCTTCAAGCCCCGCCGCCATCCCTTTGACAAACTGTGTTTTTCCCGCTCCCAATTCTCCTTCCAGAGCGATTACTTCGCCGCCCTGCAGATGGGCGGCCAGTTTTTTCCCTAAATTGAAGGTATCCTCAGCAGTAAAAGATGTAAAACGTACCTCGGCCAATGAAGCGCACTTCCATTCCTAACATAATTTATATAACCACACTCTTCTTATGCCCATGACTACATTGACGGCTTCATATTATCATAAACCACTTTGCCGTCGATATATACTCTTTCCACCTGGCTACGCCAATCCAGGGGATGCCCCGACAGGATGGCGAAATCAGCGTCTTTTCCCGCTTCCAGACTGCCAATCCGCTGCTCCTGCTTCAGGATGCGGGCCGGGTTAAGAGTAATCGCCCGTAAAGCCGCTTCTTCGGACATCCCGTTTTTCACGGCCAGAGCCGCGCAAATGGGCAGGTGCTGCACCGGAATCACGGAATGGTCGGTCGTCAACGCCACCAGAATCCCCGCCTCGTCCAGCAAAGCCGCCGTGCGCCAGGTCATATCAGCCAACTCCACCTTGCTGCGGCTGGAAAGCGTAGGACCTACCACTACCGGGATGTTCCTTTTTTGCAGCTCCGGGATCACCTTATGGGCCTCCGTGCCATGTTCCAGCACCATATTTATCCCAAACTCGTCGGCAATCCGCAAGGCCGTGAGGATATCATCCGCCCGGTGGGCATGAACCCGCAAGGGGATTTTTTTCTGCAAGACCAACGCCACATTTTCCAAACCCAGGTCCCGTTCAAAGACTTCGTCCAAATCACCCGCTTCGGCCTTTTCCTTTTTGGTTAAATAGTCTTCCGCGTCCACTAAAGTCTGCCGCAATAAGGCCGCGATCCCCATCCGGGTACAGGGCATTTTTTTCTGTTCCACAAAAACCCGCTTGGGGTTTTCCCCAAAAGCCACCTTCAGCCCGGCCTGCGGTACTAAAACCATTGCGGCAAAACCATCGCCGGCTGTTTTCATCACCAAACTGGTCCCACCGACCACATTGGCGCTGCCCGGTCCGGTCATAACCGTGGTTACACCGCCGCTTACGGCATCACGAAAGCCCAAATCCAAGGGATTAACCGCATCCAGCGCCCTTAGTTCCGGAGTAACCGGCTCGGTGAATTCGTTTAAATCGTCACCATCATCCTGAAAGATTTCCTCTAAAATGCCCAAATGGGTATGGGCGTCGACCATCCCCGGGAAGACCGTTTTCCCCAGTAGATCAATTACTTCCGGCTCGTTTCCCTCGCCGGCCATTGCCCTGGCCTCGGCCCAAGGAAGTGCTTCCCCCACATATTGAATCGTTTTCCCTTTAATAATCAGCATGCCCTGTTCCAATACTGGTCCGTGCAGCGTATAAATCCGTCCGTTCTCCAATATTGTCGCTTTATTCTGACTCACGCTTCTACTCCTCTCACTCCACATCCACTTTGAAAGTGGGCCTGATTTCTCCGATGACTTGTCCCACCGCATTCGTCAACACCACATTGCTGTAGTCCGCCAGGACGGCTTTTTCTTTGTCGGTTATGGCCCCGATCTGGTGTAATAAAGAAATGACCACCGGCGGGATCGCCCGGTCACTGCCATCCTCCATTTTAACGGCAATCCCCCAGCCCGGCTCAGGCAGTCCTACGCAAAAGATGCCTTCCGCGCCGTCTTTCGCCAACAAGCGGCCTTTGGTGGCCTTCATCAAATCAGTAGTAAAACGATCGGTCCCCGCGACCAGGAAAGGATGGGTCGTCAGCGCCCCTTTGACAATCTCGCAAGCCGCTTCCCGCATTTCGTCCATATCGGTAGGTTCGGCCAGCCGTGCGTACGCATAGGCCATTTTGTCCAGCGGCAGGGCATAGGTAGGCACGTTACAGCCGTCAATCCCCAGCGGGATATCTTCCGGATCCATGATGACCAAATCGGCCAGGCAATTTAACATCTCTTGCTGGACTTGATGTTCGGGAAGATAATAAGTTTCTAACGGCTGCTTCAAAAAACGGGCTAACGCCAGCATCCCCGCATGTTTTCCGGAACATTCATTATGTAAAGGAGATGGTTCCCTGCCCTGAATCAGTAATTGTTCATAGGTTAGCTTATGCCGGGGCGGTCTGGCCCCACACCGTAAGCATTCTTCGCCCAGGCCGATTTTTTCCAGCACCTCGATTACTTGTTCACAATGGCCCGGTTCTCCGCTGTGGGAGCTGGAAATGATGGCTACATCCTTTAAAGTAAAATTAAATTCTACGGCGGCCCCGCTTTCAATTACGGCCAGAGCCTGGATCGGTTTGGCTGCGGAACGAAAATATGTGAGATGTTGAGGGTTCCCCAGTGCAAAAAGCCGCCGTCCCATCGCGTTCACAATGACGATAATCCCCCGGTGAACGCTTTCCACTACCTCGCCTCTCCTCACCTCAGCTAATTTTACCGTTTCCACCAACACCATCAACTCCCTTTTTGGGTCAATACACCGGCAATCAGATTCTTAAACAATGCTAAAGAACGCTCCTCCCTCGACCAATTACATTCCGGGTGCCATTGCACCGCCACGATGCGGGCCGGCTTGCCGTCAGCACCTTCTTCCGGTTCAGACTCCAAAGCCTCGATTAAACCGTCCTGGCTCCAGGCGACCGCTCTTAATCCCTTCCCGACCCGCCGAACCGCCTGATGGTGAAAGCTGTTGACCCTAAAGCTTTCCTGTAGGGTCAATTGGTAGAGCCAGCTCTCGGGGGCAACTTGCACGGAATGGGTGGCGTACCAGCGGGCGGCGCGTTGATTGTGTTCCAGACCGGTCACCTGCCGGATATCCTGATAAACATCGCCCCCCGCCGCAATATTAAGGAGCTGTAACCCACGACAAATTCCCAGCACGGGCTTATCGCCCGCCAGACACAAGCGCGCCAACATAAGTTCAAAACAATCCCGCCGGGCTGTGATTTCACCCAAGCCCCGCAGCGGTTCTTCGCCAAAATAAAAGGGATCCACATCACTCCCGCCGGAAAAGATAAATCCATCCAATTGATTATAATATACCGTAATTGCCTCCACACTATCAAGTCCCGGCAGCAAAAAAGGGATCCCGCCCGCCGCTTGAACGGCGCATACATATTCATCATGAAGCTTATGCCAGTTGTTTTTTTCTTCCCAACCACAGCTAATCCCGATCGTAACGGCCATACGCTCACCCTTTTGGCAGTTTCGCTTTCTATTCTTCCTCTCTTATCAATGTACGATTTTTTCCGCAAAACATACCTGCAGATGCTGCCCTTTTCTTATTGTTTTTTCCTTCTCGTCTTATCCTTGTATTTGTTCCTGGCCTTATTCTTTTTCTGAATCCTGCCCGGGGTTTAATTGCTCCTTTTGGGGCAAGCGGCCCGCTTTCCGCAAACTTTCCCGCAAAAGATACTCAATATGCCCGTTCACACTGCGCAATTCATCAGCTGCCCAACGCTCAATCGCGGCGAAAATGACAGGATCAATCCGGAGAGGGAAGTTTTTCTTCATTGCCATTTTGCTCCTGATTCCCTTTATCGCTTGTTTTTCCGTTGATTAGTATAAGCTACTGGCGTTGAGCACCGGCTGGGCAGCACGGTCAGAAACAATCGCCACCAGTAAATTATTGATAATGGCCGCTTTCCGTTCTGGATCAAGTTCAACAATGCCATCCTGCAACAACTGCTCAATGGCCATCTGCGCCATCCCCACCGCTCCTTCAACGATCTTTTGCCGTGCCGCGATAATCGCCGTAGCCTGCTGACGTTGCAACATGGCGCTGGCGATCTCGGTAGCATAGGCTAAATGGGTTAAACGGGCCTCGATTACTTCTACTCCGGCGATGGCCAGACGGGCCTGCAACTCAGCCGCCAGTTCCGCCGCCACTTCTTCGGTATTACCCCGCAAAGAGTTGCCATCCCCGGAAAAATCGTCATAGGGGTATTTGGTGGCCACATGCCGCAAGGCCGTTTCACTTTGGATTTCCACAAATTTTTCGTAATCCTCCACATCAAAAACCGCCTTGGCCGAATCAACCACTTTAATTACCAACACCGCCGCGATTTCAATGGGATTACCCTCCACATCATTCACTTTAAGCTTTTCACTGTTAAAGTTCCGCACTCTTAAGGAGACCTTTCTCCCCACCGTAAAAGGAATACTGTACCAAAAACCGGCCTCCCGCAGGCTCCCCACGTATTTCCCGAAAAAGGTCAGAACCACGGCCTGGTTCGGCTGGACAATCCGCAGCCCGGCCGATAAAACAAAGGCACCGATTATCCCCAAAAAAACGACCCCCAGATTCAGCCTGAAGAAAGCACTGTAAATGACCCAGCCTAATAAAAGAAGTATTAGTAAAATAACCACAAAACCGTTTACCTTCCAGACTTTTTTCTCTTCCATCCCTTATCCCTCCATACTCATATTTGATATATTTATGATATCACTTTTATATCATATTCTCAAGCAAAAAGACAGCCAATATAAAAACAAAAGCGGACTTTCATCCGCTTTTTAAGTCTGCTATGTATTTAAAAATCCGTTAAAGCCAAACTGATACGCAGGGCGTCATCCACCTTCTCCATTAAGTCCTCGTCCAGGGAAGACACCTTCTGTTTTAACCGCTGTTTATCAATCGTTCTTATCTGTTCCAACAAAACAACGGAATTTTTCTCCAAGCCACTGGCTTTCCGAGTCAGTTCCACATGGGTCGGCAGCTTGGCCTTTTCCAACTGACTGGTAATCGCGGCCACAATCGTGGTCGGGCTGTATTGATTACCGATATCATTTTGAATGACTAATACCGGCCTTGTCCCTCCCTGCTCGGAGCCAATCACCGGATTCAATTCCGCATAGAAAATATCGCCCCGTTTTACACTCATGAGCAACGCTCCACTAATTTTTTTTCAATTAGCAAGCTTGCCTCCTCTTCACAATAATGAAATTCATCGGCTAAAGCAAGATTAATCCGTCCCATTTCCAAATATCCGACCCGCATTTGTTCCTTGA
>DGEB01000023.1:37091-61517 GCA_002385735.1 Peptococcaceae bacterium UBA3937
CGTTTACTATCCGTCACCATAACCAGCTCCTTAAGCAAAAGTGAAAAACACACCTATCCTTATAATATGCATTTTTGCCTAAATTAATATCAATCCGTCAAACGATGCTACCTCATTCTATTATTATCACATAAACAAGCCTTAAATCAACTGGGAAACACTGTTTTTTCAAATAACTAGATATTTTTCGCCCGTACTTGCTCCAGTTTTTTGATGGCCAGCGGCAAAGTGTCGGCAATATCCCCCGCCAGGATGCCCCGCAAGCCTTTTTCTTCAGCCAGGATGTCCCCTGCCAGGCCATGCAGGTACACCCCCAAAACTGCAGCTTGGGCCGGACTGACCCCTTGAGCCAGCAGCCCGCCGATCACGCCGGCCAGCACATCGCCGGAACCGGCCGTCGCCAGGGCAGGACAGCCCGTGGAATTAATGAAAACCAAACCTTCCGGAATCGCCGTGACGGTCGCCGCTCCCTTTAGCACCACAATCGCGTTGAATTTCGTAGCCGCCTGAAAAGCAGTTTCTACCCTGTTTTCCTGCACCGCGGCCACGTCAGTCCCCAATAAGCGCGCCATTTCACGGGGATGGGGCGTCAGAACTAAAGTGGCTTTCGAGGACTGCAGGATCTCCAGATCTTCCGCCAGCACGTTTAAGCCATCGCCATCAACTACCACCGGAAGATTGGTAGATAACAAGACCTTGTGCAAAAGGGTTTTGATACTCTCGCCGGTCCCCAGCCCGCAACCGAACACAACCGCCTTCTTGCCCTGTAAACACTCGTTAATTTCGGGCCAGGCGTCAAAGGAAATCCCCTTGTCTCTCGTTTCCGCAACCCCTTTCGTAAGCGCCTCCGGAAAAGAGAGGTCAAACATATCCGCCTGGGATTCCGGCACACAAGCGGTGACCATCCCCGCTCCGGAGCGTAAAACCCCTTTACAGGCCAAATAAGCCGCACCGAGCATCCCCTTGGAACCGGCCACCACCAAGGTATGACCGAAAGTGCCCTTATGACCTTCCCAATCCCGCTCGGGCAACAGTTCCCGGGCCAGATCCGCGTCGGCATAATATTCTTCCCGTTCCAACAGTTTTAAACCGTCCTGCGGTATCGAGATGTCGGCAATGATCAGGTGCCCCACGTATTTCTTCGCCGGATAAAGGACCAGACCCCGTTTCGGCCAGGCAAAGGTCACCGTGTAATCAGCCTTCACGCAAAGCTCCTCAATCCGTCCGTTGTCCGCATCGACGCCGGAGGGTACATCAATGGCCAAAACCGGCGCGCCGCTCACATTGAGGGCTTCGATGGCCCTAAAAATATTGCCTTGCAACGAATCACGCAACCCGGTGCCTAAGATCCCGTCAATCACCATGTCACAGTTATTCAGGCACAACTTGAAAAGATAAAAGCTGTTATCATCATTCAAGTAATGCCACTTAATCCCCAGTCCCTCGATAAACTGCCAGTTTTCCTTGACAATCCCTTTAAACTCATCGGGCTTAAAGAGCAAGAACAGCTTGATTTCCGCCCCTTGTTGATAGAGATGCCGTGCGGCCACCAAGGCATCGCCACCGTTATTCCCTTTCCCTACCAAAAAAACATAATTACCGCGGCCTTTGCGCTCGCTTAATTCCTGGACGACCTGCACCACCGAACGGCCCGCGTTCTCCATCAACAGTAAGGAGGGGATGCTTTGTTCCGATTCCACCCATTGGTCAATTTTTTTCATATCATTTCCGGTAATTAATCTCATCTTGAACACTCTCCAATGGCCACAGCCAGCGCATAATCCCGGCTATGGGAAATACTCACTTTCACTGTGGCGATCTTTTTTTCTTGTAATACTTTTAATAGGGACGGTCCGAAGCTCACTTGCGGATTACCTAAAGCATCGGGCAAAATCTCCAGATCATGCCATGAACAATACCGCAAACCAAGCCCCAGACACTTTAAAACCGCTTCTTTGGCCGCAAAGCGGCCGGCCAAAGATTGCACCGGATTTCCTTTCTTGTGGCAATATTCCCTTTCCTGCCTTGTCAACAGACGATCCCACAAGGCAGGGCGACGCAGCGTCGCTTGTCTGACCCGTTCAATCTCCACCAAATCTGTCCCCACGTAAAACATGAAAGACCGTCTTCCTCTCTTCCTTACTTTTCTTCATTTAAAGCCTAATTCCTGCTCAATAATTTTCCCAATCCGGCCAGCAATCTCCTTCAATTGTTTTTCATCTTTTCCTTCCGCCATCACCCGGATCAGCGGTTCCGTACCGGACGGCCGCACCAAAATTCTCCCATCCCCGCCTAATTCCTGTTCCCCGGCGGTGATGGCCTGCCGGATGGCCGGATGTTTTTCCCAGTCCTTATCCGCCACTTTCACATTCAGCAATACTTGCGGATAGGTCTCCATCTGCGCGGCCAATGCACTCAGTTTTTTGCCGCTTTCCACAATAACTCCCAGTAAAGTAAGGGCAGTAAGGATTCCGTCACCGGTGGTATTGTGCCTGGTAAAAATAATGTGTCCTGATTGTTCCCCACCCAGGATGGTCCCCGTTTCCAACATCTTCTCCAGCACATACCGGTCGCCGACTTTGGTTTCATAAACGTGGACCCCCGCTTGTTGAAAGGCTTTTTTCAACCCAAGGTTGCTCATCACCGTAACCACAACTTTCTCCTGCAACTTGCCGGCGGCCTGTAAGGCCAAGCCACAAATCACCAGAATCTTGTCCCCGTTTACCTCCTTTCCGTTTTCGTCCACGGCAATCACCCGATCACCGTCTCCGTCATGGGCGATGCCCACATCGGCCCCGTATTTTAATACGGCCTCCTGCAAAGACGCCAGATGCGTAGAGCCGCATTTTTCGTTAATATTCGTCCCGGTGGGCAAATCATTAATACTAATTACCTGGGCCCCCAATTCCCGGTAGACCCGGGGCGCCACCTCGGAAACCGCGCCATGGGCGCAATCAACAACGATCTTCAGACCCTTGAGCGAAACCGGCAGCTTTTCCTTCAAAAAGTTGACATAATCATCCACGGCCTTCTCCAGAGGAATTATCTTGCCCAGTTCGCTCCCGGTAGGCCGGGGCAAAGGATCCTCCTTTTGCAGGACCAACTCCTCAATTTGATCCTCCAGTTCGTCGGGTAGTTTGTAGCCCTGTTCGTTAAAAAATTTAATCCCGTTATCGGCAAAAGGGTTGTGGGAAGCCGAAATCACCACCCCCGAACAAACTTGCAGCTTGCGGGTCAAATAGGCGATGGCAGGAGTGGGAATCACTCCGGCCAAGTAAACATCCACCCCTGAAGAACAAACGCCTGCGGCCAAAGCCGCCTCCAGCATCGCGCCGGAAATCCGCGTGTCTTTTCCTAAAACAATGGCCGTCCGTAGCCCCGGCTTTTGCTTTTTTAACAGGGCGGCGGCGACCCGACCCAACCGGTACGCCAGTTCCGGAGTTAAATCGCTGTTCGCCAGCCCCCTGACACCATCTGTACCAAAAAGTTTTCCCATTAACTGAACCCCTTTCCCTATTCTTTAGTTCAATTTTTAAACGGCTTTTTCTCCTTCAACTGTATGGTCTGTTTGATTCTTCATCGTTTTTAGGCTGCAGGGGCAGCGCTTGCTTGCCCTTCCGTTTTAATTTCTTCCTCGGTAATTTGCACCTCCACCGTATCTGGCTCTGCCTTGACGATTTGCAAGCCTTCGGGCACTTCTACTTTCACGTTTAATTGATGGGTTCCCGCTTCCAAATCAGCTACATCTACAACCGCTTTCACTTCCCTGCTTGGATCCAGCCGCTCCAGATCGGCCTTCAAGCCTTTTACAACCAAATTAAGCTTTTCGGGCTTAATGACATATTTATGCTTCTCCGCCGGATTAGTCACTGCAATCGGAATATCGGTAATCGTCTTTTCCACCGCCACCGGTTCGACCTGTACTAAAATCTTAACCACCGGTTGGTAAACGAGGCTGGCCCCATCCGGAGGAATTAACGCGACCTGGGTGGCATAATTGTCTTCAATCCCGGTAATATCCAAAGGAGCCGTGGCCACATGATTAATCCGGCTTAAAATCTCATAAGGCCCGGAAATCTTGACCGTTTCGGGATCAATGGTCACGCCGGAAACCTGATAGCCTTCCTTCGGGCTGCCGACAATCTGCGGCTTAATGGCCACCGTAATCGTATTATCCGGCTTGGTTATCGGCACAAGCACCTGCACTTCTTTCGGGCTGACCTCATAGTCGTCCGGAATTGGGTTGCCGTCCCTGGACAATAAACTGACCGGCGTGTTCAGATCAATATTTTGGGTGGCCTGATTCAAATCCACCGTCACGACAGCTGTATCAATTTTTTTCAAAACCTCGGCCGAGCCACGCACAACCACCATGGAGGGGATTAAAACCGGTTCGAAACTGGAATAGCCCTGGGCCACTTTCCCCTTGGTAATTACCTGAATGGGTAATTGCTTGGTTTCCAGAGCATCCACCGTCAATAGGTAACTAACCGGTTTTTTAAAGACCAATTCCACCCCGGTGGGTAATTTCACATCCACGGGATAATCCCCCGTCCCCTGTTCCGCCGCGGCCATATTTACTGAAGCCTTCACATCATCGGAAGTAAGGGAATTGATGACCGAAGAAGGCCCCTTGACCCGCACCTCCACCTCACCAGGCTGATTTCTGAGGACCAGCCGGTCCTGCAAGTTTAGGACGGCCACCGGAACCATCAAGGTTTTTTCCATCGGCGGGTTTTTGGAATTAACGACGTACAGCCACAACAGAATCGCCAGAAGAACTGCCAGCCCCTTAAAAGCCACGTCTTTTCTCAATAATTGATACATCTTATGACCTCCAGTTAAATAAAGGCATGGATACCTGCGATTTGAACGAAAGCCGTTTAATCAAGACTTCCCTTAAGGTATTGCTGTCCAGATAACGGGTTAACCTTCCTTCTTCCGCGACCGAAATAACACCGGTCTCCTCTGATACAACAATCCCCAGGCTATCCGACTGCTCAGTCAGCCCCAGCGCCGCCCGGTGCCGTGTCCCCAGTTCTTTGCTCAAGTTAGGGTTCTCCGAAAGGGGAAGAAAACAACCGGCAGCCGCAATCCGGTCTCCTCTGATGATCGCGGCCCCATCATGAAGGGGACTCTTCGGAACAAAGACGTTTACTAAAATCTCGGTGGTGACAAGGCCATCCAGTTTTGTCCCGGTCTCAATATAGTCATTGACGCCGATTTCCCGCTCTAAAATAATTAAAGCGCCAATACTGTTATCGGATAATATTTTGACAGCGCGCACAATTTGGTCCACCAGTTTCTCCACCGCTTCTTCGTTTAACATGGACATGGGTCGGGCAAAAAATTTCCCCCTGCCCAAACGTTCCAAAGCCCGGCGCAATTCCGGCTGGAAAACAATCGGCAAGG
The DNA here is from genome assembly GCA_002385735.1 of Peptococcaceae bacterium UBA3937. Taxonomy (GTDB): domain Bacteria; phylum Bacillota; class Peptococcia; order DRI-13; family DTU073; genus UBA3937. The sequence goes on from DGEB01000023.1 coordinate 42,504, forward strand.
CGACCACCAGCACGGTCTTCAACTGGTCAAGAATCCAACTGACCGTCGTAAAGCCAAAAAACTCACTGGCCAGAGAGGCAAGCAACAAGACAATTAGTCCTTTAATTAACTGGACGGCACGGGTTCCTTTAATAATCATCATGGCTTTGTAAATCACAAAAGCCACAATGAGAATATCCACTATGCTAATAAGATTCACCATCTCCAGAGCTTGCTTCCACAAAATATTTCCTCCTTTTTTTCCGTTAAACTTATAACTTCGACAACCGGCTGCGGATTCCTTTATTAAAATTATAGCCTTTTTCCCCGGGGCATGGTACAAAAATCCCCCTGCCTCAGCAAGAATTTTTTTATGTTCACGGTTTATTTATGATATAATATGGTGTACTATGAATTCAGAATGATTAGTTTGTTTCATTATACCAAGGAGGAAATACAGAAAATGCGAAAAGCCATTCCAACATTCCTAATTATTTGTATTTTAACAGGTTTTCTCCTTGCTTTCCAATTTACGACCCAAAATAAAAACGCCAGCTTCAACGCTGTTAGTCAGAGAAATAATAACCTTATTACTATTATCCATGATTTAGAAAAAGAAATTGCTAATCAAGAAGATCAAATCGAAGCCATGCGCGCTCAGCTCAACGATCTGCAAAGCACCCACAGCAAAGGGAAACTGCAGGATTTGCAAACAACCCTGGCCAAGGCCAAAGTCGAAGCAGGACTGACGCCGGTGGTGGGCAAAGGTATCATCATTACCATTGATGACAACCAGGAAGGAATGAAAGCCAATCCCAACGATGACCCTAATAAATACATTGTTCATGACGAACACCTCCTGAACCTGGTCAATGAACTGAGGATCGGCAGCGCCGAGGCGATTGCCATTAACGGGCACCGCTTAATCACCACTTCCGAAATCCGCTGCGTCGGCAACCTGATTAATGTGGATATGTCCCGGGTCGCCCCGCCTTATGAAATAAGAGCCATCGGCAGCCCGAAGCTGATGATCGAAAGCATTTCGATGGGCAAATTAGCCGAACTGGAAAACGACAACTACCCTATCACCATTGAAGAATCGGAACACCTGGTTATCCCGGCATACAGAGGGGATCTGCAATTTAAATACACAAACAAGTCTTAAAGGAGGATTACTTAGATGTGGTTGGTCTTGCCCCTGTTAGGTTTAATCATTGGCGCATACCTTGGATCGGCCGTGACTTTTCAACTCCCAGCCGTTTATCTTAAATATATGTCGATTGCCGTCCTCGCTTCTTTGGATTCGGTCTTTGGCGGGATCAAAGCCATCTTGGAAGAAAAGTTCGACGGAACAATCCTGCTGACCGGTTTTTTCAGCAATGCTTTACTGGCGGCTTTGTTAACCTATCTTGGTGATCGCCTGGGCGTAGACCTTTATTATGCCGCGATCTTTGCCTTTGGCGTCCGGCTTTTCCACAACCTGGCCACCATTCGCCACTATTGCCTGCTTAGTTTCCGGAAAAAACGCAGTATGCGACAGGAATATGACGGGATGAGGCACGGTGAATACGATGAATAAACCACGTTGGTACCTCCCCATTACAATCGTTTTTCTCTTTCTAGGGATCATGCTTTCCTTGCAATTTCAAGCCCAAACCCGCTATGCCAACGACCTAACCTTACAGAAAACTGAAAACCTAATTGCCATGGTACGCGGGCTCTCCGAGAAAAGACAAAAGCTGGCCCTGGAAATTATCGACCTGAGCAACCAACTCCGTTCCCAACTGGAAAGCTCCCAGGACGAGCAAAAACTGCTGGAAAGCATCCAATTGGAAACGGAGAAACTGGAAATTGTGAACGGCACGGTGGAACACAAAGGCCCCGGCATCACGGTTACGATTGAAGATTATATGCCCATTTACTATACCGATATCCTCAATATTTTGAATGAACTATGGAATGCCGGCGCGGAGGCGATTTCCATCAATGAACACCGCGTGACCAGCCATACGACCATTTCCTCCGTGAAAATCAATCTCAATACGGAAAGAAATCCCCTCTCCGAAGACTTTTATATGCCCTACATCACGGTTAATCACCGAGTTGTGGAATACCCCATTGTGATGAAGGCGATCGGCGACCCCAACAATCTGGAAAAAGCCTTAACCTTCCCAGGGGGCATCATGGATAAACTGGCCCTCTTCGATACCTACCCGGTAATCACGAAAATGGAGGAACTAATCATCCCGGCGGACCAAAGCTCTCACATCCACTTTTTTGTCAGTGAATATAAACCGGAAGAAGAGGAAGCAAGCAAAAACAATGCTGATTCTAAGAAAGAAAACAATGCCAAAAATACTAATGCTAAAAATACTAACGCCAAAGATAGCAACACCTTACGCCTGGAAAAGACCAGAACCAAACTGATTCCTATAAATCCAAACAAAAAGCCCTGAAACTCATCAGGGCTTTTTACTTTCATGAAGAAAGACGAATAGCCAACGAAAAGCACGCAGGAACCGTCAGCACACACTCCCCAGCATCCAGGCCGTATCCTTCACCGAAGGTACGATCCCCATTTCTTTCAGGGAGGGGGCTTCACGGGCCATCGTTTTGATCATCTTGTAGATTCTCCACTTCCGTTCGGCGGAAAAACGCAAGGGAAACCGGGAATAATTTTTGAGCTCCTCTTCGAGGAGAAAATCGGTTTCGTCGCTGAATTTCCTCACTTCCTCTTCCAGGTCTTCCCCGAAAGCGTTAATCCTGACCCAATTCCCCACTACATAATACTCAATGAAACTTACAACCTGTGTCCTTGACTCATCATATTTTTCCCGCACAAAATACCAGGTATCCTGGTCCAGCTTGGTTCTTGCCGAAGCTTTTTTGCGAAGCAGGTCCACCACGTATCCCTTGTTTTTGGTACAGGAGATGGCGGAAACAAGCTGGTATTTCCGGGCAAAATCCTCTCCCGCCGGTTCCCGGAGGATTTCCTCCAGGGAATGCTCCGTGAGCACCGCTTTATAAAGTTCCCGCACCGGCAAATAATACTTTTGCTTGTAGGCCAGCCCTTTTTTAATCTCCGTGACCAAAGCCCGTTCCATCTTGGCCAAGTTCACGGCCCAGGGCGCGTAAACGATTAATTCCTTGTCTTTTAGAATAAACTCGCAAACAATCCCTGCCTTCACGTCATAACCTTCCAGGGGATTATGCTCCGCCTGGAGCAGCTTATAACATGCGCCGGCCTCAAATTCCCCGGTCAAAAAAACATCGGACCGGTTTTGCAACCAATTTCGGAAGCAAACGGCGTTGGTAAGGCTGTAAACCGAACAAAAAACCCGGTAATTCAGCGGGTTTTCCGGATGTTCCGCCGAAAGAACCGTGCGCTTTAGCTCCTGAAAATCATCTAAGGCCAAGCAGCCATCCTTCTCCTCTCGTAAAACAAGCCGGAATTCGATCTTCATAATTTCTTCCTCCGCGGTATAAACGATCGCATAGGCCGTCGTAATGATTTGCCTCCCGTTCCTTTCCTCCTTTTCAAATTGACACTTTATAATAGTATGCTGCCACCAATCTTCACTTATCGTTGCCGGAAAAGCCTCTCGGGAACCCAGAGCTGCTTTGCGCTCCCTGCTGCATAAATCGTAAAGCAGGGCATAATCCAGTTGTTTGAGGGCATACAAATAGATATTGGTAAATCCTTCCGGCGTTAGTTTATGAAGAGAGAACTTGCGCATCAGTAAAGCCCGGTCTAAGCCATCTGGATCGTATTCCAGAAAAAACCGGTAGTCGGCCCAGCCACGGGCCGGCTTCGTTCCAAAAAGACAGTTTTGCCGATAGGCATCCTGCAATAAAGCAACGGCTTCTCCAAAATCAATTCGCACATAACCGTTGATTTCTTCCTGCCAGGAGTATGTGTTTAGATGAATAAGATTCTGCTTATGGTACTCCTTGATGCCCTCGTGATTAAAGCTTAATAAAAAACTGTATACATCATATTCTTTACGCGAAGAGTTCCTTTCGCCGAAAATCAACAAAGCACATTTTCCGCTGAGGCGCTCTGCTGACACATACGCCCAATACTCATCGCGATGACCCAGGTTTTTCCCGCTTTGTTCTTTATTCATCCCTTTCACACTCCTGTAGTAATCTACTATCCTTTTCGCTAAATGATTTGCCAATCCTTTAGTTTTTTTCCACCATTTTCCGGCATAATCAACAGCTTCGTGTTAGAAGCTGTCAAGAAACAAAAAAACGGGAAGAGCCCAAACTCTTCCCGTTGATAATGTGACAAATTTATTTTTTCTTCAGCGGACGGCCGCTGGAATCATTAAGCAATTTTCCATCCGCCCAGGCAAGATTCCCGTTGACCCACACTTGTCGAACCCCCTCGGAAAAAACGGAGGGTTTTTCCCGGGTTGCTTTATCGATAATGGTAGCAGGGTCAAACAACACCAGATCCGCTTGATAGCCCTCTTTGATCAAGCCACGGTCCGTCAGTCCCAGCCGGCGCGCCGGCAGCGAAGTAAGCTTCGCCACGGCCGCTTCCAGTGATAAAAGCTTCTTTTCCCGCACATAATGACCCAAAAAGCGGGGTACGTTCCCGTAGGCCCGGGGATGGGTGGCTCTCATCCCGGCATACATCCCGGAATCACTGGCAATAGCAACCAACGGATGGGCCAGGGCCAATTCCAAATTCTCCTCGCTGATGGATGGGACAAAAGGAGTTTTGCTGAGATCCGTGCTGGAATATGTATAAGCATATACGTCGGCCGTAATATCCAGACCGGACTTATGCGCTTCCGTCAGCATGGACAAAACCCGCGGGAACTTGTCCCAATTCCGCTCATAACCGACTTTGATGTGGCAGTACTGCATCGGAATCCCCACGGTGTTGGCGATTAAAATGGCTTCTTCCAGCGCCTCCAACACCCCGTCGTATTCGCTGCGGATATGGGTGGAGTAAAAACCGCCCGCGTCCTTTACCACTTGGCACAAACTGATCAATTCCTCGGTGGTGGCGTAAGTCTGGGGCCAATACTCCAGTCCTACCGATAAGCCCACCGCGCCGTCGGCCAGCGCTTTGGCCAGGTGTTCCTGCATCTGGCCCTGTTCCTTGAGCGTTGTTTTCCCGCTGCGGTCCCGGCCGTGCACCAGTTGTCGTAAAGTGGTATAGCCCATTAACAGGCCGTAATTAATCGGCAGCTTGGGAACCGTGGCGAAAAACCCGGCAATATCCTTCGGGGAACGGCCGCAGTTTCCGCCAATCTGCGTCGTGATCCCCTGCGAGAGAAAAGGGCTCATGTTCCCGCCGGCGTAAAGATAATCTTCGGTATGGGTATGTAAGTCAATAAAGCCGGGAGCCAGCGCCAAGTTCTTGCCATCAATCACCTTGACGCGGGATGGCAGGGGGAAATCGCCTATCGCCACGATTTTATCTCCCTTTACCGCCACTTTCCCGTGATAAGGGGGCTGTCCGGAGCCATCAATAATCAGCACCTGGTCAATCACCCAATCACAAGCCGGACCTGTATTGGAGGCATTTTCCGGATCCTGATCCTGTCCCTTAGGGTCCTCCTGGGCTCCATTCTTTCCGCCCTTCGGCGCCGCTTTTCCGTTTTTTTCATTGGCCCTGGTGACGGCATCATAATGCAGCCAGCCTAAAGGCACGGCCGCAGTCACCACAACCGCTCCTAACCCAATTAAAAATTGGCGTCTTGTCAGCATAACTTTTGTTCGCTCTCCTCGTCCACATCTCGACAAAAAACGTTATTTCACAAAGTAATTCGCTGCCCGACGCCTAATCCCTTTTTTTTATTTTAGGAAAAAAGAAACACTCCGTAAGGAGTCGTAAGGAGTGTTCTTGGAATGTACTCTCCGCGCCTAAGGAAGTGCTTGCAGCACCGCCTCGGTCATGGCGGCCGTTCCCACCAGGATATTCCCTTCGCGCCAAATATCGGCGGTCCTCAACCCTTGCTCTAACACCGCCGCGACCGCCTGTTCCACGGCGGTCGCGGCCGCGGCATTGCGGAAGGAAATCCGCAGCATCATGGCCACAGACAAAATCGCCGCCAGGGGATTGGCCTTATCCTGCCCCGCAATATCCGGGGCCGAACCATGAGCCGGTTCGTACAGGGCCGGTCCTTCCCCGATGCTCGCCGAAGGAAGCATGCCTAAGGAAGCGCCTAAAACCGAAGCCTGATCGGAAAGAATATCGCCAAACATGTTTTCCGTAACCAACACGTCAAACTGGGCCGGATTGATACAAAGCTGCATGGCGCAATTATCCACATACAAGTGATTCAGGGCAATTTCCGGATAGGCGACGGCTTCCTCAATGACAATTTTCCGCCACAAACGAGAGGTATCCAGCACGTTGGCTTTATCCACGGAAGTGACCTTTTTTCGCCGTTCCCCGGCCAAAGCGAAAGCCACCTGCACAATCCGCCGGATCTCCGAGGCGCTGTATTCAATGGTATCGAAAGCCCGGGCTTCACCTTCTACTACCTCCGTCCCCCGCGCCCCGAAATAGGCTCCGCCGGTTAATTCTCGCACAATAATGAGATCCACCCCGGCGATTTTTTCGTTTTTGAAGGGGGACTGGTCCAGTAACTGGGGCCAGCACTTGACCGGCCGCAAATTGGCATAGAGCCGTAAGAGCTTCCGGATGCCCAACAAGCCCTGCTCCGGGCGCACCTTTTTCTCCGGTCCGTCCCACTTCGGGCCGCCGACCGCCCCTAAGAAAACCGCATCACTTTGCGCAACCAGTTCCCTGGTCTCCAAGGGTAAGGGGTCCCCCGTAGCATCGATGGCGCTGCCCCCAATCAATCCGCTAGCTGTCTCATACTCGATTCCGTATTTTTCCTTTACCGCCGCCAATACCTTTAACGCCTGTTCCGTAACTTCCTGCCCGATTCCGTCACCAGGCAACACGGCCAACTTAAACATCCCGCCGGTTCACCTTCTTTCTCACATACGGGATGGCGCCCCCCGCGCTTAAGATTTCCAGCATAAAAGGAGGAAAGGCCTCACCCCGGTAAGTTTGCCCGTTGGTCAAATCCCGGATGACGCCCGTGGCGGGCTCCACCTCGAGGATGACCCCTTCCGGCACGGCCTCCGCCACCTCGGGCGCCACAATCACCGGCAAGCCGATGTTAATAGCATTCCGGTAAAAAATGCGGGCAAAGCTGTGGGCAATGACACAACTAAAGCCGGCGTATTTTAAGGCAACCGGGGCATGCTCCCGGGAACTGCCGCAGCCAAAGTTTTTCCCCGCAACGAGAATATCGCCCGGTTTGACTTTGGCGGTCAGGTTCGGGAGCAGGTCTTCCAAACAGTGCTCCGCAAGATATTCCCCTTCCGAGCGGTTGAGGTACCGGGCGGCAATAATTACATCCGTATCAATATCGTCCCCGACCTTCCACACTTTCCCTTTCAACTGATCTACTTTATCTAATGTCTTCTCTGGTTCTGCCATACCTAGACCACCTCCTCGGGAGCCGCAATCCGGCCTAACACGGCCGAAGCAGCAGCGACAGCGGGATTGGTAAGATATATTTCGCTTTCCGGATGCCCCATCCGTCCGATAAAATTCCGGTTGGTGGTGGATACAGCCCGTTCTCCTTTTGCGAGAATGCCCATATAGCCGCCCAAACAAGGGCCACAGGTGGGCGTGCTTACCACGGCGCCCGCTTGGATGAAGATTTCCACCAAGCCTTCCCTGACGGCCTGCAAATAGATGTCCTGGGTCCCCGGAATGACAATCACCCTTACATCCGGATGCACCTTTTTGTTTTTCAGGATTTGCGCCGCCGTCCAGAGATCCTCCCACCGTCCATTGGTGCAGGAGCCAATCACCACCTGATCAATCGGGAGCTTTGCGGCCGCTGCGACCGCCACATCCTTGACATTCGAAGGCAGGTGCGGATAAGCAACCTGGGGCTGAAGATCGGTGACATCAAGCTCTACCACTGCATGATACACCGCATCCGCATCGCTTTGGTAAAGCTTCCAGGGCCGTTGCGCCCGGCCTTTTACATACTCCACCGTCTTTTCATCAGGGGCGATAATCCCGTTTTTGGCCCCGGCCTCAATAGCCATGTTGGCCATGGTCAAACGCCCATCCATGGATAAAGCACTGATGGCCTCCCCGGTAAACTCCATGGCCATGTACCGGGCCCCATCCACCCCGATTTTCCCAATCACCGCTAAAATATAGTCTTTGCCGGAAACCCACGGATTTTTGGGTTTCCCGTTCAAGACAACTTTCATCGTCTCCGGGACACGAAACCACAATTCGCCTTGCGCCATGCCAACAGCCAAATCAGTACTTCCCACCCCGGTCGAAAAGGCTCCTAATCCACCGTAGGTACAGGTATGGGAATCGGCCCCAATTACCACATCACCGGGCACAACCAGACCCTGTTCCGGCAAAAAGCAATGCTCAATCCCGTTCCGCCCTACCTCATAATAGTGTTTGAGCTGCTGCTTTTGAGCAAAACACTTGACCTCAAAGCATTGCTGGGCAGAAGGAATATCTTTCGCCGGAGCGAAATGATCCGGGATTAACACTACTTTGTCCTGGTCAAAAACCTTTTCCACACCGATTTTGGCAAACTCCTTGATGGCGAGGGGACCGGTAATATCATTCGCCAACACCAGATCCAATTTGGCAGTGAGCAAATCGCCCGCGGAAACCTCTTCCAGACCGGCATGCGCTGCCAGGATCTTCTCCGTAATCGTCATCCCCACTTGTTCATCGCTGCCCCTTTCCAAGTATCTTTCAAGAAGAATATTTTCACCGCATCTGGCCGAAATCCCTTCGGTAACCTGGACCCGTTTCATGGGTCATGCAGCAAAACAGGCTTTGACGGAAGCACTTTCCGCCTTACGGGCCAGGGCTTACTGCATTAAATGCGGATACACCCGCATAATCTTGTTCAAAGCATTCACATAAGCTCTGGCACTTGCTTCAATAATATCCACACTCAAACCGCGCCCCACAAAGAGATGTCCGTCGAAGGAAACTCGCACCACCACTTCACCCTGGGCATCGGTTCCCCCGGTAACCGCGCTGATACTGTATGATTCCAGTTTGACCGGCAAATTAACGATTTTTTCAATCGCCTTATAAATTGCATCTACGGGCCCATCGGCACAGGCGGCCTCCCGCGCCTCTCGCCCGTTAATTTTCAGACTGACCGTAGCCGTGGAAGAGATATTCGTCCCGGAACTGACCTGCAAACTCTCCAAGGTGAATATTTCTTCTCCGCTGCCCAAAATGTGGGTATCCAAAAGGGAAATGATGTCTTCGTCCAAAATCTCCTTCTTCCGGTCGGTTAAGGCTTTGAATTCTTTAAAGGCTTTATCCAACTCTTCTCCTTCCAGGTTGTAACCCAGCTCTTCCAGTTGGAGCTTAAAAGCATGGCGTCCGGAATGTTTGCCCATTACTAACCGATTGGAGCTGATTCCGACCATTTCCGGATTCATTATTTCATAGGTGCTGCGTTCCTTCAGGACCCCGTCCTGATGGATCCCTGATTCATGGGCAAAAGCATTTTTTCCCACAATCGCTTTGTTCGGTGAAATCAGCATCCCGGTATAACTGCTGACCATCCGGCTGGTCCGGTAAATCTCCTTAGTATTGATCCCCGTGGTAAAGCCTAAGGAATTGCGCCGGGTATAAAAAGCCATCGCCAACTCTTCCAGGGAGGCGTTGCCCGCTCTTTCCCCGATCCCGTTCATGGCCACTTCAATCTGCCGGGCGCCGCTCCGCACGGCGGCGATGGAATTGGCTACCGCCATCCCCAAATCATTGTGACAATGCACACTGACCACGGCTTTGGAAATATTAGGCACCCCTTCGATGATGGCCTTCACAAAATCGCCAAATTCCCAGGGGGTGGAATAACCAACCGTATCCGGGATGTTGATCACCTTGGCACCGGCTTCAATGACCTTCGTAAAAATTTCACACAGAAAGGGAATGGCACTGCGGGAAGCATCTTCCGCCGAAAACTCCACATCATCGACGAGGCTTTTGGCCAGGCGCACCCCTTCTACCGCCATTCTTACCACTTCTTCCGGCGACTTCTGCAGCTTATAGCGCATATGAATGTCGGAGGTGGCGATAAACGTGTGAATCCGCGGCTTTTCGGCATCCTTCACCGCTTCGTACGCCGCTTTGATATCCTTTTCATGGGTACGGGCCAGAGCGGCAATAATGGGTCCTTTTACTTCCCGGGCGATCCGTTGCACGCTTTTAAAATCGCCTTCCGAGGAAATGGGAAAACCGGCCTCGATCACATCAACCCCGAGTCTGGCCAACTGCTGCGCAATGGCCAGTTTTTCCTCCATATTCAAGTTGACCCCGGGGGATTGTTCGCCGTCCCGTAAAGTTGTATCAAAAATAAACAGTCTTTGTCCTTTGTCCTTCTCCTCTTCCATTACACTCAATCTCCTCCTTTCGAACAGGCTCCGGGCACTGAAAATACCATTTCATCCAGCCCTTGGCCCCCTAATACCATCGGGTACACGTTATACTCCGCCGATATTTCGATTTCCAGAATTCCTAAGCCCGGATGACGAAGCAGTTGCTCCAGTTTTTCCGGTAATTCCTTTTTATCGCGTGCCGACAGGCTCAAAGCCCCATAGGCCCGGGCAATATACTGAAAATCCGGGAGCTTGCGGAAATACACGGAGGTATGCCTGCGCTCACAATAATGGTCCTGCAGTTGTTTGACCATACCCAAGGTTTTGTTATTAAACAGGATGATTTTTAACGGTAAATCCTCGGCCAAACAAGTTCCCAGTTCCGGCATCCCCATCTGGAAACTGCCGTCCCCGGTAATCACCACCACGGTCCGGCCGGGGCAAGCCACTTGGGCCCCAATCGCTGCCGGTATCCCGTATCCCATGGTGCCTAAGCCCCCGGAACTTATGAAAGTCCGTGGCTTGCGAAGCTTTAAGCCTTGCGCCGCCCAAATCTGGTGCTGACCCACATCGGTGGTAACAATCGTATCCGGTGTAATAAGCTGATTCAGAGCGGAAATGACATCACCGGGATAAATCTCCGGCCCGGCGGACCCGGCCGGGGCATTGGCCGGCGTTGCCGCCGCTTCCCGGGCGGCCTCCTTCTCCAGTTCAGCCAGGGTTTCCCTGGTCAGCCACGACCCTTCCCTTTTTTCCCCTTCCAGGCTTTCAATGATCTGTTTCAAGATAATTTTCAAATCACCGACCAAAGGCACATCAACCCGGATGTTTTTCCCAATCTCCGCCGTATCGATATCAATATGGATGATTTTGGCCTGAGGAGCAAACTTTTTCGTATTGCCGGTTACCCGGTCATCAAAACGCATCCCCAGGGCAATAAAGAGGTCGCAGTTTTGGGTGACCAGGTTCGCTTTGGCCAAACCATAGGTCCCCAGCATACCGAGGGAAAGAGGATGTTCCCGCGAAATACTGCCCAGTCCCATCAGCGTATTCACCACCGGGATCTGTAATTGTTCGGCCAAACACAAGAGCTCCTCTTCCGCCCCTGCGCTGATGACCCCGCCACCGGCACAGAGCAACGGACGCTCAGCTTCTCTTAAGAGTTGCACCACTTGCCTGATTTGCCCCTTATGCCCGATGATATTCGGCTTATACCCCCGTAAATCGACCCGTAGACAATCTTCCGCCTCGACGCGGGCCGCCGCCACATCCTTAGGCAGATCAATTAATACCGGACCCGGGCGACCACTCTTGGCGATATAGAACGCTTCTTTAACAATCCTTGGTAATTCAGCGGTATCCTTGACTAAGTAATTATGTTTGCTGATCGGATCGGAAATTCCGGTTACATCGACTTCCTGGAAAGCATCAGTTCCGATCATTGATGTAGACACCTGCCCGGTAATCAGCACGATCGGAATAGAATCCATGTAGGCGGTAGCCACCCCGGTAATCAGGTTGGTTGCTCCCGGTCCGGAAGTAGCCAGGCAGACACCTACTTTCCCGCTGGCTCGCGCATAACCATTGGCGGCATGAGCAGCGCCCTGCTCATGGCGAACGAGGATATTTCTAATTTTTGATTTTTGTAAGGCGTCAAAAATCTCCAGGGCCGCCCCGCCCGGATAACCAAAGACCACCTCGACATCTTCTTTCTCGAGACATTTAACCAGAATCTCCGCACCACTGTCCATCAGCAAAATCCACCTCCAGATCTCCCCTGGGGAACAGCCGGAATCCTGACTGCCCCCACTTGCTTATTTCTTCTTTTTCAACCATGACATCTTGCTTCTCAGTTCCCGTCCGACCTTTTCCACGGGATGTTCCGCATCGATTTTCTTGATGGCGTTAAACTTGGGCCGTCCGGCCATGTTCTCCAAAATCCATTCTTTCGCAAAGGTGCCGTCCTGGATCTCCCGGAGCACTTTCTTCATTTCGTTTCTCGTCTCCTGGGTAATCAAGCGGCGACCCACCATCATGTCGCCGTATTCGGCCGTATCACTGATGGAGTACCGCATATTGGAAATTCCGCCTTCATAAATCAGGTCAATAATCAGTTTTAATTCATGACAAACCTCAAAATAGGCTGATTCCGGTTGATAGCCCGCTTCCACCAAAGTGTCGAAACCGGCTCTGATTAATTCCGTCAAACCGCCGCAAAGGACGCATTGTTCGCCAAACAGGTCGGTTTCCGTCTCTTCTTTAAAGGTAGTTTGCAACACACCGGCTCTGGTGCAGCCAATCCCCTTGGCGTAAGCCAGGGCCAGATCCATCGCTTTCCCGCTGGCATCCTGATACACGGCCACTAAGCCCGGAATCCCCGTTCCTTCCGTGTATAGTCTTCTTACCATGTGGCCGGGCCCTTTCGGCGCCACCATAAAAACATCCACATCCTGCGGGGGAACGATCTGCCCGTAATGAATATTGAAACCATGGGAGAAAACCAATGCATTCCCGGGCTTTAATCCCTGGGCAATCTCTTTTTTGTAAACCTCCGCCTGCTTCTCATCGGGCAGCAGGATCTGGATAACATCCGCTTTTTCCACCGCTTCGGCAATGGTGTAAACTTTCAGCCCTGCCGCCTCGGCCTTGCCCCAGGAAGAACTGCCTTTTCTCAACCCAACAATCACGTCAACCCCGCTATCCTTGAGGTTTTGCGCCTGAGCATGGCCCTGACTGCCAAAACCCAGTACCGCTACTTTCTTTCCTTGAAGATTTTTTAGATCTGCATCAGCATCATAATACATTTTTGCCATTTTACCTTTCCTCCTCTATGTTATATAAGTAATAAATATAGGGTTCCCTTAGGGATATGAAAACTATTTTGACCCTCTGACCATGGATACTTTGCCCGTCCTGACCAGTTCCTTAATTCCAAAGGGCCGTAAGGACTGGATGACCGCTTCAATCTTGCCCTCATCCCCTGTGGCTTCGATAATCAAGGAACGACGGCCGATATCAACGACCCGGCAGCGGAAAATCTCCATCAACTGGAGGATTTCCTGCCGTGCGGCCTGATCGGCGGTGACTTTCACCAAAAGCATCTGCCGGTCCACCGTTTGTTCATTGGTAATGTCGTTTACTTTGATTACCTCAATTTGTTTATTTAACTGCTTGCTGACCTGTTCAATGACCCTTTCGTCACCTTCCACCACCAGAGTAATCCGCGAAACCGTCTTATCTTCGGTCTCGCCCACAACCAGGCTCTCAATGTTGTAGCCACGACGGGCAAAAAGTCCCGCCACATGTGACAAAACACCAGGACGGTTTTCAACTAATACGGCTAACGTGTGCCTCACCGCGCCACCTCCCTAACATTTCATTCGGTTGCCCTCCCGGCGGGATAATCGGCAGAACGTTTTCGCCTTGGTCCACCAGACAATCTACCACCACCGGTCCAGAATGCTGCAGGGCTTCCCTGATTGTCCCGGCCAGTTCCGCCGGTTGGGCCAGCCGTAAACCTTTTACGCCATAAGCTTCGGCCAGCTTCACGAAATCGGGGCCACAGCTAAAGAGCGAATGGGCGTAATGCTCCTTAAAGAACAGTTCCTGCCATTGCCGGACCATGCCCAAACAAGAATTATTGATAATAAAGGCCTTGACCGGAAGCTGGTATTGGGCCATTACGGCCAATTCCTGCACAGTCATCTGGAATCCCCCGTCTCCGGTGAACAGCACCACCTGTTCTCCAGGCCGGCCAAAAGCCGCGCCCATCGCCGCCGGAAGCCCAAAACCCATGGTGCCTAAACCGCCGGAAGTGATAAAGTTGCGCTTGCCTTGCACCGGGAAAAACTGGGCCACAAACATTTGATGCTGTCCCACATCGGTCACGACCACCGGCGCACCGGTAACCTGCTTTGCTACTTCATTAATAATCTGCTGCGGTTTCAGCAAATCCCCCGTTTCAAAGTGAAGCGGATATTGCTTCACCCAAGCGTCCACCTGTGCCAGCCAAGGGCCGTACCGGGGCTTGAAGCCTTCCTCTTTTAGCCTGGACAGCAGTAATGTTAAGAACTTTTGAACATCACTGACCACCGGAATTTCCGTATGAACGTTTTTCGACAGCTCGGCCGGGTCAATATCCACATGGATAATACAGGTTGCGGGAAGGAAATTTTGCGGATTCCCGGTAACCCGGTCACTGAACCTTACCCCCAAAGCCAGCAGGACGTCACACCCACTTAAGGCTAAGTTGGCGGCCGGTTTCCCATGCATCCCTACCATGCCTAAAGAACCGCCTAATTCCTCCGGAACCGCACCTTTCCCCATCAATGTATTCACTACGGGGATTTTCGTATGCTTCCGGAATTCGGCTAAAAGGTCTTCCGCCCCCGAGGCGACTACGCCGCCCCCGGCTAAAATCAAGGGTTTTTGGGCTTCCCTGAGGGCCGCTACCGCCCGCTCGATTTGCTTTTCCAGGCTGTTTTTCAAAGGTATCTTCCGGTTCGGGGGAGTAAAGACCGCCTCGGGAAAGTCAGCCACACCGGCAAAAACATTTTTCGGCACATCAATTAAAACAGGTCCCGGCCGGCCTCTTTGAGCAACATTCCACGCCTCCTCCAACACCGCCGGCAAATCATATAAACTCTTCACCAAATAATTATGCTTCACGATGGGCATGGTAATCCCAACAATGTCCGCCTCCTGGAAAGAATCCCGGCCAATACTGTCGACCCCCACCTGCCCGGTGATTACAAGAATGGGCGCGGAATCTAAATAGGCATTGGCAATCCCGGTAATCAGATTGGTCGCCCCCGGCCCGGAGGTGGCAAAACAAACCCCAGTTTTTCCGGTAACACGGGCATAACCATCTGCTCCGTGAATCGCTCCCTGTTCATGGCGGGTTAAAATATGTTTAATGGAGGAACGTCCCAGGGCATCATATAAAGCGAGCACGGCGCCCCCCGGGTAACCGAATACCAAGTCCACCCCTTTTTTTTCTAAAAACTGAATAATATACTCAGCCCCGTTCATCTACAAAAAAACCTCCCATCTCTCTCTCTTTTCTCCTTTCTCTCCTTCATCCCATCCTCCCGTTGCAGTATCCGGGTCCGCTTTTTCGAGCGCGTACCCTCCTCTCTTTCCACGCATATTATTTATTAAGAATAGCGAAAGGAGGAAGCGAACTTGCAAATCTCCATTACCGACAAAGCGAGGCAAACCCTGCAGGATTTACTGGAGAAGTCCGATAAAACCCATGTGCGGATCCTTCTGAAAAATCATGGCTGAGGCGAACCTCAACTGAGCCTGACTCTGGATGAGCCGACCGAAAAAGATACAGTGCAAGAAGAAAATTCAATCCCTTTTCTGATCGACAAAACCCTACTGGAAAAAATCGCGAAAGTAAACATTGACTATCGTCGTACTTGGATGGGGCAGGGTCTGGTTGTTAACGGAAAAAGTAAATTCCCGGGAATAAGGAACAGTTGTTGCCATTAGATGAAAATACCAAGTCCTATAAAAAGAAAACCCTCCGATCCCTGATAAAAAATACACACAACTTATCAGGGACGAGAGGATTCCCGCGGTACCACCCTACTTACCTTATTCAACGACAAAAGTTCGAATTGCAGACTAAGGTCACTCACTTTTCCTGGTAACGGTCGTAACCGGCCTATCCTACTGCGCCTTTTCGGATAGGCAGCTCAAGGGACGAGCGTGTTATACCTTATGTACCGGTTTCCACCTTCCCCGGCTCTCTGAGACACACGGGCATAACAGTTTCCCTTCATCGCTGTTCTTTTCCATATAATAAAATTGTATTTAGTATATACGAACTCCGCTGCCCGTGTCAACTAAAATTTTTGTTTATTTTTCAACTTTTTTCGGCACCGGCCACTATTTTCATGGCGGCCGCCTGCGCCATTTTCGTGGCGCTTCTTGCTTATTCCTTTTTATGGTTGTCCCGGGTGGTAACACGATTGCCCATAAGGAAGGTAATCGCATAAAGACCGGCCAAACCAATCAGTGAATAGATGATTCTACTAAGCATTGCGGTTTGCCCACCAAACAAGGCCGCTACCAGGTCAAACCTGAACAAACCTAATAGTCCCCAGTTGATGGCGCCGATAATTACTAAGACCAGTGCTAGTGTATCCACTTCCTTCGTCACTCCTTTATCATAGATTTTTCTTCCTTAATCTATGATGGAGCTTTTCATGCTATTTTATTCATCGGGCCCGTATCTTTTGCAACACCCGCTCTGCTTCCGCTCCTTCTAACACCCGGGGACGAAAATCATTTCCTTTCTCCACAGTAGTCATGGAGCAGGGGATGACCCTATAAGAGCTGTGCTTCAATACGCCCTTTTGAAAGGTGAAGCTTTGCTGATAGATCATCGTGTCCCGGTCGTACGGATTGCGATTGGCCCCGAAGCAAAAATTGCCCAGGCTATATACAATCATTTTCCCGTTATACTCTTGAATTTCCTGCAACACATGGGGATGATGGCCCAACACCAGGTCCGCGCCGGCATCCACGGCGGCCTGGGCCAACTCACGTTGCCGGGCGGTAGATCGATACTCCTTCTCGTTGCCCCAATGAAAGCTTACAATTACTAAATCGGTTTCCGCCGCTTGCGCTTGAATTCTTTCCGTGACCTGTTTTTTCACTTCATTAATTGGTATGCGGGTGCTTAAATCCGTAAAGCCAAGCAAGCCTACCTTGATTCCCTTGATTTCTTTAATCAAACCATGTTCAAAGCCAAAATAATCTACCCCCGCCTCTTTTAGACCGGCCAGAGTGTCTTGATAGCCTTGCACCCCATAATCATAAATATGATTGTTCGCCACCGAAACGGCCTCCACGCTACCTGCAGCAAGAATATGGGCATATTCCGGTTTCCCCTTAATCCAATACTGATACTTCAGGTAACTTTTATCCGCTCTCTCCTCTGAGTCCGTCAAGCTTGTCTCCAGATTGGCGATGGTCAAATCATCTTTACTTAAGATATGCTCCACCCCGGAGAAGAAATAACGGTAATCCCCGTTCTGCTGGTCAAAAACGGTGTGAAAAGTCACCCCTTGCTGGGTATGCTCCGCACCTAAAGCACAATCCCCAATAGCGCTAATCGTAAGCATTACGCTTTGCTTGGCAGAAGTGTTCCCCCGTTTATCAAAAATGTCTTCTCGCAACCAACCAAGGCCGGGTGCTTCCGCAGCCGTACCGCGGTCTTCCGGCATGGCAAAGACAGCCTCTTCCATCGGCACGATCATGCGCTCTTGCAAGCTCTGCCTTTGCCCATCAAGCAGATTTTGCTCAGTGCTTCCGAGTTCCGGCAGCGGTCCTGCCACCAAAACAAAAAGCGAGACGAGATAAGCAACGAGAATTCGGACTGTTTTTTCACGCCAATTCACAGCAAATCATCCTTTATTATCATTGAATATAGTTCCCACATTTTTCTGTATTATTTCTTGCTTCTGCTGTGAAATTCCTTCCGAACAGTATTCCATCAAAACTATTTGGCTCCCATCCTGTTTAGTAAAAAACAATACGCCCGGAGCAGAAAAGTATGCCCCATGGGATTCACTTTAATATTCCCACCGACGCCCAAGAACAGTTGCTCCGCATTCTTATGCATCATCTCATTGCCGGTAAAATCCGCCAGGCGCAAAAAATTCCAAGCCGCTACCGAATTTCCGGAGGGCAAGGCTCCATCATAGATTTCCCACGGACGAAGCAATAAGTCTTCACTATCGCTCCCCGTCATATACAGGTGCAGCGTCCCTTCCCTTTTATCCCGTACGCCAAACAGGGACAAAAGCTGCTCATTCCAAAAAAGCGCCTCCTCCAGGTACGCTGCTCGACCGGTGCTCTGATACAGTTCCAGCAGCGCCCAAACCAAAAAAGCATAATCATCAAGATAAGCCGGATAAGCGGCCTCCCCATCACGATAACGGGCCAACAAGCGGCCCTCCGCGTTGACCATCCTCTGCCGGAGAAAAGCGAAGGCCTTTTCCGCCAGCCCGAGATATTCTGCAGCGTGTTCTTCCAAGACTCGGCTGCCGATAGCCAAGGCCGCAATCATTAAGGCATTCCACCCCGTCAGGATTTTATCATCCTTAAAAGGCGGGATTCTTTTTGCTCTTGCCGCTAACAACTTTTGACGGCACTGCTCATGGGAACTACCCCCATCATTCGTATTCCGGCTCAGTTTTTCAAGAGCCTTTCCAATAAGATTGGGAATATTGCTGCCTGCGAAATTGCCCTTTTCCGTAATATCATAAATACGGCAAAAGGCCGTTCCGGCTTCCTCGCCAAGAACTTTTTCCACTTCAGCAGGGGTCCAGAGATAATATTTCCCCTCCACTCCTTCGGAATCGGCATCCTCTGCGGAATAAAACGTTCCTTCCGGGGAAGTCATTTCCCTTAAGACATACCCAAAAACTTTTTCCGCTACATCCCGGTACAAGCTTTTGCCGGTAATCTGATAGGCATCGAGATAAGCAATGGCCAAAAGAGCATTATCATAAAGCATTTTCTCAAAATGAGGAACCAGCCATTTTTGATCGGTAGAGTACCGCGCAAAGCCAAAGCCTAAATGATCAA
>DGEB01000013.1:0-17607 GCA_002385735.1 Peptococcaceae bacterium UBA3937
TAGATCAAGCGGTGGGCTTAGAAAGCTATGAAAGGGTGTCAAAATCAGTTGCCGTAGATTTAGTTGTTTCAAAAAACCTACAAAAAGTTGACGCCATTATTTAGAATTAACTTGCATTTTATAAAAAATTATATTAAAATAAGTTTGGTTATGCCAGTTATTATCTCTGGAGGAGAAAGGTGGAGTTGATTAACCATGACGGAGCTTTCGCCAGGCCATACCGGAGCCAGGGAAAGGATTCATCTTGTTTTCCGGCAGCGGGAAGAGGACACGGACCAGCGTCTGCTGCAGGAAATAAGCCGCTATGGGATGATCACCGGTTGGGATAATACGCTGGAAGAAGCTGCTCGGTGGGCGGAAAGAGGCGGCGGCGAGGATCCGGATCTGATCTTAATTGACAGCACCGTTTATTTCGGCGGTTCGGAAAAACCGGCCAAGGTCAAGCTGAAAGGATTCCTGCGGCTGCTTTTGGCCATCCAAAAATGGCGGCTAAAAAGTCGGATTATTATATTAATGTCAGAAAATATGTTGTGGGAACGGGAATTGATGATCAATCTTCTGAAGATGCAGTTGTATAACTTCTGGTTTCTGGATGCCTTTGACGAAGCAGATGTCCGTACCTTTATGCTGACCGAGCGGACGATGGAGGAAGCCGAAGGGTATTTGGCGCTTAAGGAGAAGGAACTGGCTCCTTGTCATGGTGTAAAGAAAAAGAGCTTTTTCTACGGGGACGGGGAGAAGATCTTCACGCCCTATCATGTCCAATCAAAGATTATTACTTTTTGGTCGGAAAATGATACCGGTCTCAATTTCGCCATGGGAATTCTTACCGCGTTAAACCTGGCGCGGCAGGGGTTTAAGGTTCTCCTGGCGGAACCGGTTTGTCCGGTTCCTTGCCTGGCGGGGGCTCTTGCCATTGAGCATCCGTATTTTAATACGAGCCATGCCCTTTCCATGTATATTCAGGGAAACAACGATTTCATCAGACATTGCTTCTATAATGCGGAAAAATACCGGCAGGACCCTTATGGGGCGCACCATGAGGAAAACAGCGGCTTTGCTCATTTCTTGCCGCCCAGTCTTTATTTTCTACCGGATGGAAAAAGGGAAGACAATGCGGCGGGCGCGGTGCTAAAAGAGCATTGGCCGGCCTTTATTACCAAGCTATCCCGGATTGTCATGTTTGAACAGGGCTTTCACTTTCTGATTTTTCTCTGTGCGGGCAGGAATGCGTTTAATCAGGTCGTGCTTGATGACCTTACTTACACAAAGTTTCTGACGGTAGATTTACTGCCTTCCAGCGTTTTTTTTGGCCTCAGGGAGCGAGAAAAAGGGGCAGGCCGCACCCATGTGATTGGAAACCGGCAGGTGCCCAAAATCAACCAGGAAATCCGTACTATTGATGAACAGCCTTTTCTTTATCCTCCTCCCGCTTTGCTTGATGATTTTTTACAATTCGTGTATCAGCGGGATTACCGGAAAATCACCGCTGAGACCGAGGCTTTTGTCCATAGCTTAATGGAAACGGTAGGGGTAAAGGTGCCGGTCGCGGATTTTGAGAAAAAAAGTTGGTCGGAACGCTTGTGGGCCTTGCTCAAACCCGAAGTGGTTTAAATTTAAAATAAAGAGTTTCAGGTAAGCAAAGGGGTTTGTTTGATGGGAGTTTTCAGTAAAATATATAAAAATGCCAATAAACAGTCAAAAGCGTCTCTGTCGGAGCGACAGCAACTGACGGTGGCTGTTTGGACGCCGGGCGGGTCCGACGGCTGTCCGGTGGCGTTGGAGTTGGCAGGGCTGCTTTCTCGGCTAACGGGGGGCCAAGGGGTTATCGCGGAACTGCCCTGTCTTGGTATTCCCCGTTTGGCGCTCCATGTGGACCGCTATGATAAAGAGAAAAATACGGACAAGTTGCTGTTGGATTGGGAACGCTCCGAATACCAGCAGGTCTATGCGGCGCAATATTTATTGCCGGTTTCCGACTCTCTCGCGGTGCTGGCGATCAATCCTTATGCCGCTCCTGATTTGCCGCCCCATCTGAAGTTGAATAACCTGATTACCTTGACTGATTTCCCTCGTTATTTGAAAGATAGCCTCTTTTTAGAAGGATATCAATATCTTATTTATCTTTTACAAGGTCAGTTACATCATCCGATGACTTTTTTCGGGCTCAAGGAGAGTGAACAGGTTATTTTCACGCTTAATCATCCCATTGAATTAGGTTGGTGTTTAAGCTGTTTTAAGAAGCTGACTGAGCATTACAAGGAGCGAAAGGAGAAGTTTTCCCTGTATGCAACCGCGCTGGAAGCGAAGGCCATAGCGGGGATTAGTTCCATTAAGTATTTATCAAGCCTGGAAAGCTTAATTAATGTTTAAGGAAGAGGGATGCTCAATGCCGGTGGCTCCTTTTAATCCATTGGATTATCTGGATTATCGCCCTCAAATGCGGGTGGAAAAAGAACAAATCACTATGTCCGATGCCGAAAAGATTTATCATCTGGTAACCATCGTGAAGGCTTACCTGCGGGATAATTATGGGGAGCTGTATATTTCTGCGCTGACCGATCCGGAACACCGGAAAGAAATCAAATACATTATTTCCGATTTCATCAAGGAGAACCGGCGCTACGATTTAAAAATTCCTTTAGAGCAGGTCATTGTCAAGGTGCAGGAGGAAATCACGGAATTAGGGGTTCTGCAAAAGGCTCTGGATGACCCCACCATTACGAATATTGATATCAACGGGATTAACAGTACCTATGTGGAAAAAAACGGCGTGGATATTTTTTGCCCGGAGATCTTTTTCCCGTCGGAAGAGCACCTCTACCAGGTAATTGACCGCTTGTTGCTGATGGAAGGAAAAACCCTGACGGCGGCGGAGCCCCACATCGACAGCTTTTACCGGGGCTTTCGGGTGTGTGCCGTTTTGGGTAAAAACAGGGGAGGGATCTCCACCTTCGGGCCGTTGCTGTCCATCAGAAAGTTTGCGCCGGATGTTTTCAGCGACAAGGAAGTGATTGCTTACGGGAACATTTCGAAGGAAATGTGTGACTTTTTAAAGACGGTCGTGCCCGGTGGCGCCAATATCCTGATTACCGGGGGGACCAACAGTGGTAAAACCACCACTTTAATTCGTCTGCCCCTTTACCTTGAACCTTCCACGCGGATTTGCACCATTGAAGACTCGCCGGAAATGATGCTGCAAGCGAAAGAAGCGTATAAGCACTACAAAAACATTATTTCTTTGGAGCAGAAAAAGTTTGACGGCAAAAAGGAGCGGGAATATGATATCGCCAAAAATACGGCGGTGGCCCTGCGGTTGCGGCCGGTCTGGATCTTAATCGGGGAAGCGCGGACACCGGAAGCTGCTTATCAGGCTTTGCAGGCCATGAATACGGGCCATTTTGTGGCGATGACGATTCACGCCAACAGCGCCCGCGATGGGGCGGTTCGCTTTGTCCAGTTGGCCGGCAACAACGCGACTGTAGCCGCCCAGGTGGCTTCTTCCTTGGATTTGGTGTTTTTCCAGAAGAAGTTGCCGGATGGCAGGAGAGTTATCACCGAGATTGTAGAAATCACCGGTTACAAAGGAGCCGAGGAGCCTTTGTTTCAGCCGATTTTCCGTTATGACCTGAAGGACAACAAGCACTACCGGGTTGGTTTTATCTCCGAACATTTGGCCAATAAACTGCGGTTGCAGTTTATTCCCGAAGAAAAAATCGCCCGCTGGACCAGGGAGGGAGCGTAGGTGGGTTACTGGTGGCTGCCCGGCTTATTGGCAGGAATACTCACTTTTCTGGTGGGATTTTTCCTCTTTCGCAAGCCGGCGGATCAACAGAAAAAGAGGCGGCTGGATATCAGCCAGATTTTTGGCTACGAGCAGATTAAAAGAGAGGCGGAAAGCGCCGGTTGGCAACTGGAACGCAAAGAGTTTCTTGTTCTGGTAGCGGTAGCGGTTGGCTTTGGGGTGTTCATCGCCGTGTTGATTAATAACATTTTTTACATTATCGGCGGGGTGGTCGGCGCTTTCTATTTACCGCGCTTCGTGGTTATGCAGATCCGGCGGAAAAAGCGTTACCTGCTTTTTGCCGAATTGCCCGATTCCCTAAAGTATATTGTGGCTCGCTTGATTGATTATGGCAGCATTCCCAAAGCGGTAGAGGCTTCCCTGGCGGATTTATCCCCACAGTTTCGCGGGCCTTTCACGAAATTTCTTAATTCCATCAAAATGAACCTGACGGTGGAGCAGGCCTTGCATGAGTTGGCGGCGGAGGTTAAAATCAGGAAATTCACTGATTTTACGGACACCCTGCTTTTGACTCATACCGAAGGGATCAACCAGCATTCCATCGCTACCCTGGAGAGGATTATCGATACGATGGTGGAGGATGTGCGAGCCATCAAAAACTTACAGCTTCTTTCGCAGAAAGACCGCCGGGATTTGATTATCGTGATTATCGTCAGTTGGTTTATCCCCATCGCTCTTTCGTTCTTGAACACTAATAATGCGAATCTGTTTTTAGACACCTTGGTTGGGCAGATTATTATGTTCTTGTATTTTTTAACGACGGTTTTTGTCATGGTCAAAGGAGACGAATACCTGTCCTTAAACTTGAATGATTTGTA
Source organism: Peptococcaceae bacterium UBA3937 (assembly GCA_002385735.1). Lineage (GTDB taxonomy): Bacteria > Bacillota > Peptococcia > DRI-13 > DTU073 > UBA3937. The sequence continues at coordinate 4,624 of DGEB01000013.1, forward strand.
AAGGCAAGTACTGGTTATGGCGATGGTTTATAAATTCCTTGCGGCATGACTTTTAAGAAGGAGGTGTGCTGGGTTGGGGGGCCTTGGCTTGTGGCAAACGCTTTTGACGCTCCTGGTGTTTGGTCTTACCTTTGCTTTGGGGAACAGTCTTTTACCTCAAGCGCGGCGTGATATGTATCTGGCCGTGCGGGCAGAAAACTTCCTGTTGTCCGATTATGAGCTGAAACGACGCAAAGAGGGCTGGCTGGCCAATCAGCTGGCGGTGTTGCTGCCCAGACTGGAAAGGATCATGGATCTAAGCGGTTATGGCGTTAATTTAAAGCGCATGCTGGCCATGATGGGCAATACCAAAGGCTTGGAACTGGTCCTGGCCGAGCAGATTACCAAAGCGGGGCTCTTTGCCGGCTGTATGCTGGTGGTGCCCTTTCTAACCGGCAGCAAAGTCTATTTCTTGTTGGTGCCGGTAGCCTTCATTGTGTTGATGCTGATTCAAAACCGGGAAATCTACCGGAAGTATAAAAAATGGCAAAACGAAATCATCAAGGACATTCCTTTGTTAATTGATAAAATCCAGATCAGTATGGAGGCCGGGAAACCGCTTTTGCATGCGCTGCAGCAAGTTTATAAATCGGCGAGCCCCCGGTTGAGGATCATGCTGGAACGCTTGTTGCTGGATATGCAGATTATGAAACAGACCGAAGCCATCGACAAATTTGCCCGGGCCACGGGAATCCCGGAAATGATCATCTTTGCGGCAGCCGTAAAGATTGCCATCGAGAATGGCTATGAAAAATCGAAAAGCAATTTTGAAATCTTAAAGCAGGATATTCGGAGATTGCGGATCATCAGCTTAAATGAGTTGACCCGCAATAAACCCCAAAACCTGCGGAAACTGCAAATTCTCATGGCTATTAATGCCGCTTTGGCGATGGTGTATACCTTTTACATGATCTTTACGGAGGCCAATAAAGCTTTATAACTTCTCAAGGCCAGGCCAGGAAGTGGGGCCAGGGCCGGTGGAAGATGGCCATAAAAATAACTAAAAAAGTGCAAAGGGGAGAAAAAAAGAATGTTTTGGATGGGTAAAACCAAAGAATTTTTCACCAGGGCTTATGGGCAGGTGAAAAGCAACTGTCAAAAGTTTATTTTCAATCAAAGGGGTGATGTGACCACCGTAGGTATTCTGGCCTGGGCGGCCGTCGTCATTACCTTAATTGTGGCGGCCCATGGTCTGTTAGATGGTTGGCTACCGGATTTTATTGAGGATAAGATTTTTGACAGAGCAAAAGATCTATAGAAGAATGCATTATGGTGATCAGGATGAGGAAAACGAAAAGCCTTCTAAAGCATCATGAAAAGTATAGGAAGAATGGCGGGCTCAAAAAGAAAAGCGGCATCTGGGACAGGCTTCAGGCGGACCAGCGTGGGCTCTCCGAAACGATGGTGGTTGTTTACTCGCTTTTTCTCTTCATGATTTTCGCTGTCCTGTATGTGGATTTATACGGCTATTTCTATACCAAGAACAATTTAAAACAGGCAGTAGACGAAACACTGACCCTCATGAAGCTGGAGAATGGTTTTGACCGGCAGACCGAGACTTTTTTCGCCGATATTGCGCAAAGCTTAGGAATTGACGCCAGTAAAGTAACCCTAAACGGGACGCCCAAAACCGTGCAGCGCGGAGAGACCGTAGAGTTAACCGCCAGGTATCGTTATGAGGTTAAGGGATTGAAACCCTTCGGCCGTGAGCTGCAACCGGAGATCGAGGTTCGCTCCGAGGGGCTTGCCCATAATAAGATCCGTTAAAAGAGCATTGTGAAGACGGGTGAAGGAAAATGCAGTTGCCAAAAGTAGTATATTACCTCCTGTTAAGTCTTTTTTTGCTGATTCTGATGTTTGATACCTATGTTTTCTTTTCTTCGGTGGGTAACTTCAGGGATGCCCTGGATCAGGCGCTGGATGCCGCCATTGTGGCGGGAATTGACGATGAGGATTCCCGGCACGGGCAATTAAGTCTCAATTATCATATGGCCTACCATGCCGCCGAAAAAACCTTGAAGAAAAACCTGAAGCTGGACGAAAACATGCGGAACCGGTTTTATGACAACCCTCGTTTTACCCTGCTGGTTAAACAGCGCGAGGGAGAGGGCGGTGTGCGCCAGCAGCAAAATGGCTACATCCTGGAAGGACAGTTTACGGCCAGGATAGAGTTGCTTTGTTTAAAAGTTTTAGGGATAGGGTCTCTTCCTTATAGTGTCAGTAAAACCCAGGACTTTTTAAATACCTATGTCTAAATGTTGCGGAAGCCGGAGCAAGGCAAAAGCGTAAAACAGGTGTGGTTGGGAAAGGAGCGAAGTGGTGCTTGATGGGGCCAGGGAGAAAATTTTGGAACAAGTTTACGCGGCTGGCGATCATTATTGCTATATCGCTGGTGATTGCCGTTTTCACCGCCAATCTTAATAAAGCATATATCGAAAGCAAGGTAAGACTGGTTAAAATTGTGGTGGCCGCAGAACACATTAAGCCCTATACGGAATTAACGAAAGAGAATCTTACTTATCGGGAAGTCGTCGAGGCGGAAGTGCCCGGTGATGCGATTAAGGATCTGGATGCGTTTTTAGCTGAGGGTTCCGTATACGCCGGCGAACTGGGTTTTGTGAAGGGCTATCCGGTGAAAGAATCTTTAACCAATTGCGGGGTAGACAGTGCCTTGGGGGCGGCGCTGACTTTAAAGGAAGGGAAATCTTATCTGGGGATTTCCACGGATCAGGTGCGAGCGCAATTTGTAACGCCAGGCACGAGGGTCGACGCTTATTGTTATATCGAGCAGCAGGGGCTCTACGGGATGCCCAGTGTCGTAACCAAAGCGGAGGAGCCTTTGTTGGCCAATCTATATGTTCATTCCGTGAAAGGGAAAAACAATGAGGAGATTACGGAAAAAAGCGAGGACGCTTTACCGGCCGTCGTGGTGGTGGAGACCGAATCCACCGAGCAAACCGGTAAATTAATCTATTATCAGATGATGGGCGAAATCTTTCTTGTGCCCACAGGAGCCGATCCGGAAAAATACTTACACAGTAACGCATTTTAAGGAAGCACATATACTACTAATGAAAAAACTAATCTTAAAAGGAGGCTCTTGGTATGTCTGAAGTACAACAATGCTATGATTTCTTTGGCCGGTCCGGTTTTGGAATTTTGTTTTTAATCATTCTCATCCTCTTACTCTTCCCGGGATTATTCGGGGGTAAATGCTATTAACTTGTGGGGAAGAACTTAATCCAGGCGAGTAAATAAGCCCACCGCAGAATGCCGGCGGGCTTGCCTTTTATTACTAATAGTCAGGAGGGCCAAAAAGTAATAAGATACTAGAGGAATATTGTGACCTGACGAGTGAATAAAACAAAGTAATATTTTTGTACAAGGCTAAATATATATAATGATAACTATGTAAGGGTATTTGGTTGGAATAAGGTGTATAATGGGGTGTGTATAAAAAATACATGATACATGCGAAAAAAGTATTGAATTTTGGTTTTAGATTGTATACCATTATACCATAATACTCAAATACCGATATACATATGGAGAATTTTTTGAGGAGGGCGAATAATATGTCTGCGTGTGAATATAAAGGCAGAATAATTAAAATCGTTGATACTACTTTACGTGACGGTGAACAAACCGCAGGAGTTGTCTTTGCCAACAGGGAAAAGATCGAGATCGCTCGCATGCTTTGCGAATTAGGGGTCGATCAGATTGAAGCCGGAATCCCGGTAATGGGAGGGGACGAAGCAGAAACCATCAAGGCCATCGTCAAACTGGGTCTTAATTGTAACATCATGGCGTGGAACCGCGCCGTGGTGGATGATATTAAAAAATCGATTAAATGCGGTGTGGATGCCGTAGCCATCTCCATGCCGGTTTCGGATATCCATATCCAGTATAAACTGCAGTCCACCAGAGAAAGTGTGTTGGAGAAAGCGGCGCAGGCTGTGGATTTTGCGAAAAAACATAATCTGTATGTCTCGGCCAATGCGGAAGACGCTTCCCGGGCTGATGAGGAATTTTTAGCTTTATACGCCAAAACGGTGAAGGAAGCAGGCGCCGACCGCTTGCGCTATTGTGATACGGTGGGCATCCTTAATCCCTTTACTACTTATGAAAAGATCCAAAAATTACTCAGTAAGGTGGACATAGACATCGAAATGCATATGCATAATGACTTCGGCATGGCGACGGCCAACACGGTAGCCGGAATTTTAGCCGGGGCCAATTATGCCGGCGTGACGGTAAATGGACTGGGCGAACGGGCCGGTAATGCCGCTTTGGAGGAAGTAGCCATGGCTTTGAAACATACGGTGGGTTGTGATGTCCATCTTAATTCCAAGGGCTTTTTAGAGCTGTCCACTTATGTGGCCCATGCTTCCAACCGGAAGTTGCCTCCGTCCAAACCGATTGTCGGGGAAAACATGTTTGCGCATGAGTCCGGGATTCACGCGGATGGAGCATACAAAAACCCGCGCACCTATGAAGCTTTTGATCCGGAAGAAGTGGGGCTGGTTCGGCAGATCGTCGTAGGTAAACATTCCGGAACCACCACCTTACGGAAAAAGTTCGCTGAATTTGGCAAGGATCTTTCCGAGGAACAAAGCAAACAGTTACTGGAAAAGGTGCGTAAGCACGCCATCGAGTTAAAGAGGCCCTTATTTGATAAAGAATTAATCCAGCTTTATAATGAACTTTAGAATCAATTAAGGTAAGATTAATTTACGGCCGGATGCTCACGCTATGGTCAAGATGAAGGAAGGTTATGGAGGGAAATTTTGTGGGAAATAATGCAATAACAGATGGAACAAAAGCAAAAAGTATAGCGGCGAAAATTCTGGAAAGTCATTTGGTCAAAGGAAAAATGATTCCAGGAGAAGAAATCGCGATTTCGATTGATCAAACCTTAACCCAGGACACGACCGGTACCATGGTTTACCTGGAATTTGAAGCGTTAGGGTTACCACGGGTCAGAACCAAACGGTCAGTTGCGTATGTGGATCATAATACCTTACAAACCGGCTTTGAGAACGCGGACGACCACCGTTTTATTCAAACGGCGGCCGCGAAATACGGGGTTTATTTTTCCCGCCCCGGGAATGGGATTTGCCATCAGGTTCATTTAGAGCGCTTTACCATTCCGGGACAGACTCTTTTGGGCTCGGACAGCCATACTCCTACGGCAGGAGCGATGGGGATGATTGCCATCGGCGCCGGAGGAATGGATGTGGCCGTAGCCATGGGCGGCGGCCCCTATTATTTGAATATGCCTAAGATTGTCAATGTAAGGTTAAAAGGGCGGTTGCAGCCTTGGGTCAGCGCCAAGGATATTATTTTGGAACTGTTGTCGCGGCTTTCGGTTAAAGGGGGAGTGGGTAAAATCTTTGAATACTCCGGAGAAGGGGTGAAAAGCCTTTCTGTACCGGAAAGAGCGACGATTACCAATATGGGCGCCGAGCTAGGAGCGACGACTTCGCTTTTTCCTTCTGATGAAGTGACCCGGGAGTTTTTACGGGCCCAGGGGCGAGAAGTTGATTGGCATCCCCTGGCCGCTGATGAAGGTGCGGTTTACGATGAAGTGATCGAGATTGATTTGACAGAGTTGGAACCCTTAGTTGCTTGTCCGCACAGTCCGGACAAGGTGGTCAAGGTCAGAGAGCTTCCCCAAACGAAAGTGGACCAGGTGTGCATTGGTAGCTGTACTAATTCCTCGGCGGCTGATTTGTTAAAGGTAGCGGAGATTTTAAAAGGCAAAACAATTCCGGCCGACGTTAGTTTAGTAATTGCCCCCGGTTCGCGGCAGGTACTAACGATGCTGGCCGAACAAGGGGCTCTCGCCGAGATGATTAAAGCGGGCGCCCGCATTCTGGAATGTGCCTGTGGCCCTTGTATCGGGATGGGACAGGCCCCGGCGACGGGAGCGGTTTCTCTGCGCACCTTTAACCGGAATTTCTATGGCCGAAGCGGGACCACCAGCGCCCAGGTGTATTTATGCAGTCCTGAAGTGGCGGCGGTTTCAGCCTTGCATGGCCAAATTACGGATCCCCGCTGCCATGAGCCGATTCAGGTAACCGTTCCGGAAAAAATGCCGGTTAACGACAATATGATTATGGCGCCGGCCCCGGCCGAAGAAGCGGAAAAACTGGAGGTCATCAAAGGACCCAATATTAAATCTTTCCTGCAGAACAAGGCTTTGCCGGCTACGCTGGAGGGCTCGGTTTTATTGGTGATGGAGAATAATATCACTACCGACCATATCATGCCTTCTCCGGCCAAACTCTTGCCCTTGCGCTCCAATATCCCGGCGTTGGCGGACTATTGTTTGACTCCGGTGGATCCGAATTTCCCGGCTCGGGCGAAGGAGAGAAAAGGCGGCTTTTTGGTAGCCGGAGAAAACTACGGGCAAGGTTCCAGCAGGGAACACGCGGCTCTTGCTCCGCTTTATTTGGGGATCAAGGGGGTTATCGCCCTTTCCTTTGCGCGGATTCACAAGGCCAATCTTTTGAACGCAGGGATTTTAGCGCTCACCTTTTTGGATAAAGCGGATTATGACCGGATTTCCCGGGATGATGAATTGTTGCTGGAAAACTTACATGAGCAGATCGCGGCCGACGATACCCTGGTGGTCCGGAATAAAACGAAGGGCTATTCCTTCCAGGTGAAACTGGAGGCTTCGCCTCGCCAGATTCAAGTGCTTTTAGCAGGAGGGCTTTTGGCCTATACCAAAGCCCAGGCCGAGAAAAGGGCAGAATAGGAATGCAAGCCAGGATAGATAATAAGGCAAGACATTACAAGGGGATCACGGGCGGATCCCCTATGTATTATAATTAATTTAGTAATATAATTTAGTAAGTAATATAATTAAGATGAAAACAACAAAGAGAAAGCAGGGACAGGAAATGGGTTTGAAGATTGCGATGCATACTCCCCTGGTCGAGTTGGACGGGGATGAAATGACCAGGGTCATCTGGCAGCAGATTAAAGAGATCCTGCTGCTGCCCTTTGTGGATTTAAAGACGGAATACTATGATTTGCGTCTGAAAAACAGGGACCAAACGGCAGACCAAATTACGATTGAAGCGGCGCAGGCCGTAAAAAAATACGGGGTAGGGGTGAAGTGCGCCACGATTACCCCTAATGCGCAACGGGTTGAGGAGTACAAGCTGCGGGGAATGTATAAGAGCCCCAACGGCACCATCCGGGCGATTCTGGACGGGACCGTCTTTCGGAAGCCGATTCTGGTGAAAAACATCCGTCCTCTGGTGAAAGCCTGGAAAAAGCCGATTACGATTGCCCGTCATGCCTATGGGGATGTCTATAAGGATGTGGAATTGCGGGTAAGCAAGCCGGGGAAAGTGGAGCTTGTTTACACGGCGGAAGATGGCAGGGTGGAGCGAAAAGACGTCCACCAGTTTTCCGGTGCCGGTATTGTGTTAGGAATGCATAATCTGGACAAGTCGATCGCCAGTTTTGCCCGGGCCTGTTTTACTTATGCTCTGGACCAAAAGCAGGATTTGTGGTTTTCGGCGAAAGACACCATCTCGAAAACCTATGATCATACTTTTAAGGATCTTTTTCAGGAAATCTACGAGCAGGAATTCCGGGAAAAATTTCAGGCGGCCGGGATTAAATATTTCTATACCTTGATTGATGACGCCGTCGCCCGGATTATGCGGTCGGAAGGCGGTATGGTCTGGGCATGCAAAAACTACGACGGCGATGTCATGTCGGACATGGTGGCCTCCGCCTTTGGCAGCCTGGCAATGATGGCCTCGGTCCTTGTTTCGCCTGCCGGGCAGTATTTATTCGAGGCGGCTCATGGCACGGTCCAACGCCACTATTACAAGTATTTGCAGGGGGAAGAAACTTCCACCAATTCGATGGCGACCATTTTTGCCTGGAGCGGCTCCTTGGGCAAACGCGGGGAAATAGATAACCTTCCCCAGTTGGTTTCCTTCGCCCGTGCTTTGGAACGGGCGGCGATTCAAACCGTAGAGGAAGGTTACGTTACGAAAGACTTGGCGGCGATTGCCGAAGGTTCGGTGCAAGAAGTGGTAAACACGACCCGGTTCCTGGAGGAAGTCCGCCGGCGTCTGGAGAAGAACCTGGGCGCTTAAGGCGCTTAATAAGCCTAACGCTAAGACAGCTTTAAGACACCGAAAGGAAGATTAAAACATGTTCTTTTTCGCCAAATAAAAGACCCCAATGAGGGACAAAACGATCGAAATGATCACGGCAAAAGCAAAGCCATAGGGCGAATCTTGAAAAGGCACCGGCACGTTCATGCCAAAAAAACTGGCGACCATGGTGGGCAGAGCCAGGATAATGGTCACAATGGCGAGGAACTTCATGACGATGTTCAGGTTATTGGAAATGATCGAGGCAAAGGCATCCATGGTCCCACTCAAAATATTGCTGTAAATATCGGCCATTTCGATGGCCTGTTTGTTTTCGATAATGACATCTTCCAATAAGTCCTGGTCTTCTTCATACATCTTGATTACTCTACCGCGCAGCAGTTTTTCCAAAACCGATTCGTTGGAGCGGAGGGAGGTTGTGAAGTAGACAAGGGCTTTTTCTAAATTTAGGAGCTTGATTAATTCTTTATTGCGCATGGATTTGTGCAGTTCCAATTCCACATCGGTGGATTTTTTGTCAATTTCCCGCAGGTATTTCAGGTAGAGGGAGGCATTTTTGTACAGGATTTGAAAGAGGAAGCGGGTTTTTTTATAGGTGGCCATGCCGCGCACTTTTTTCTGGTAGAAATCCTGCAGAATACTTAAATCATGCAGGCAGACCGTCACAATGTAATCGTCGGTATGGATGATGCCCAGCGGAATAGTGTCATATCCGGCCCCCGAAGGTGTTTCAATCGGGACATCAATAATCGTTAACAGTTGTTTATCCTCAAATTCGATGTGGGGACGTTCCTCATCATCAAGGGGGTAGCGGAGAAATTCGGCAAAAATACCTGTGTTTTGCACAACTGTCTCGATTTCTTCTTCGGAAGGATCAATCAGGTTAATCCAACAGCCTTTTTCAAAGCTGTTGATCTGCAGTAACTCGTTGTCTTGGGGGCTTAAGTAGATGGTCAGCATGAAATCCCTCCTTTATTGCCAATAATTAATATTATAAATCAAAAAGGTTCATTTCGGAACAAAACAATGCCCGGGAAAGTCTATTTTTTTGATGGCCCGTTCCCCATTGATGACCCATTGAGGGGTCCAATCTGGTAACAAGATGATGAAAAACGGCCGGTGAAGCTGGAGAAAAGGGAGAGAAAGGGGTTGGAGAAATGCTAAAGCGAAACAGTCGGGACAGTAATGGGAAAAAGAAGGTTTGGGGGATTGTTTTCACGGGAATAGTAGTGCTTTTGCTTTTTTATCTTGGTTTTAGTCTGGGTCAAGGCTCGGTCAGGAGAGATGCGGAGCAACAGCCACAGGAAATTACCGGCTCGTCCAACGGGGAAGAGGAAAAAGAGAAACAGCAAGCGGATGAGGAAGCCGCTCCGGAGGTGCAGGCCGAAGGGAAGGAAAAAATCGCCGGAATCACTTTAAATATGACGAAAAATGAGGTATTATCATTATTAGGAAAGGATTACCATGAAGAGTATGTGGAAGAAGGCTTTTACTACGGCGAATCCTATTCTGTGTGGAATTATCCGACGGGGATTTCTTTATTGATTGGCGCAGAAACAGAGCAAGTATTGGAAATAGCCGTGACTTCGCCCGATTTCCCCACGGTATTAGGAGCAAAAGTCGGCGATAAGGCGAAGGATGTTTTGGCAAAATATGAGGAAAAATATCCTGTACCGGAAAGCATCCATGGCAGTGGGAAACTAATCGGTTGGTTTAATTTGGCCGATCATGATCTTATTATCTTTGATTTTGACTTGGAAGACGGCTCCACCTTTAACGAGGATGTTCAACCTGATTCGCCGGTGGAGCAAATCAAACTGACCAACTGGAAATACTTTGATTAGTCAGGAATACGAAGGTTAGGAGATAAAGATGTTCTATGATGTGATTATTATCGGAAAAGGACCGGCCGGTTTGTCCGCTTCCTTATATACTGCGCGGGGCAATTTAAGGACGCTGGTGATCGGCCAGGAAAGCCGTCTTGTTAAAGCGAAGCAAATTGAAAACTTTTGCTGCGGCGGAGTTGCGTCCGGTGAGGAATTGCTTGCCCGTGGAGTAAGTCAGGCGGAGCGCTTTGGTGTCCGGATGATCGATGAGGAAGTGGTTGATTTAAAACGTCGTGATGATCATTTTGTCGTGGTCGCTGATAAAATGACATACGAAGGGAAAGCTATTATTATCGCGACCGGAAAAAACAATGTGCCGGTGCCTGTTGCGGATCTGGAGAAATACCTGGGAAAAGGCGTTCATTATTGTGTGTTGTGTGATGGGTTTTTTTATCAGGAAGCCAAGGTCGGCGTCCTCGGATTTAAAGATTTCGCGGTGCATGAATTGAGGGAACTGGAAGGCATAACGAACAAGCTCACCTTATATACCAACGGCAACAGTTTGCAGGTTAGTAAAGAAAACGAGCAATATCTTATGGACAAGCAGATTCCAGTGAAAACCGACCCCATCAGGGCGGTGGCCGGCGGCGATTTTCTGACCCAACTTCTTTTCCAGGATGGCTCCGCAGAAGAACTTGAAGGGTTGTTTGTGGCATACGGCTCGGCCTCTTCTGTGGATTTTGCGCGCAAGCTGGGGGTCCGCATCGAGAACGGGAGCATTGTGGTTGATCAAAACCAAAAAACTAATGTATCCGGCGTATTTGCGGCCGGGGATTGTACCGGAGGACTTGCCCAGGTGTCCGTGGCCGTCGGACAAGGTGCGGTGGCAGGGGAACAGGCCAAGAGATATGTAAAGGCTTTACAAGATGGTTAATCCAATTAATCATATTAAGGAGAAAAAAGGAGGTTTTGCCGATGGAAGTAAAAGTCTTCACTACACCGACGTGACCGTGGTGCGTAAAGGTAAAGGATTACCTTAAGGAGAATGCTATTCCCTTTGCTGAATTGGATGTATCGAGGGATCGGAATGCGGCAGTGGAGATGATCCAAAAATCAGGGCAAAGGGGCGTGCCGGTCGTTGAAATTGACGGCATGATTATTGTAGGGTTCGACAAAGACAGTATTGACCGGAAATTAAAACTACAGTAAGTTGGGTATGTAAACCAAGACATAAGAATAATTAAAAGGCTGGAGAAGGAAAAACCTTGCCGTATGATTGGGCGAGGTTTTTCCTTTTATGCCAGGATTCTATATAATATTATTATATATAGTTATTAAAATATTTGTCCGGGAGGGGCGGAGCGTGGTACAATAAAGATTAGGTCCCATCTGCAATACAATTATGAAGGTGGTATTAGCAATCAGGAAAGTCATTATTATTCTGGGGGTATTATTTGCTTCTTGTTCCGCCGTCCTTGTAAGGGCCTCAACTGCTCCGTCCATGGTTTTGGTATTTTATCGTGTCTTAATTGCCTCGCTGATGTTAAGTCCTTTTGTTCTCTGGAAGCATGATGGCGAGTGGAAAAACATCCCGCGGAAAATGTATGTGCTGTCGGTGCTCAGCGGACTCTTTTTGGGTTTGCATTTTTCCGCTTATTTCGAATCATTGCGTCATACAAGCATCGCTTCATCCGTTTTGTTTGCGGATATGGAAGTGTTCTTTGTGGCTTTTGCCATGCTGGTCTTCTTCAAGGAGAAGATTTCTTTAAAAGGCTGGGTCGGCATTGGTGTTACTTTCCTGGGCAGTGTGTTGATTGCCATAGTTGACGCGGGAAGCACTAGCAACAGCTTGTTCGGAGACGCTTTAGCCTTGTCAGCAGCGGCGTTTATGTCGGTTTACACCATGATTGGGAAGGTCTGCCGCAAGTATATGACCACCACCGTATATACTTTTTTAGTGTACCTGTCTGCCGCAGTTACGGTTTTGCTTTTGCTGCTGCTGACCGGAGCGCCTTTGGTGGGCTATGACCCCATAAACTATCTCATTGCTTTAGGCTTAGCAGTGTTTTGTACCTTACTGGGGCACAGTATTTACAGTTGGGGCTTGAAGTATGAAAAAGCGTCCTTTATTTCTACGGCGAAAATGCTGGATCCGGTTTTTGCCTCTAGCTTAGGGATAATCATCTTTCGGGAATTTCCTCCCCCGCTGGTGCTTATCGGTGCAAGTCTAGTAATCTTTGGGATTTCTTTTTACTCCAAACACGGATAAAATTCAATCCCTTTCGATACATGGACAGTTGAGCTTGGACAAACATAAGGGAGATGGATTGAATTGAACTGGAAACGAACGCTTTCAAATTTGTGGGTAGCAAGCTTCTTTGTTGCTGTCGGTTTTAGCATGGTCATTCCTTTTCTGCCTCTTTATATCGAGGAGTTGGGAATCCACCGGCTGGAGGATATTGAACGATGGTCAGGGTTAACCTTTTCCATCCCCTTCATGACATCGATAATCTTTCAGCCCATCTGGGGTAAAATTGCCGTAAGTACGGGTTTAAAATAAATCTGCTCCGTTCGGGCATAGGAATGGGCGTGGTTACCGGACTAACAGGCGCTGCGGGGTCAGTATGGCAATTACTGGTCCTTCGCTTATTAAATGGTCTGTTTGCTGGTTTTATCCCCATGGCGGTGTCGTTGCAAGCTTCCATCACCCCCAATGAAAATGCGGGCAAGGCCCTCGGCACCCTTCAAACCGGTTCCATCGCCGGAAACTTGCTGAGGCCTTTAATTGGAGGTGTGTTAGCGGAGCAATGCGGATTTCGCAGGGTTTTCTTCATCACCGGAGCATTATTGATTGTTGCCGCGATTATTGTCATGTTCTTTGTGCATGAAGCGCCCCGGTCAAAGCTGGCCGTGGAAAAGCAAAGTACAAACAGTGATTTAAGGCAACTCAAACCGCTGCTCCCCATATTTGT
>DGEB01000013.1:17782-19407 GCA_002385735.1 Peptococcaceae bacterium UBA3937
CGTTAACCGACGGTTTATCATTAGCAGAAGAGGTACTGTAATAATGCTGCAAGGTGCAGCATTATTTTTTTGCGCAAATGAAATATTGGTTTAGCGACATTTACAAGAAGGCGATTGTGGCAATAATACAATGTAGCTGTAAAAAACAAATATTTCTGAAGGAGGGATATCCATGGATTTAAAAGGAAGCAAAACCTATGAAAATTTAATGCGGGCTTTTGCCGGCGAGAGCCAAGCCAGAAATCGCTATAATATTGCCGCTTCTGCCGCCAAAAAGGAAGGGTTTCATGTGGTTGCGGTCGTTTTTGACTATACGGCCGACCAGGAAAGGGCCCATGCGAAAGTATTCTATCAACTGCTGAAAGACTACTCCGGGAACAATATCGAGATTTCCGGGGCTTATCCTGTTGATGCCTATGATGATACAGCGAAAGCGTTAAAGGCCGCCCAGCATAATGAGTTGGAAGAATGGCAGGAGGTTTATAAGGGTTTTGGGGAAATTGCGCATCAGGAGGGCTTTACCGAAATCGCGCAAATTTTTGAGCGGGTGGCCCGGATCGAGAAAACCCATGCCGATCGCTTTGGCCGTTTGGCTGAGGAAATAAAGAACGGGACAATCTTCAAAAGAAATGAGGAAATTGCCTGGATCTGCACCGTTTGCGGGAATATCCATGTGGGGAAAGAGGCGCCGGAGGTTTGCAATGTTTGTCAACATCCCCAGGGCTTTTTCATGCCTTTTGCCGAATCCTTTGCACAGTAAAGGCCATTCAGAATGGATTACTTCTATTGCTGAATTATAGTGCTATATTTTTCGATTGGGTTTTTTCTTTTTTCTTGGCCAAAATAATCCTATAACCTTATCAATTAAGGAGTCGATGCTCATGACAACAACTGCCCAGGTTCCCAATAGATTGGCCAAGGAAAAAAGCCCGTATCTTTTGCAACACCAATACAATCCCGTGGACTGGTATCCATGGGGACCGGAAGTTTTTAAAAGGGCGGTAAGTGAAGATAAGCCCCTCTTTCTTTCCATCGGGTATTCCACTTGCCACTGGTGCCATGTAATGGAACGGGAGTCTTTTGAAGATGAAGAAGTAGCAGCGGTTCTTAATGCCGGCTATATATCCGTTAAAGTGGACCGGGAGGAACGCCCGGACCTGGACCATTTATACATGACCTTTTGTCAAGCCATGACCGGTCACGGTGGTTGGCCCTTGACCATTATTATGACGGCGGAAAAGAAGCCTTTCTTTGCCGGTACATATTTGCCGAAGGAAAGTCGGATGGGCATACCGGGTTTACTTGAGTTGTTGAAAAAAGTGGCGGAGTTGTGGCGGGAAGACCGGGACAAGCTGGTTCAGACAGGTGATGAGCTGACCGAATATGTGGCGCGCCAGCTTTTCGAGCCGCAAACAGATAGGTTGTCAGCGGAAGTATTAGATTACGCTTTTGAGGAATTGGCGACCTATTTTGATCCTGTTTACGGTGGTTTTGGGTCGGCGCCGAAATTTCCATCCCCGCATAATTTGCTTTTTCTGCTCAGTTATCACCGGTATAAAGCAGAGCCCCAAGCATTGGAAATGGTGGAAAAAACACTGGAGCAAATGTATAAAGGCGGCATCTTT
>DGEB01000002.1:0-3027 GCA_002385735.1 Peptococcaceae bacterium UBA3937
AGATGTGTATAAGAGACAGGCCCTGATGCGGCCGATTCCACGTATCCTTCCACCCCGGAAAGCTGTCCTGCAATCAGGATGCGCGGATGGGCTTTAAGCTGGGTGGTGGCTAACAGCACCTGCGGGGAATTTAAAAAGGTATTGCGGTGCATCACTCCGAATCGAGCAAATTCCGCCTTTTCCAGCCCCGGAATTAAACGAAAGACCCTTTGCTGCTCTCCCCATTTTAAACGGGTCTGAAAACCCACCATATTCAACAAGGTCCGCTCCCGGTTATCCTGACGTAGCTGCACCACGGCATAGGGCCTTTCCTGTTTACGCTCATCATATAAACCAACCGGCTTTAGGGGGCCAAACAGCAAGGTCTGTGATCCTCGTTTAGCCATCACCTCAATGGGCATACACCCCTCAAAATACTTTTCCTCTTCAAATTCCTTCAGGGGATGGACCTCGGCTGTAATCAGTGCTTCGTAAAACCGCTGGTATTCCGCTTCATTCATCGGACAATTCAGATAGTCGGCCGTCCCTTTATTGTATCGCGACGCCCAAAAAGCGCGCTCGTAGTCGATGCTTTCCCCGTAAACAATCGGCGCTGCCGCATCGTAAAAATATAAATAGCCGGCGCCGGTCAGCTGCGAAAGTTCCCTGGCCAACCCGTTGCTGGTCAAAGGACCAGTCGCCACAACCGTCAATTCATTGGGGTTGATGGACTTTACTTCTTCCCGCCGCACCTCAATCAGCGGATGCCTGGTGATTTTCTCGGTTACCATGCGGGAAAAAGCCTCCCGGTCTACCGCTAAGGCTCCCCCAGCCGGGAGCCGGGTCTGGTCGGCACAACTCATGATTAAGGAATACAGTTGCCGCATCTCTTCCTTTAAGAGACCCACGGCATTCGTCAAATTGCTGGCCCGTAAAGAATTGCTGCACACCAGTTCCGCAAAAAATGCACTGTGATGAGCGGGCGTCATTTGCGCCGGTCTCATCTCGAATAATTTTACTCTAATCCCCCGTTGGGCGATTTGCCAGGCGGCTTCGCTTCCTGCCAAACCGCCACCGATAACATGAATGGTCTGCTCCAAAATGACTTCCCCCGTTACCTGTTGCTCAGTTTTAATCATCAATAAGCCAAACTTTTTTCTAAACTAGGGCTCTATCCTCTTCTGGGACGGTTTCGGTTTTTTTACCATGCTTCTGCTCTACTTTTTCGGTGTATTTACAGTTTTCAGCTGAACATACATATTTTGGACCTTCTTTTTGACTGTTCTTGAGCACAAGGAGTTGCTTACAAAGCGGACAGAGTTTATTCACCGGCTCATCCCAGGAGATAAAATCACACTTGGGATAATTGCTGCAACCGTAGAATTTCTTCCCCTTCTTGGACCGCCGGGTGATAATGGCCCCTTCGCCACATTTCGTGCATTGAAGGCCTGTTTTTTCAAGGAGCGGTTTCGTATTGCGGCAATCCGGAAAACCCGGGCAAGCCAGAAACTTGCCAAAGCGTCCTTGCTTGATCACCATGTTGCGTCCACATTTTTCACAGATTTCCTCGGTCACTTCGTCGGCAATTTCAATCTGTCCGATTTCCCGGTCGGCAATTTTCAGTTTCTCGTTAAAGGGCTCAAAAAAGCGTCCCAAGACCTCTTTCCAGTCATCTTGCCCTTCCTCAATGGCATCCAATTTGTCCTCCATGTTGGCCGTGAATTCCACATCAATGATTTCCGGGAAATACTTTTTCAGCAGATCCACCACCAAAAAGCCCAATTCGGTCGGCGCATACTGCTTTTTTTCCCGGAACACATAGCCACGGCTGACAATGGTATCCAGAATCGGCGCATAGGTACTGGGACGGCCAATCCCTTTTTCCTCCAGGGTTTTAATAAGCGTTGCTTCCGTAAAACGGGAAGGCGGTTGGGTAAAGTGCTGTTTCGGAAGGAGTTTTTTCAGCTTCACTTTTTCGTTTTCCACCAATTCCGGAAGCGTGCTTTCTTCCTTTTTTACCTTTTCATCGCTGCCTTCCACGTAGATTTTGGTATAGCCCGGGAAGATAACCACCGAACCGGTGGCCCGGAAAAGGCAGTCGTCAACTTTAATTTCCGCCGTGGTGACTTCATTCACCAGAGCCGCCATTTGGGAAGCGACAAAGCGCTCCCAGATCAACTTATACAGCTTATACTGGTCCGGCTTTAAAAACCCTTTCACCGTCGCCGGATCGCGAAAAACAGAGGTAGGTCTAATACATTCGTGAGCGTTTTGGGTTCTCCCTTTGCTTACATAATTGCGCCCCTTACCGCCCTCGGCCAGATACTTTTCTCCAAAGACCGTTTCAATATATTGCCTGGCCTCGTCCTTGGCTTCTTCACTGATGCGGGTGGAATCGGTTCTCATGTATGTAATCAAACCCACGGAACCTTCCTTGCCCAGTTCAATCCCTTCGTAGAGATGCTGGGCAATCAGCATGGTTTTTTTCGCCGTGTAATTCAGTTTCCGCGAGGCATCCTGTTGCAAGGTGCTGGTGATAAAAGGAGGAGCCGGGTTTTTCTTCTGCTCTTTCTTTTTCACCGACTCGACCACAAAAGGCTGCCGGTTAATCTTTTGCACGATGGCGTTAACTTCATCTTCTTTTTTCAAATCCGCTTTCTCGCCGTTGATTTTGATGAGCAAAGCTTCAAAGCTGCTTTTCCCTTTATTGAGCTCCGCCGTCAAGGTCCAGTATTCTTCCGGCGTGAAATTCGTAATTTCGTTTTCCCGGTCGCAGATTAAACGCACCACCACCGACTGCACCCGGCCTGCACTTAAGCCTTTTTTGATTTTGCGCCACAAGAGTGGACTCAACTTATACCCGACGATCCGGTCCAGGACCCGCCGCGTTTGCTGGGCATCCACCCGGTTGTGGTCGATTTGCCGTGGTTGTTTAATCGCCTCCAGGATTTTTTTCTTGGTGACTTCGTTAAATTCCACGCGGCATTTTTTCTCCTCCGGCAGTTGGAAAAACTCTTTTAAATGCCAGGCGATGGCTTCCCCTTCCCG
>DGEB01000002.1:3160-29275 GCA_002385735.1 Peptococcaceae bacterium UBA3937
ATGGCTTCCCCTTCCCGGTCCGGGTCAGTGGCGATCAGCACTTCATCACTCTTTTTCGCTAAGGCTTTTAATTCTTTTAACAACTCTCCTTTTCCGCGGATGGTAATATACTTAACCGCAAAATCTTTTTCCACATCAACCCCGAACTGGCTTTTGGGTAAATCACGCACATGCCCCATCGATGCTTTCACAGTGTACTTGCGTCCTAAATATTTTCCGATGGTTTTAGCCTTGGCAGGCGATTCAACTACTACTAATGTCTTTGTCACTGGATTCTCACCTCGAAACTTAATAGCTTAAACTCTTACATAATACTTTCCGGGAAGCTGCTTAATCAATCCTTTTAACTCCAACTCGAGCAGAATTCTTAGGACCATTTCCTCCTGCCCCATGTTTCTTTCCAGCAATAAATCGATATTCACAGGCTCCCAAGAGAGCAAATTGTAGATTCTTTTTTCAGTTTTACTAATGTCTTCAATCTTGGCTTTTTGATTATTATATACCTCCGCCCGGTATTCATATCCTAATTCTTCAAGAATATCCTGCGGATAAATCACCAGTTTAGCTCCTTGCTGGATTAAACGTAAGGAACCGATGCTGTTGGGGCTTGTGACCACCCCCGGTAACGCAAAAACTTCCTTCCCCTGTTCCAGTGCCAAATCACAAGTAATCAAAGACCCGCTTCGGGCTTTGGCTTCTATTACAAAAACGCCTGAACTCAAGCCGCTGATAATTCTGTTTCTAATCGGAAAGTGATGACTCAAGGGTTTCGTTCCCGGAGGAAATTCGCTAAGTGCCAGGCCTTGTTCGCAAATCCGCTGAAACAGCCGGCGGTTCTCCCGCGGATAGAGTTCATCCAACCCCGCCCCCAAAACGGCAATGGTGCTGCCTTTTCCCGTTAAAGCCCCTTCGTGGGCGGCAGCATCGATGCCCCGCGCCAGGCCGCTGACAATGGTAAGCTCATTGTTGCTCAACTCCTCCGCAAACACTCGAGCCTGTTTCAGCCCGTAGACCGTCGCCTGTCGCGAGCCAACAATGGCGAGACAATTGTTTGCCAATAATGATATCTCACCACAATAATATAGAATACACGGAATATCAGAAATTTGCAACAACAAAAAAGGGAATCTTTGCTCAGATCTGGTCACATAGTTGATTTTTTTGCGGAAACACTCTTCTTCCAGCCTTTCCGGATCAATGGACTTTTTCAACTGGACAAAAGCCTCGGTTTGTTTTTTCGTTAGCCCCATCCGGAAGGGAAATTCCTCCGCCTGCCAGGCCGCCTCAAAAGAGCCGTAAGACTGCTTAATGCGCTCGTACAGATTATTAAGATTAATACTGAATATTTTGTGAAAGGCTAAGATATACTTCCGGTCCTGTTCCACTCGTGCCTGTTCCTTTGGTGCTTGTTCCTTGTCGAAAACTTCGTTCACCCTTACTTCCAACTCCTCCCAATGAAAAACAGAAGAAAAAGAGATAGTGTAGGCTATCTCTTTACACTTGCCATGAAATATTTATACCGTCGGAGCGGTAATCGCTTCACCTGGTTTTAAAACAATCCCCTGCAGTCCGTTTTCCCGCAGTTTTTCGATGTAAAGATAGGGATTCTGCTTAATGATCGGGAAGGTATCATAATGCATCGGAATAGTGATTTTTGCCTGCAGCATCAGGGCCGCCTCAACGGCATCATAAGGACCCATTACGTAATTATCGCCGATGGGCAGCAAAGCATAATCAATCTGATTGCGCTGGCCGATAAGCTTCATGTCGCCGAAGAGGCCGGTATCGCCCGCGTGATAAATCGTAATTCCCTGCATTTCAATAATATACCCACAGGGCGTGCCCGTATAAATGATTTCATTACCTTGAATAATTGCTGAACCATGCCATGCCGGCGTCATCTTCAGCCGGCCAAAGGGAAAGCTTCTCGCGCCACCGATGTGCATGGCGGCAATCTGCGCACCCTGCATGCTACAATACTGGGCCAACTCGTTCGGCGCAACAATTTCCGCTTTCGTTCTGCGGGCAATTTCCAAAGCATCGCCCAGATGATCAGAATGACCATGGGTCACCAAAATATGAGTCGGATTAACTTCATCCGGCTGTACATCCGCCAAGGGGTTCCCCTTCAGGAACGGATCGATCAGCAAATCATATGTACCGTCACTAATGCTAAAGCAAGCATGACCATGATAGACAAGTTTTATCATTTTTTCCCACCTCTTACTTGTTAATTATAGCTGGTGTGGGAAAAAACGTCAAACAGAATCTTGCCATTAGGCAAAATCGGACTTGATTTCCGCAATTTTTTCCAACCACTGACTGAAAAGCTCGTCGTTTCTACTTTGCATTTCCCGTTTGATCAATGCCTCCAGTAACCGCAGTTGTTTGATCGACATGCGTTTGATTTCACAACGAATATTCGCGGTTTCTTCGTCTTCAAGGATGATATGTAGCATAATTGGTCTATTCCTCCTCCTTCCCTTCGCGTATCTTTGCTGCAATGTAGCTGTCCCCAAAAAAGTTGTAGTCCGACTGTCTAAGCAATTTAATTCTTTAGAATAAATTTTTTTCCTTTATGTAAAATATAACAAAACAAAGAAGCAGTCTGGATTGTGGACTGCTTCTCCGCTTTTTCCTCATCCTTTCTTTCTTAAGTTATAAAAAACGGCATAATGACCTATTGATTATACTTGGGCATGCCCGTATTACCGGTCTGTTGCCCGACCTGAGGACTCAGACCTGATGAGATTCCGGCCTGCTGGCCAATCTGACTGATGCTCGCTGACCCTTTCCCAAGTTGTTCCCGGGAAGCCTGGTACACATCCGGACCCATGGTGGTAATGTCCGAGAGAGAAGACTGGGTGCCCATCATTCCACTCGTTCCTCCCATGCCGGTGGCTATCCCACTTGGACCACTTATCCCGGTACCGATACCGCTGCTCATCCCAGCACCCATGCCGGGACCTATCCCGGTACCCATCCCACTACCCATGCCCGCAGTCGTACCAGTCATACCGCTACCTATAGTGCCGCCAATATTGCTGCCACCTTGTCCACCCATATACTGCATCACATTACCGTATGTATCGGGACTCATGGTCGCCAAATTAAAAAGGGCTGTTGGGCTCTGCTGTTGTCCGTAACTGTGTCCGTAGAACGATGTTTGGGGAGAAGGATGATAGCTTTGTGGGCTCATTATGGTTCCCTGAGAAATACTATGCAGACTGGAGATGCTTTCCTGGCATAGCTGTTGGATCCGGTTCATTTGTTGAGCGGCAAAAGCTTCTTCCTGCACCAACTGCATTAAACGTTGTCGATTGTTTTCTTCGGCTTGCCGCAGCTGGCTTGCCATTTGACTTACCGTATTAATTCTTTGTTGGATTTGCTGGATTTGCTGGTGGACCATAAATCAACCTCCTTTAAAGTATCTTTATTGCTAGCTTTACCGCGGAGGCTGCCAATATTCATGGTATTATCTGGAAGTCAATGAAAAACCGTTCGTTCTTTATCGAAAAATCCTGCGTTTAACAAGCAACCGGACCAGCCCGATAAGCATAAAGCCAATTACGGTTACACCACTCCAAAGCAGCAAATATAACAGGAGCCGCCAGATTAACATGGGCGATAACATCGCTGATATGCGCTGGTATTGAGCGATGATAAACCATAACATGAGCCCCCAGGTGATTAGATCCGCAATGCGTAAGGTCGGAGAGAAAAAATGCAAGATCGCATCATACCACCGCCACAAGCGGGCGCTCAGGTAAAAACCGGCCAGACCAAAGACAACCATCAGTACCATCTTTCCTTGCCTTCTCCTTTCATCTTACCTATCCCCACCTCCGACGGAGGGACTTGTCTTCGTCCGGCTTAACTTAGCTATTGCCGGCAGGCGGGACTTGCCTTTTGTTGGTGTTGACACTAGGACCTTTATCTTCTATAATAAAAAAGTGGCGTGTCGTTAAAGGACACATACAGGGGTATAGCTCAATTGGTAGAGTAGCGGACTCCAAATCCGTTGGTTGTGGGTTCGAGTCCTACTGCCCCTGCCATATTTAAAACCTATCTCGCCGCAAGCGGCGGGTTTTTTTGTGCCCAAATCCCCCTTCAGTAACGAGGGTGCTTTTAAGGAGGAATTTGGGGCGGGATAGTAAAAAAGGAACTGCTTCATTCTTTCTCCAGGCATGAAACAGTTCCTTTATTATTACCGGAAAGCTATTTTTCCTGCTCTTTCTCCATGGCCGCATTTTCGATGATTTCCTTCGCAGTTTGCTGCGGCACGTCTTCATAATGGGAGAACTGCATGCTGAAATTTCCACGCCCTTGGGTAATCGATTTTAAATCAATGGCATACCGGTACATTTCCGCCAGCGGCACTTGCGCTTTCACCAGTTGCATTTTTCCTTCCGGCTCCATCCCAAGAATGCGTCCCCGCTTGCCGTTTAGATCACCGATAATATCCCCCATGTATTGCTCCGGAACGCGGACTTCCACATCCATAATCGGTTCCATCAATACGGGACGCGCGTTTTCCACACCTTTCTTGAAGCACATGCTGGCTGCAATCTTGAAGGACATTTCGGAAGAGTCCACCTCATGGTACGAACCGTCATAGAGGGTAACTTTAATATTGGTCATGGGGTAGCCGGCCAAAACCCCTTCCGCCATCGCTTCACGAATTCCCTTTTCCACCGCCGGGAAGTAGTTTTTCGGCACGGCACCACCGAAGATGGTTTCCGCAAATTCAAATTCACCGTCCGGATAGGGTTCAAAGCGCAGCTTCACATGACCGTATTGCCCATGCCCACCCGATTGTTTCTTGTGCTTGTATTCATATTCCGCCGTTCCTCTAATCGTTTCCCGATAAGGCACTCGCGGCGTGCTGGTGGAAACATCGACCCCGAACTTCTTCTGCATCCGTTCAATGATAATATCCAGATGGGTTTCACCCATTCCGGTCATAAGCGTCTCTTTCGTCTCGATATTTTTCTCGACCTTTAAGGTCGGATCCTCTTCAACCAGTCGGGATAAGGCCGTGCCCACCTTGTCTTCGTCATTGCGGGATTTCGCCTTGACTGCTACGGAAAAGATGGGAGACGGGAAGGACACCCCTTCCAGAAGGGACGTTTTGTCCTTGAGCCCTAAGGTATCGCCGGTGGTAGTTTCAGATAGTTTGGCGATACAAACAATATCGCCTGCCTGCGCCTCACTGACCGTATCCTGGGTTTTTCCCCGCAGTAACAGCAAGGAGCCATAGCGCTCTTCTTTTTGTTTATTGAGATTATAGATGGTCGAATCGCTCTTTAAGGTCCCGTGCTCCACCCGGACAAAGCTTATTTTCCCCACATAAGGATCGGCCATGGTTTTAAAGACGATCGCCGCCAGCGGCTTATTGGCCGCGTCTTCGCCGTCAAGATCAACCGGTGAAGGCAAGAACTCAATGAGTGCGTCCATCAAGGGCTGTACCCCAATATTTTTCAAGGCCGAACCACAGAAAACCGGCACCACCTTGGCGTCTTTGATGCCCTGTCGCAAGCCCTGGTACAGTTCCTGCTCATTTAAGCTTTCCCCGTCCAGGTATTTCATCAATAACTCGTCATCGCCTTCCGCCGCCGCTTCCGTCAAAGGCTCCCGGTA
The DNA here is from genome assembly GCA_002385735.1 of Peptococcaceae bacterium UBA3937. Classification (GTDB taxonomy): domain Bacteria; phylum Bacillota; class Peptococcia; order DRI-13; family DTU073; genus UBA3937. The sequence continues at coordinate 8,801 of DGEB01000002.1, forward strand.
TTTTTCGATCTCGCTTTTCAATTCTTCCGGAACGGGGATTTCCTGACACTTGTTCCCTTCAAACTTGTAGGCTTTCTGCCTTAAGATGTCCACAACCCCTGAAAAGTTTTCCTCTACCCCAATCGGCAGCATCAAAGGAGCAATCTTGGTTCCGAAATGCTGTTTTAAATCATCCAGGACCCGGTAGTAATTGGCATTTTCCCGGTCCAGCTTGTTGACAAAAATAATCCTGGGTTTTTCAGCTTCTTCCGCCGCTTCCCAATGGACCTCGGTCTGCACCTCGACTCCCGCGACCCCGTCTACCACCAGCACGATACTGTCCGCGGCCCGCATGGCGCTTCTTACTTCCCCAATAAAGTCGGCATAACCAGGTGTATCCAGAATATTTAACTTATGCTCCTTCCATTCCACAGGAGCAAGTGTTGTGCTTACCGTTACTTTTCTCTTTATCTCTTCCGGCAAATAATCAGTGACCGTTGTGCCGTCATCAACCTTGCCTATCCGTGTGGTATGTCCGGCATTAAAAAGGATAGCTTCCGTCAGTGATGTCTTCCCCGCCCCGCCGTGTGCTAAGATCCCGATGTTCCTGAGTTTTTTACTAGCATATACCCGCAAGATAAGTTCCTCCTTTTTGGAAGTAAATTTATTTGTACTTACATACTTGTAAGTAGAAAAGCCGCGCCTGAAATACGTACACCTAATAAATATTACTCATAAGTTTAAAAAATCCTTCTTTTTCGGCGGACAAATTTAACCCTCGCTGCCTGGCTTGGCCTTTGGGAAAGGGTGGATATTTTTTCTGCCTCCCACATAGTAATTTTTAAACAGGACTGTGGGAGGACAATAATGACCAAACAATCTTTTCTGAAAGGTGCTTTTATCCTGCTTTTGGCCAGCCTTTTGGTCAAAGTGATGGGTTTTCTTTATCAAATCATGATTATCCGGCTCATCAGCCCGGAAGGCGTGGGCATCTTTAACATGGTTTTTCCTTTATACATCACGGTGCTCGTCTTTTCCACCATGGGCCTTCCCCCGGCCATCCCCAAACTAACTGCGGAGGAACTGGCCGCGGGAAAATACTCCAATGCAGAGATCCTTTTGGGAACCGCGGTCACCCTGCTCGTGCTGTTTGCTGCTGCCCTGTCTTTTTCTTTTATTGTGCTGGCCCCGTTTTTCATCAAGAACCTCTATACCGATCCCCGGGTCCTGCCCGTTCTTTTGTTTCTGCTGCCAACCATCGTTTTAGTTGCCGTCTCCTCCGCGCTCAAAGGCTTCTTTCAAGGCTTGCAGGATATGCGCCCTACCGCTGCCACCCAATTAATCGAACAAACGGTCCGGATCGGCACCGGCTTATTATTGGTATGCCTGCTCCGGCCTTATGGCTTGACCTGGTCGGCGGTCGGCCTTTCTCTTGCGGTATTTTGCAGTGAATTAAGCGGTTTTATTTATCTTGTGGTCAGCTACAAACACCTTTTTTACGGTAAACTTTTCCAACGGCCACGGCTTTCAACCATGAAACGACTGCTGGCTTTTGGCATTCCCGTTACTGTCACCAGGGTCATCACCAGCCTGGTTTCCACGATTGAAGCAAATTTAATTCCCCAGCAGTTGAAAAAAATGGGCTACACCCTCTCCCAGTCCACGGCCTTTTATGGTGAACTAACCGGAGTAGCCTTTACCCTGCTGACGATTCCCACTCCCTTAACCTACTCCCTGTCCACCACCCTGGTACCGGCCATTTCCGAAGCAGCGAGCAAAAAACAAATGCCCTTACTTTCTCAACGGACCTCGGAAGCCCTTGGCATCACCTTAATCGTGGGTGTCCCCTGCAGTCTGATTCTCTTTTTTTGGGGTCCCTTGCTTAGCAAGCTGCTCTTTCAGGTCACCCAGGCCGGCGAACTTTTACAAATCCTCGCCTTAGGCGGCGTTTTCCTGTACCTACTACAAACCACCATCGGCATCCTGCAGGGGCTGGGTCTGGTCAAAACCATCTTTTTTACCACCCTGCTGGGCGGCCTCGTAAAACTGGCAGGCATCTACTTCTATGGCGCCCATGCTGCCCATGGCAAAGTACTAATCGCTTTAAGCTTTGCCAGCAGTTACGTTCTGGTGGCCCTTTTGAATCTTGCCATTATTGCCAGGAAAACAAAACTTTCCTTTGAACGCGGCTTTTATTTAAGGCTGCTTTTGGTGAGCGTTCTTTTCAGCATGTCTCTTATTTCCCTTATGGAGCTTGCGGCTCAGAGCGTTTTCCTTTTAGTACTGCTGACTTTAACCCTCATCCTGCTCTTTTTTCTGACCCTATTCCTCACCGGGGACCAATATGTTAACCTGATCTTCCTTCACTTGTCCCGCATTCTCAAAAGAACGCCCTAAAATGAACATCCTAAAAATTGCATTGCATCATATCCAAAGCGTCTTAAATCGAGTCTTCCAAACCCCACTTCCTGATTTCCTGGATGATTTCGTAATTGGTTAAATCGAACTGCAAAGGCGTAATCGAGACATAGTTATTTTCCACCGCATGGGTATCACAATCTTCGTGGTCTCCCTGGGTGGGCAGCAGTTTGCCCACGGCCCAGAAATAGGCATTCCCCCGGGGATCGTATCTTTTTTCAAAGTGGTTTTCGTACTCCCGCGGCCCCAGCTCTGTAATCCTGATTCCTTTGATTTTTTCTTTTTCCACCGCCGGGATGTTGATATTCAGCAGCGTCCCGGGCGGAAGAACCTTGTTTTCGCGAATCATCTTTCGCACCAGGGCAGCAGTAATTTCCGCCGCTACGCTAAAGTCCCGGTGCTCCCAGGAAGCCAGAGATACGGCTATGGAAGGGGTGCGAAGCAGCACACCTTCAATCGCCGCAGAAACGGTACCCGAATAAAGTACATCCGTACCTAAGTTGGGTCCTTGATTAATCCCGGAGATTACTAAGCCACACTCGTGCTCCATCAACTCCTCAATGCCCAGCTTGACACAATCCGCCGGCGTTCCGTTCACCCCGTAGACTTTTTTCAAGCCGTCAAGCTTAATCTCTTCTACCCGAATCGGATCCCGGATCGTGATCCCGTGCCCGATGGCGCTTTTCTCTTCCAAAGGGGCCACCAGGACAACCTCGCCCACCTCCGTCATCTTTTTGGCCAATGCTTGCACCCCAGGTGCCCACACTCCATCATCATTCGTCACCAGAATATACATAACTTCCTCCATTTTTACTTTTATTTACTTAAATATTTATGGGATTATTATTTTGATACCTTATCATATTTTAACCTTTACTCGCCTTTGATTAAAGCAAAGGCCTCGGCGCGCGTCGCCTCATTGGAACGGAAAACCCCCCGTACGGCCGAAGTAAGGGTCTGGCTTCCCGGCTTGTTGACCCCCCGCAGGGTCATACACATATGTTCCGCCTCAATGACCACCACGACCCCAAGGGGATTCAAGATCCGCATAATCGAATCCGCGATTTGCGAAGTAAGCCGCTCCTGTAATTGCGGCCGGCGGGCAAAGATTTCGACTACCCGGGCCAGCTTGGAAAGACCCGTCACCCTTCCTTTGCGCGGGATATAGGCCACATGAGCCTTGCCAAAGAAGGGCAATAAATGATGCTCACAGAAAGAATACAAAGGAATGTCCTTTACCAGGACCATTTCATCATGCTCTTCATTAAAGCAGACAAATAACTCCTCATCCGGTTCCTTCTGCATCCCGCTGAAAATCTCTTCACACATCTTAGCAACTCTTAGCGGGGTCCCTTTAAGTCCTTCCCGGGACGGATCCTCGCCAATCGCTTCTAAAAACAGTTTTACCGCCTTTTGAATTTTTTCCCGATCCATTTTCCTCTTTCACCTTATTCCTTTCCCAGTTTCGCCCGTGCCAAGTCCATCCCTGGTCCGTGGTCACTATGTTTATTATTTTAAACCAATGTCCCAGCCTGTGCAACGAAGAAAGCAAGAAAGCGGCCTGGCTCCCCGCCCCCGGATTTCTGCCCCCGGAATTCTAATCATATTTCCGTTCCGGAAACATAATCTAATGATAAAGATAAGCTGGGGGGAGAAAAAACATGATTGAAAAAGAGAAAATCCACGCTTCGGAGGACTTTCAAGTTAGCTATGTCTTCAAAGGATTGCTATGGTCGATTACGCTAACGATAGTGCTGGCGATTATCTCCGCACTGCTTCTTCAATATACTGCCCTCTCGGAAAACCTGTTATCCGGATTTGCCACCTTCATTTTTTTTGTCAGCATGTTTATCGGCGCAACGATGGCCGCCTATTCCGCCCAGGGCAAAGGACTGTTGTACGGTCTGGCGGTGAGCATGTCCTACTTTTTGCTAACGATTATCGGTGGCCTCATCCTGGATTCGTCCATCTTTACCCTGGCCTTTGTTGTAAAAAGATTGGGTTTAACAGCCTGTGCCGGCGTTTTAGGCGGCATCATCGGCGTGGGTTTGGTGAGCAAATAACAAGCTAGGTGTCGACATGGAGTCGGCACCTAGTCGCAAGCCAGCTTAACTAGCTTTCTTCTCCTTTTTCTTCAGGAGATTACAAATAAACCGGGGGAGAGGAATAAAAAACATCGCTTTAATATCTTTCATCATCTGTCACCCTTCCTTATCTAATCCTGTTCCTATATTATTACGCTTCTTTCGATAAGGTGACAATGGAAGGCTCATCCGCTCACAAAAAAACAATCAAAAAAATCAGTATTTCGGCACCTTTAATTTACTGACCATTAAAAAGGAAAGCAGCATGGTAAGCACCGGGTAAAAATAAAGAGGCAGCTTGTTCGAAAGGAGCACAAAGATGGCCAGCAGCGGCCCGGCAAAAGTGATCGGAATACCTACGAAATAGTTATTGATGTTTAAAACGTTAAAACGGGCCAGCCGAATCGCCCCACACAACGCAAAGACGATGGCCAAAAGCAGGGTCCAGTTCCCGAGCTTGCTCATTACCGCCGCATAGGACAAAATCGCCGGTGCTACCCCGAAAGAAACTAAATCGGAGAGAGAATCTAGCTCTTTGCCAAAATCCGAAGCGACTTCCAGTCTCCTTGCCAGACGGCCATCCAGCCCATCCATGACCATGGCAAAGAGAATCGAAATGGCCGCTTCATTGTATTTCCCTTCCATGGTATAACATAAAGATACAATACCCAAAACCAGATTAGTTAGCGTGATAATGTTGGGTATCAATCTTTTATTCATGACGAAACCTCCCGATAATTGTTTCCCCACCCTTGACCTTGTCGCCCTTTTTGACCAGTAGCTCAAAACCCAGGGGCAGATAGAGCTCGGTACAGGAACCGAATTTAATCATCCCGAATATTTCGCCCTGCCCCAGCTTTTCCCCTTGCTTGACCCAGCAAACAATTCTCCGGGCCACAAAGCCGGTGATCTGTACCACCAAAACGGACCAGGCCGGATTTTCTTCCGATTTTATTCCTACATAATTCCGTTCATTCAGGGTGGAGGCATGGGACTTAAAGGCCGGCAAAAACTTGCCCGGCCGGTAGACAAGATAATCCACCGCACCTGCCAGAGGCGCCCTGTTCACATGAACATTGAAGACATTTAAGAAGATACTGACTTTTACCGCTTTGTTATGCAGGTAGTTTTCTTCCTCCACCTCTTCCACCGCCAACACGATGCCATCGGCAGGTGAAACCACTTCGCCTTCGCCCGCCCTAATCGTCCGGGGCGGATTGCGGAAAAACCAACAGACAAAGAGGAACAACAGCGCCGGTAAGATGCCCCAAGGCCATCCCCCGCCATAGAATGCTAGCGCGGTAAGAAGACCTAATACCGCCAAATACGGGATGGCATCGGGAACAAGGAACTTAGCATAGCCTTTATAACCGGTAAACCGTTTCCGTCTTTGCGGTGTATCCATGCGAAATCCCCTCCCCTTCCCTCATCAATCATCCCTCAACGCAAAACCTGACCGCGTTAATCTGTTCATGATACTCCTATCATATCATTTTTTGCTTCTTTTAACCATTCTTTAATCTTCTCCACAATTTCTTCCGTATTCCCGCAAACATAGCTTTGCTGCGGCAAGGAATTCAGAAAAACCTTGCCGTACCTTTTTTTCAGCAGCCGGTTATCCATAACCACAACCACACCCCAATCGTTGATGGTCCTAATTAACCGGCCGTAGCCCTGGCGGAAACGTAACACCGCCTGGGGCAAGCTATAGTGATAAAAGCCATCCTTCCCCTCCTTTGCCATCGCCTCAATCCGCGCCTCGACCGTCGGCATACTGGGCGGCCAGAAGGGCAACCGGATCATCACCACCGAGGTTAAAAAGGAACCCGGCAGGTCAATTCCTTCCCAGTAGGTATTGGCCCCGAAAACAATGGCGGAGGGATTGTTTTTCAATTCGGCCAGTAAGGTGGAACGTTGCCCGTTAATCCCATCGGCATAGATTTCCCAGCCCTTTTCCTGTAAGGGCTCTTTTAAGTAATTATACATGCTCTGCAGTTGCTTGTGGGAAGTAAACAGCACCAGTGTCCTGCCGCCGGTGGCCTGCAAAACCGCGTATAGGGCTTCCTGGAGGGCCAGGTTGTAAGCTTCTTCACTGGTCCGGGCCGGATCCGGCAGGCTGTTGTCAATGACCAAAAGCGATTGTTCATCATAATAAAACGGGGAGGGAATCTGCAAGCTATCCACCAGTTCCTCGTCCAAGCCTAGCTGCTCGCTTAAAAAGCAGAAGTCTTCCGCGATGCTTAAGGTGGCCGAAGTCAGCACCACCGTTTCTTTATCCGCAAAAAGCTGCTCCCGGAAGAGATGGGCGATATTTAAAGGGGACAGGTTTAAGAGCAGTTCCTGCCTTTTTTCCCCGAATTCCAGCCAATAAACCGTGGTATCCTCACAGGAATGAAAGAACTTTTGCACCAGTTCCACATCCGCTTTTAGCTCGCCAAAGTAGATGCGCAGTTCCTTCAGCGCATTCTCCCAGCCGGTTTCGGAACAATCCTCCGAAAGCCTGTTGGCTAAACGGCTTAGCATAGCGGCTAAATCCTCGGCGTGCAGCAAAAGGTTGTCAAACAACACGGTAAGGTTTTCAAACCACGCTTCCCGCCTGGTTTCCGCGCTCACGCGCATGGTTTCGGAGGGCTGCCCCGCGAAAGCCTGCAGGATTTCTTCCGTCCTGGCCAAAAGGGTTTGGGCGCCTTTTTCCATGGCACCAAGCAATTCCTTTATTTCCCCCGCCAGCTCATTGGGCAAACCAACATAGTGTTTCCAGATATAGGCCAGTCCGGGTTTGTAAATCCCCTCTTTCTTTTTGAGCAGGTGTCCGATGCGTTTTTGAAAATCCAACAAGGAAAAAGATTCGGTAAATTGTTTCGTCCCTTCTTCTTCCAAATGATGGGCTTCATCGACGATTAAATAATGATATTCCGGTAAAAAGGCCGCTCCGATTTTAACATCGGAAAGCAACAAAGAGTGATTGATAATCACCAAATCAGCCTCCTGCGCCTTTTCCCGGGCGTTTTGATAAAAACAATCGGCCGCAAAAGGACATTGGGCTCCCCAACAAGTCTCTTTGGTGGAAACCAACTGATTAAACACATCCTTTTCCCAGCCCCGCAAGTTAATGGTGTCCCGGTCCCCGGTTGCTTCTTTTTCCAGCCAATAGGCCAGGCGCGCCAGCAAAACCTTTTCGCTCCAACTAAAGTCTGTCCCGCTCTCCTTCAAGTTTTTCCATTTATAGAGGCAAAAATAGTTCCCTCTCCCTTTCAGGACAGCGGCTTTAAAGCTAAAGGGCAGGGTTTTCTCTAAAAAAGCGATATCACTGCGCCAGAGCTGCTCCTGTAAGGCGATGGTATGGGTGGCCACCACCACTTTTTCCTGCCGGGAGACCGCCCAGGCCAAAGCCGGCACCAGGTAAGCCAGCGATTTTCCTACTCCGGTGCCCGCCTCCACCAATAGATAGCGCTGCTGGGTAAAGGCTTTCGCTACCGCCCGGAGCATTTGCAACTGAGCAGGACGTTCCTGATAGCTGGCAAAGCCTTGGGCAATGGCTCCCCCGGGACGAAACATGGCCAGCAGTTCTTCCGGCGACCAGGATACCTCCGGTTTTCTCGCTTTCCTCCCGCCATTTTCCTTGGGCTGAGCCTTGCTCCGCAGGGGTAACGGCGCGGCAAAATCATAGTTTTTAATCTTTGCTTTGAGGATTTCCGCAAAAAAATGGGCCAGGCCCTTTTCTTCGTCCTGAAGAAAGTAATAAATACTATGGACCTCCTGCAGTGATAAGGCCCAGGCCTGTTCCTTCAAATAAACAAAAAGCTTTTCCAGCGCTTCAGTATCCGCAAAAGCACGGTGGTTGGGGCAAGTCTCCAGGTTAAAATGCCGGATTAAATAACGCAGGCTGTAGGACGAGAGATTCGGAAAAAGGATTTTAGCTAAATCAATCGTATCGATCCACTTGTTAGTTAAAGGTTCGCCCAGCATCGCCTGCACGAAACCCAAATCAAAGGGCGCATTGTGGGCGACGATCACTTTTTTTTCCAGGAGCGCCTTCACTTTTCCCCGGAGCTCCGCAGCAGGCGGCGCATCCTTTAGCATCTCATCGGTAATCCCCGTAAGGAAGCTCACCTGCCGCGGAACGGAGCCTTGGGGTTTTACCAAAGACGTAAAGCGCTCGCCGGTGCTTCCCTTTGAGGAAAGAATTATCGCGATTTCAATTACTTCGTCCAGGTGACAGTTTAATCCGGTTGTCTCCACATCAAGAAAAGCATATTGATCATTTATCATCTATTCACCAATTTTTCCCTTTCTTCATCTTTTACCCTTCGTCCTTCAATTCACTCCTGAACCCTAACCTTAGCCTTAGCCTTACGCCCAGTCGTTGAGATAATTGATTTGTTCTTCCGTCAGCCGATCGATTTGAATTCCTAAAGCCTCCAGACGCAAACAGGCTACTTGCCGGTCCAGTTCCTCGGGAACGGGCAGCACTTGCTTCGGCAACTTTCCGGCCTTTTCCACCAGATAAGCCAACGACAAGGCTTGCAAAGCGAAGGATAAATCCATAATCTCGGCCGGATGCCCGTTCCCGGCCGCAAGGTTAACTAAGCGCCCTTCTCCCAAAAGATAAAGCTTGCGCCCATCGGCTAAGACATATTCTTCGATATTGGGTTTAATGAGCTGATGGGATTGGGCCAGCCTGTATAAATCGTGCTTAGATATTTCCACGTCAAAATGACCGGCATTGGCTAAAATGGCCCCGTCTTTCATCAAAGCGAAATGCTCGCCGCGGAGAACGTTTTTATTGCCGGTGACGGTTACAAAAATGTCGCCAAGGGCCGCCGCTTCCTTCAGCGGCATCACGGCAAAACCGTCTAAAAGCGCCTCATTAGCTCGGATGGGATCCACTTCGGTAACGATGACCCTGGCACCCAAACCTTTGGCGCGCATCGCCACTCCCCGGCCGCACCAGCCGTAGCCGACCACCACCACGTCTTTCCCGGCCACCAACAGGTTGGTGGTACCGTTGATGCCGTCCCACACCGACTGGCCGGTGCCATATCGATTGTCAAAAAGGTGTTTCATCATGGCATCATTTACCGAAATCACCGGGATCTGCAGGATGCCGGAATTCTCCATGGCCTTCAGGCGCTTGATCCCTGTGGTGGTTTCCTCACAACCGCCCAAAATATCAGGCAGCAGATGACTGTATTCACAATGCAACCGCGTGATTAAATCCCCGCCGTCGTCAATAAGCAAATCAGGGTTTTCATCTAAGGCTTGCCGGTGGTGCTTCTGGTATTCTTCATAAGACTCACCGTGCCGCGCATAAGCCTTAATGCCCTGTTCCACCAGCGCCGCGACCACATCATCCTGTGTCGATAACGGATTGGAAGCTACTACGGTAACCTCGGCCCCGCCGGCCTGCAAAACCAGTGCAAGATAGCCTGTCTTGGCCTCTAAGTGCAAACAGACCACGATTTTTTTGCCGGCAAAAGGCTGCTCCTTTTGAAATGCTGCGTTGATTTTTCCCAGAATCGGCATGTGTTTTTGGACCCAACTGATTTTTTGTCTTCCTTCGATGGACATCAAGGCTCCCTCCTTTTTCTATACTATTGTAACAAACATCTTTCCGTTTTACTATGATTTGCAATTTGGGCTCCTCGGCCCGAATTTTTCAGCAGCTGCTTTTGACTTTTTCGCTATCATGCTGTATAATAAATCTTGTTGCTCAAAAATAAGATATGCGCCCGTAGCTCAGTGGATAGAGCACTGGCCTCCGGAGCCAGGTGCATAGGTTCGATTCCTATCGGGCGTACCATTAAAAAATAATCATCCTGCAAAGTCTTTTGCAGGATTTTTTGTTTAGATTAAGCCACAAAAATCATGCTGGCGAAAAGCCTCATAGACAATGACCGCCACGGAATTGCTTAAATTAAGGGACCGAATCCCGTCCTTCATGGGAATACGGAAACATTGCTCCGGCATACTCTTGAGTAAGCTCTCGGGCAGCCCTTTGGTCTCTTTGCCAAAAAGCAGGTAAGCCCCGGCCGGATAAATCACGTCCGTATACTTTCGGCTTCCTTTGGTTGTCGACAGAAACAATAAACGAGGGTCCTTCCCTTGTAAAAACTCCTCCAAATTGTGGTATCGATGAATATCCAGCAAATGCCAGTAGTCTAAGCCGGCTCTTTTTAAATGTTTATCATCAATGGAAAAGCCCAAGGGCTCCACCAGATGCAAACTACAGCCGGTTACCGCGCAGGTGCGGGCAATATTACCGGTATTGGCAGGTATTTCAGGCTCTACGAGGACAATATTAAACATCGCGTCCAACCCCTTTCTACATCTACATAAAAAGCTCCCCCGTCTTTCCCCCGGATGGGATTTTTTTGTTTGGCGAATATTTTTTTTGGCAAAGCTATTAATACTGTTAAATTACAGGGGGTGAAATCGTTGGCTCAATATTACTGTTCCAGCTGCGGGAAAAGTGCTAAGCTACCAGATTTCTGTTGCGGAAAGGCAATGTCTCAAAAAGATTCATCCGGTGTCAGTAGCACCACTTCCCCGGCCGATTTGTCACAGGAACGCGGTAATGACGCAGCGCGCAGATAAGAAAAAGAATCATCATTACGAAAGACCCCTTTAAGAATTTTAGCAGCTTAGCCGCACAACTTAAAGGGGTCTTTCATTTTTCCATCCCTTTTTCTTTCTCCAGACGGTACAGATACACCAAAATCTCCGCCACTGCCTGATAAAGCTCCTCAGGTATTTCCGCTCCCACCGGAAAATGGATTAGCTTACTGACAACCTCCTGGTTCTCCACAATCGGCACATTCTCCTTTTGGGCAATTTCAATAATTTTTTCCGCCAGATACCCTTCGCCCACCGCAACCAAGCGCGGCGCTCCCTCGACTTGCTCCTGATCATATTGCAAGGCCACGGCCTTTTTATGGCGAATCGTTTGCGGATTGTGCGTTTCTTGCATCTGTTCTCCCTCTTTTCACACCTTCACATCAATGTTTTTGGTATAGTCAGCCTGCACCAACGGCCCTTCGTCCACGGCCACAATATCCACATGGGCGCAGAATGCCATGAGGTCCTCTTTTCGGCTGCGCAAAAGCTGCTCGGTTGCGGCGGAATCAGCCCAAATCTGTAAAAAAAGCCGGTGGTCCGCCAGCTTCAATTTCAGTTCCAGATGCCCCAAATGAGGCAGGTCTAATCGAAAGAAGACCTCCCACAGCTCTTCCTCATTGGCCAGGGCTCCTTGATAGCGATTGACTTCGATCCGATCAAAAGACTGCTTGCCCTGGTCGTCCTGCTGGGGAATTAAGAGCGCCGCCAGAAGATTGGGGTCCAGCAAATAGCGCACCGCGGTCTGCTCTTCAACCGGTAGCTTCTGCAGCGCTTCGAAGATGGTTTGCAGGTCCTTTTCTCCCCGGAAACCAAAGCGTTCGATGATTTTTTGCAACTGTTCACTAACCTTCGGCTGATTGTCCCCGGCGTCGCCCGCTTTGGTCTGCAAAAGACGCACCAAAAGTTCTTCGCCCCGCCACTCCAGCACCTCCAAGTTGAGTTTCTGCCCCGGCAGGATGCTTGTTTCGGCTCTTACCGGCAACAGCTTGTCGCCGACCTGTAAAAGAAAGCGGTCACCCTGCTGTGCCACCACCTTCGCTTGAAAAATCTCTCCTGGTTTTAAAAGGAGCGTGCCGGAGTCCTTCAATAAGGCCAAAATATTTTGCATATTATTGCTGATTGCCTGAACCATTGCCTCCACCTCTTTAGAAAAAAAAGACGAAAAAGAAAACTCAGGCACAGGCGATAATGATTACCTGTGCTGATCATATTTGCTTCCAACAGCTTGAAGAAGCCTGAATGCTCTTTTCTTCTTACGATGCTTTATGATAACAACCGGTCCTCCAGTTCCGCCTCGTAGAAAAACACAGCCACCGTACCGGCGCCGGCATGGGTACCTACCACCGCGCCCACTTCCCCGAGGATAATCTCGGTACATTGTACTTCGCTGCTTATTCTTTCGTGCACCTTAATCGCTTCTTCCAACACGTCAGCATGGGCGATAATACACCGGACATTGCCATGGACCGCCGCGTATTCCTTGGCGACTTCCACGAGCCGTTCCAAAGCCTTGCCTTTCCCCCTGATTTTTTCAAAAGGTCCGATTAAACCGTCATTGATGGTAAGAACCGGCTTAATATTCAACATCCCGCCTAAAAATGCAGTGGCCTTGCCAATCCGCCCGCCCTTTTCCAGATTCTCCAGGGTGTCCACCACAAAATAGGCCCGGACGTGCTCCATCATCGTCTGAACAATCTTCAGAATCTCTTCTTTTCCTTTGCCGGCCTTCGCCGCCTTGGCCGCCGTAATCACCACCATCCCTAAAGCGGCCGACACCTGCCTGCTGTCCACAACGGTGATATCTTTATCGGCTAAAGCCGCTTTGGCGATGTTGGCGGACTGACAGGTCCCGGACATCAAACTGGAAATATGAATGGAAATCACGGCTGAACCGTCCTTGGTCAATTCCTCGTAAAACTCCTGAAACTCCCCTGGTGACGGCTGAGAAGTAGCCGGGAGCTTTTCCGCCTTCGCCAGTTTTTCATAAAACTCCTGGGTCGTGATGTCGATGTTCTCCCGATAAGCCTCTTCACCAAAGATAATCTTCAAGGGAATAACGGCGATATCATATTCTTTGACCAATGCTGCCGGTAAATCCGCGGTACTGTCCGTGGCAATCCGAATTCGCCCCATTAATTACACCTCATTTCTCAATTATTAATATCCTCTTAATCTTTATTCAATTGAGAGCAGATAATAGTATAAGGGTTGACCACCATAATGTAACTCAAAATCAGCCTGCGGATACTGCCGAGACAGGGCCTCCACCAACTTCTCCGCTTCATCTTCCTGCACATCTTCGCCATAATATATCGTGATTAATTCATATTGCGGCTGCCAAAATTCGGCGATCAGTTTTTGCACCACCTCATCCTTCTGAGTCCCACTGGTCGCAATTCTTCCTTCGCCGATGCCGATAATCTGCCCCTTGGCAATTTTTTGCCCGTCATATTCCGCATCGCGTACCGCGTAAGTCACTTCCAGACTGACAATCTGTTTGCTGGCTTCTTCCATCTTGGCCTTATTGGTCTCCAGGTCGTTTTCCGCGTTAAAGGCCATTAAAGCGGCGATTCCCTGCGGAATGGTCTTCGTTCCCACCACCCGGACCGGTTTGGAAGCTACCCCCGCCGCCTGTTCTGCCGCCAAAATCACATTGCTGTTGTTGGGCAGGATCAAGACTTCCTCCGCCAAAACCTGGTCGATGGCCTCGACCAAATCCTGAATGCTGGGATTCATCGTTTGCCCGCCGGTAAGCACCACATCCACGCCCAGGCTTTTGAAGACCTCGTTTAACCCAGAGCCCAGAGATACGGTAATAATGCCCAGATGCTTCTTGGCTCTGGCCTTCAGCCGCATTTCTTCGCTTTGTTCCAGCATATTGTGGATTTGGACCTCATGCAAGGTCCCCAGGTCCGTGCAATAATCCAGCACCTTCCCTGGCCGGTTGGTATGAATATGGATTTTCCCCGCGTCAGTGTTGCCTACAACCAGGACACAGTCTCCTTTATCACTGAGAAAGGATTTAACGCTCTCTAAGGCTAAAGGCTTATCTTTCTTTTTCAGAATGAATTCCGTGCAGTATTGGAACGTAATCGCCTGTTCCCCCGTATAATCGAGTTTCCTGGTAGGAGCGGCAGTAGCCGGAGTAAAAGCTTCTTTCTGAACTTGCGGCATTTTGCCCTCTAAAGCGGCTAACATTCCTTCGAGAATATATACTAAGCCCTGTCCCCCCGCGTCGACCACCCCTGCCTGCTGCAGGACCGGCAACATAGCAGGCGTTTGCTGCAAGGCTTGATAGGCTCCTTCATAGGTTGCTTGCAAAACCGAATTGATCGTACGGTCCGACTTTTGGAGCGCATTGACGGCGGCTTGGGCCGATTCCCGGGCCACCGTTAAAATGGTACCCTCCACCGGATTGGATACAGCCTGGTAGGCTGTCTCGACCGCCATCTGCCAGGCATCGCAAAAGCCTTGGGCATCAACTTCTTCCTCGTTTTCGGTGCTTTTGGCAAAACCGGACAACAGTTGGGAAAGAATCACGCCCGAATTGCCCCGGGCCCCCATTAAGGCTCCGTAAGCCATTGCTTTCGTTAATTCCCCCAGCTTGTCCGTTTTGCGTTCTGCAACCGCCTTTGCTGCGGAGGCAAGCGTCAGACTCATATTGGTTCCCGTATCCCCATCCGGTACCGGGAACACGTTTAAAGCATCAACGCCTTGCTTTCGTTCAGACAAGTAGACACTGGAAGCAATGATTAGTTTTGCCCACAGTAGACCATCGATCTTAGCACTATTCACTACTCTGCCTCCTCAAAAAGATCATAATCAATAATTCAAGCTTTATTATACTGGTAAAGATCAAGGCTCGTCAATTTTTTCCTGAAAAGTTCAGGATATTTTCGCAAATCATCAGCTGCTTATAAATCCACAGCGAACAGGAATACTAAATTCTGAGGTGACCAGTTCCATGATCGAAATCGACGATGCCGGCAGCGGGAGCCTGGTCGGCGGGACCATCATCGGGGTTTTTCGCCGGGAGACCCAGGAATATTTCACCGCTTTAATCCCCTTAAAGCATTTTCAACATCCATATTTTTCGCAAAAAGAATACCAAAAATATGTAGCTGTCATCATGGAAAAAGCGATTCAAAAACTGAACATAAAAAAATCCGAGCCGATCCACATCTGTCAAGGCTATATCTTTGACTACCTCCGGCTTTGGCTGACCGCCCATAAGTTCAACTGGCAGAATACGAAAATCAGCGGCCCCCTGCAGGTTAAAGTAGAAACTTCCTTTAATCAATATGCCTTTCAACTGGGCCTGCCCAAAAACTTCCTGCTCCATGCCCGCTATGCCTTTGGCTTTCATCGCCTCTTCAAGTGGGTCATGGCTGATTTTGCCCACCGCTCCGCTTTCTGCAAAACCGGCTGGAAAAGCTGGCAAAAGTGGTCCACCACTCCCGTCACCACCGGGGCAGGCCAAGCTCCCCGCGACGAGTACTGCCTAAAATGCGGAAAATTAATCAAAGCCCATGAGCAGATTACCATTTTAACATACGAAACAAACCGGCCGTGGGAACTGCATCTCCACCGTTCGTGCAGGTCGGCTTACTCCGGCAACAGGGCCCCTTCCGTGTAGCGGTTGCCGGCGTTCCACAGTATCCATTCATCCAAACCCGCATCATAAGTGGCTTTAATCTGAGCCCGCACTTCTGCCGGACCGTAACGGGGCGAGCCTAAATTAAAGTCCTGCAACCAGGGCCGGATGATCACCGGCGCGTCCCCCTTCTTTTTCAGTCCGTCCAGGAGAGCGTTTTTCACCACCTCATAAGGGTGGGCATTGGGGTTAGCGAAGGAATAGTTGCCTACCCCGTAATGGGAGGGGTACACCATGGGGCAGATATAATCCACCGCCGTCATGATTTTCTCAAACTTCTGGCCGATGCCCATATCGTCCAGGGTCATTGTAGTAAGACCGAATACATCGGCGGAAACAAAAACATTATAAGGCTCCAGTTCTTTTTTGGCATAGCGCAGGAATTCTAAAATGACATCCTCTTTCTTGTTCCCGTCGGCATAGGGATAAACCACGTCCGACATATCGCCGTCACTGGGGAAACGCACATAATCAAACTGGATTTCCCGAAAGCCCATTTTGGCGGCTTCCCTGGCCACGTCCACCGTATATTCCCACACCTCGCGGTTATGGGGGTCCACCCAGGCCAGCTTCTTGCGGTCCCGCCAGATGCTGCCGTCACTTTTGCGCAAGGCCAGTTCCGGTTTTTTCTCCGCCAGGGACGGGTCTTTAAAAACCACGATCCGGGCAATGGGGAAAATATTTTTGCTAAACAAGAGCTGCATGTTTTCGGCCGCGTTTAACCCTCGATGGCGGCGGATCTCCAAATCCCGGGCCAGTTTAATATCAAAATCGGCGCTTAAATAGCCGTTGTCATCTTTCATATCGATAACCAGGGCATTTAGTTCCGTAGTGTCCACCAGACCCACCAAATAATCAAAAAGCTTCTTCGAATTAAAAGCGGCTCCGCTCATGTATAAACCTTTCACCTTGACGGCTTCTTTCTTAAGGGGGCGCCAATCCTGCTTTCGTCCTAACTGGACAAACTCCGCTTTTTCTTCGGGAGGCATCAGCACGGCAGGGTCCCTTAGGGCAAGCAACTGGGGCAACTCTTCCCCGGCGGCCTGCTTTCCCTTGAAGTTCAAATCCGGCAGCGAAAAAGAAAACTGGGGCTGCCAAAAGAAAACAGCAACAAGGCAGGCCGCCACCAGGGCTCCTCCTGCCACAAGCAATCCTACCAACCTGTTCCCGCGTTTTTTCCTGCGATGGATACGAGTTAACAAATTTTTTTACCTCCCTGTTTTCATCAACACCACAGGGAATATTTCGACACCATTCGCATAATTCCTACTAGTAATTTTTAATAGTTAACAACATTTTCGTAATTCCCTTTCGATTTCCGCCAAATGCGCCAGCAAACGCTGCAGTATTCTGGTGTCACTGCTGTGCAGCTTGGCTTGCTCAACGATTTCATTTCTAATCGTTTGGAAGGCTTGCCCTAACTCCGGCTCCAATACGGCAATGCTGCCGACCTCCGGCACCGCCAGTTCTTCTCTCCTGATGATGGTTTCGCCGTCTTCGCTCGGATTATAAATCATACCGTATTCGGCAATTTGAGCATGAATGCCGATTTCCCGGCGAATCACCCTTTGTAAGGTTTCCAGGCTGCCTTTTTCGCCATGGACCAGGATAACCTTTTGGGGAGTACTTTCAAAACCGTTTAACCACTCCAGCAATCCCTTTTGGTCCGCATGGGCCGAGAAATCTTCAATTTTTTCTATCGTCGCCTTGACGGCAATTTCTTCGCCGTGGATCTTGACTTTCTTCTCCCCTTCCAGGATTCTTCTGCCCAGGGTGCCTTCGGCTTGATAACCCACAAACAAGACGGTACACTCACTGCGCCAGAGATTATGTTTCAAATGATGCTTAATCCGACCGGCATCAGCCATCCCGCTGGCGGAAATAATGATCGCGCCGCTTTTGATTTTATTGACGGCTACTGAGTCTTCCACCGAAACGACGTAATGAATGTCCGGCCCTTTAAAAAGGGTTTCGGCACCTTGCCCTTTAATGGCGATGGAGACTTCCTCGTCAAAGCATTCCGGATTCTGGATAAATACCTTGGTGGCTTCCACGGCCATGGGGCTGTCGATAAAAATATCCACCGGGGGGATTTCCCCATTGTCTTTCATGATTTTTAAATAATACACCAGATCCTGCGTCCGTTCCACCGCAAAACTGGGGATCACCAGATTGCCGCCTTTTTGCATGGTTTCCCGGACCACCCTGGCCAATTCCTCCATTTTATTACCAACATTCAAATGATACCGGTTGCCGTAGGTAGACTCCATGACCACGATATCCGCTTCCTTAATTTTGGTCGGGTCATCCACCAGAGCCTGGTCGGTATTGCCAATATCCCCGGTAAAGATCACCTTGTAGCTTTCTTTCTCCTCCGTAATCACCAACTCAATCATGGCCGCCCCTAAGATATGGCCCGCATCGTAATATTTGACCACAACCCCGGGCGCCGGAGCAAATTCCTGTTCGTATGGATAACTAACAAATAACTCCATGCACTTTTTCGCATCTTCCACCGTGTAAATCGGTTCTAAAAGAGGCTCGCCGCTTCGCGCCAGTTTCCTGTTCTTTCTTTCTACCTCCATCATTTGGATGTACCCACTATCCGGCAGAACCACACTGCACAGCTCTTTCGTAGCCTTGGTTGTGTAGATCGGACCGTTAAAACCTTTCTTATGCAACTTCGGCAATAACCCGCAATGGTCCACATGGGCATGGGTAAGCAACACAAAATCAATGGTTTGCGGGTCAAACAAAAACGGTCCATAGTTTAATTCTTTTAATTCTTTGGAACCCTGAAACAAGCCGCAATCGACCAAAAACTTACTGCTTTCGGTGGTAACCAGAAAACATGAACCGGTGACGCAACCGGCTGCGCCGCAAAATTGGATTTGCATCGAGCCAATCTCCTCCTACATATATCATATATAGAACTCTTCCGTCATAACAATTCTCTCACCATAAGCAATTTTATCACATTTTAATACCAATGTTGTCAAAACATAAAAAAAAGGTTTTGGCTCGTCGCCAAAACCCCTTTTTTCGTCGGAAAAGCACTTTATTCAACCTGGGGCAATTGCGCCAGATTCCTGCTTACTTCTTCATCGGTCATCTCAATATCATCAATCACACCGGCAAAATAGTTTTCATAGGCCGTAAGATCCAGGTGCCCATGGCCGCTTAAATTAAAGACGATGCATTTTTCCACGCCCTCTTCTTTAGCCTTGAGTGCCTCGTCAACAGCCGCTTTTATGGCATGAGCGGATTCGGGCGCGGGGACGATTCCTTCCGCCCGGGCAAAGAGAATTGCGGCATCAAACACTCCTTTTTGTTTGACGGCCTGCGCTTCGATTAAACCGTCATGATAAAGCTGGCTTACCAAAGTGGATACGCCATGGTAGCGCAACCCGCCGGCATGGATTCCCGCCGGAGTGAAATTGGACCCGAGGGTGTACATTTTCAAAAGCGGCGTCAAGCCGGCCACATCGCCATAATCATAAGCAAAAGTCCCCTTGGTCAAGGTTGGACAGGCCGCCGGTTCAATCGCAATCAGGCGAATATTTTTCCCTTGCAGTTTATCCGGAATAAAGGGGAAAGCAATCCCGGCGAAATTACTGCCGCCACCGCAGCAACCAATGACAATATCCGGGTAATCATCCACCATTTCCAACTGCAGCCTGACTTCCTGCCCAATGATGGTCTGGTGCAGGCTAACGTGATTGAGCACGCTTCCTAATGCATAATTGGTGTCGGAACGTTGCACCGCATCTTCAATCGCTTCGCTGATGGCAATACCCAGGGTGCCCGGGGTATCCGGGTGCTCCGCGAGAATCCTGCGGCCAATCTCGGTTCGCTCACTGGGACTGGGCAGGCAGTCCGCACCATAAGTTTCCATAAACACGCGGCGGTATGGCTTCTGTTGGAAACTAATCCGCACCATATACACCGTGCATTCCAGCCCAAACATTTTACAGGCTAAAGATAACGCCGTTCCCCATTGCCCGGCCCCGGTTTCGGTGGTTAAACGCTTGATCCCCGCGATTTTGTTAAAATAGGCCTGGGGAATCGCGCTGTTTAACTTATGGCTGCCCACCGGGCTGGCCCCTTCGTACTTGTAATAGATCCGGCAGGGCGTATCCAGCGCTTTTTCCAGCCGATGCGCCCGGAACAAGGGCGACGGTCTCCACTGCTTGAAGATCTCCCGTACTTCCTCCGGGATTTCGATAAAGCGTTCGGTGGTCCCTTCCTGCTCGATTAGCGCCATCGGGAAAATGGCCGCTAAATCATCCGGAGTTAATGGTTTTTTCGTTTGAGGATGTAACGCCGGCGCCGGTCGATTCGGCATGTCAGCCTGAACATTGTACCAGAAGCGCGGAATCTTCTCCTCCGGTAAGATAATTTTGGTCAACTCATCTCTGCTCATCTCAACTCTCTCCTCTCAACTTTTTTTGATAAAAATATGTGTTAATTTTAGCACAGTCTCCGTCCGCTTGCAATATTTTTGAGCAAAAATTAAAAAAGCCCTTGCTACACAAGGGATAAATTTTGGTGCGGCTGAGAGGACTTGAACCTCCATGGAGTTGCCCCCACTAGAACCTGAATCTAGAGCGTCTGCCAATTCCGCCACAGCCGCATAATTGAAAAGGCTTAATGGCTGGGGCGGCAGGGAACGAAACTACGCAACACGGAGTCAAACCCCGGTGACTTACCGACTTGGCTACG
>DGEB01000021.1 GCA_002385735.1 Peptococcaceae bacterium UBA3937
AGCATATTCTTTACCTGCACTTTCACGGAAGATTGTGTTTTTTTGCCGGAAGCCTCCTTTGAGGCGGCCAATGCTGCACTAGGACACAAAAAAGCGATTATGGTACCTTCTTATCTATTTAATGGCTTCTTTCTTCTTATAACCCAAACCGGTAAACCTGGCAATGAGCGCCTTATGCTCATCAAAAACATCCACATTATACGTAACCAGCCGATTCTGCACCGATACCTCGGTAGCCTCCGCAATCAGCTTTTTCCCTTGAGCCACCTGAAAATAGGTAATACTGCCATTGACCGCCACAACCACCTGACCATAGGCATTGGAGGCCGCGGCAAAAGTATAATCGGCTAAAGTAAAAACGGCACCACCCTGCACGATTTTAAGCGCGTTTAAGTGCTGCTCGGTTATTTCCATTTCCGAAACAGCGTAGCCGGGGCGCACTTCCAGTAATTTTATCCCAATCGAAGTGGCAAATTGATCTTTTGCAAAATACTCTCTAACATCGTCCATGTTTACAGCCTGGAGTATCTTTCCATCCGGATCAAGCTTTTTGTTCATCTTTCCTCAGGGCCCCTCTCATTACTATACTACATTCATATATTGCCATTCTAACATTTTCACAATCACTACTCAACACGATTTAACTATGACCGCGACCCTAAACTTTGGGGCCATAAAAAACAACAACTCTCGTTTTACACGAGAGTTGTCGCTATTTAAAGCTACTTTTCAAAACTAATTGTTTCTCCCTCTTATTGGGAAAACTGCTATGCTTCGCATAATTTTAGGAGCAGATTTAATTTGTAATCCTTATCTTTTTTATCCTTTTTGTCCATGTGTTTGATTAATCTGATGAGCTTTTTGCACTCATTGTCTTTGCAGCAATTTTTGCAATCGTCTTTGCAAAACTTATTAACTAATTTGATAAGCCTTTGGCAACTCTTACAATCGCATCCATCCTTTATGCAATCCTTGATTTTACAATCATTTTCCCTGCATTCTTTATCTTTGCAATACTTGTTTTTAATTAATTTGATGAGCCTACAAACCCTTTTACAATCCTTGTCTTTGTAATCCACGAATTTGAACCAGTCTTTTTTCTTATCGATTAAATTAATGAACTTAAATATGTCTTTGCAGTCCTTGTCGTCTTTTTGGGGCTTCTTCACTTTCTTGATTTTATCCTTATCATCCTTTTTGTCTTTTTTCAGTTTCTTCAGTATATCTTTAATCTTATTGCCTTTATAATCCTTATCCTTTTTATTCTTATCATCTTTCTTAGCTTTATCGTCTTTCTTAGCTTTATCGTCTTTCTTGTCTTTATTTATCTTGTCATTATTATCTTTACGATCGTTGTTCTTTTTATCCTTATCATCCTTTTTGTCTTTCTTCAACTTTTCTAGTATATTTTGAAAATTGTTTTTGTAGTCGTTCTTGCCCTTATCATTCTTCTTATCTTTACCAATTTGGTTGTCCTTATTTACTTTACCCCTATCATCTTTGCGATCGTTGTTCTTTTTATCCTTGTCGTCTTTTTTGCCCTTATTTATTATATCTTTTATATTTTTGATGCCCTTGTTTATTATATCTTTATTATTATTTTTGTTTCTATCGTTTTTGTTTTCTTTGTTCGGTTTGTTTTTGTCACCAATATTTATTTTACCCTTATCTTCTTTGCCTTTATCCTTTTTGTCTTTAGCGTCTTTGTTCGTATCTTTCCGATCCCTGTTATTAAAGTTCCAATCGAAGTTGTTATTATTATTGTCTTTTTTGTCCCTATCGTTATTACCAGGATTTATTCTACCTTTACTGTCTTTGCCGTTCCTATCATTGTTTTTATCACCCTTGTTGTCATTGACCGGTTTATACCTGTCATTTTTCGATTCTTTACTGTCTTTGTCTCGTACCCCCTTGCCTAGTAAGTAAAAATCATAATTCGAATTACCGGACTTATCCCGTTCTTGCCCATTCATGTAAGACCGAGGGTTGTTTGTGTCATAATCTACCCTTGACGTTGCCAACGCTGCACTCGGACACAAAAAAGCAATCAAAGTCAGCATGGCAAAAATCTTTTTGCCCTTTAAGAACACTTTCATGACTCGCATCCCCCCACGCTTATTTTATATACCTATATTATATATTATTATGTTTTCAGAATCAATTATTATTTTATTATATTTTCCGATAGTTCTCGGTATGTATAAATATATTTACACCTATTATACTTAAAAAACAATTACCCCTTCGCTTAGAAAACAGTGTTTTTCGCTATTATCAAACCCTCGCTGATTACCTGCGGGGCGATTATCAAGAAATAAAATCATGTCTCCAAGGGCATTTTCTACTAAGACCATATATAAATTTTTTATCCCCCTTTTTCGCTGAAGCACATATCTTCTTGAAGAAAATCCTCCCTTCAGGGTGCTTTTTCTCCAATTTTCCCAACGCTCGTTAAAAAAATGCGAGTTCTAAATCAAACGCACATAAAATAGTTTGACCAGCACTTTCAACATCGCCGCAAGGGGTACGGCCAGCAAAAGCCCGGCCAAGCCCCCTAAGCGACCACCCGCCAATAAAGCAAATATGATCACCAGCGGATGCAAGCCCACGGAATGACCCAGAATCCGTGGGGAAAGAATGTTCCCTTCCAGCAACTGAATCAGAAGGAGCAAACCCAGCACGTACAGAGCCAACCACTTGGATTTGACCAAGGCTAACAGCAAAGCCGGAACCGCTGAAAGAAGCGCTCCGAAGTACGGAATGATATTGGTAATACCCACCAGAATACCGATTAATACCGGGAAATCCATGCCGATCAAGTATAACCCCAATGTGGTCAATACTCCCACAATAACCATCAGGAGCACACTGCCTTTAAGAAAATTGCGCCACACCTGATGGATTTCCTTCCCCAGCAGCGCCAGATCGTCCCGGTAGCGCACCGGCGCTGCTGCCAGGATATATTTTCCCAACTGTTTAAATTCCAGCAAAAAGTAGTAACTAACAATCGGCGCAAGAAGAATATCGAAACTATGTTCAACGATGTTGAGCAAAGCCCGCACAAAGCCATGCACAAAGCCTAAAGAAAGCTGCTCAATCCGCCCCACCGTATCTTTAGCCAACTGCTTGAGCCCTGCGGGCAAAGGAAAACGGCTAAACCCATCCTGCATTGACCCGATGGTCTCCTGAATCGATTGGGCATAACCGGGAATTACCTCCACCAGCCTGTTCAGATCCCTGATTAAAGGCGGGATGGCATAGAAAATTAACAAGGCCAGGGCACCCAAAAAAAAAGCATAGGTCAACAGGATCGCTGCTGAGCGGCCAATACCCTTGCTTTCAAGCTGATCAACTACGGGAGCCAGCGCATAGGCCAACAGAAAACCCAGTCCAAAAGGCAACAGGATTGCTCTCAGAAGAAACAATAACCATAAAAGCAAAAAAAGTCCCACGAGAACCAGGATGGGACGTTTCATGCGTACCAGTTTTTTGAGCATTCCGCTTCGCACCACCTAATACTCCACCAGGCTGCCATCCTCCTCCACCATATACAGCTTTGCTTGGTTATTCCCGTAATACTGGTATTCCACGAAACAGTCCCAGCAATAATACTGATCCGCACCGACCTTCCCCACCGCTCTGCTGCCACAAGCAGGACACTTCATCTTTTCACACCCTTTCATCGACAATCACGGTGTCCTTGCCCCAAGTTAAGACATTGGCCACCGGAATGACCTTTCTACCCCAGATTAGGTCCTTAAAATAGCCATCCGATACTTCATAGCCGAGAATATGTCCTTTGGTTTCCTCAAAGAGAATATCGGAAAGCACTCCCAGCACTTCCCCCGTGCTCGTCATCACAGCAGAACCATTTAATCCGCCTTCTGCCGACCATGCGGACGGTGCGTCAAGAATTACCTGCTCCGACCCGGCTTTCACCAATACGGCATCTTTCCCGATGCGGCTGATCGCCTCCCGCGACAAATAATGAACCTTTTGATCCGGCGATACCATATACAGTCCTTCCAGAACTTCATGCTCAGCGATTTTAAAACCGGTGACATAACCAAGCTGCTGCCCGCTGATTACGTCAATCACCGGTAAGTTTTTGATTTCACGACCTTTCCTCATAACCTTATTATGACCCTTTCCCGATTAATCATACCTGAAACCCACCCATGACCATCCTCTAAAAAGACCATCTCAACTGTTCAGGAGGACCTCATCAATGGTGCTGCCACCAACGACCACATCCCCCTGGTAATAAACCACCGCCTGTCCCGGTGTAGCCGCCCGCTGCGGTTTTTCAAAGATCACATTCACCCTTCCTTCCCCGGCCGGCAAAATCCGGGCCGGAGCCGCCGGTGCCGTATACCGGATCTTGGCCTGGACCTCCAGCGCTTCCGTTAAGGCCGGAATGGCAATAAAATTGTTGTCCCTGGCGTAGAGCTCCTGGTGAAATACCTCTTCTTCCAGACCCACAATCACCCTGTTGCGCTCCGGGTCAAGGGCGACCACATACACTGGATAACCCAAGGCCAGCCCTAATCCTTTCCGCTGGCCTACCGTGTAAAAGGGCAAGCCGCGGTGCCGCCCGAGTACCTCGCCCTGCAGGTTAACAAAATCCCCCGGCGGGAATTCGACGGCCCCCACCCTTTCCAGCAAAAACTTTTTATAATCATGATCCGGTATAAAGCAGATTTCCTGACTTTCTGCTTTGTCAGCTACTTTTAAGCCTAATTGGGCCGCTTTTTCCCTGATTTGGTCCTTAGTGTACTCCCCCAAAGGGAAAAGGGTATGGGCCAACTGCTCCTGGGTCAGATTATACAAGACATAGGACTGGTCTTTGCGTTCATCTTTTCCTTTCAAAAGCAAATAGCGCTGCACCTCCGCGCTGTATACCACCCGCGCATAGTGTCCCGTGGCCAGGTAATCCGCCTCCAGGGCTTTCGCCCGTTCCAATAAGGCTGCAAACTTAATCTGCCGGTTGCAAGCGATACAAGGGTTCGGGGTTCTCCCCCGCAGGTACTCGGCAGTGAAATAATCGATTACTTTTTCCTCAAAGATATCCCGGAAGTTGACCACATAAAAAGGGATCCCCAAACCCTCCGCGACACCCCGGGCATCCTGAATCGTATCTAAGGAACAACAGCCTCCCGGCGTGGGCTCCTGGGCTTGCGGCCAAATCTGCATCGTTATGCCGATAACTTCATATCCCTTTTCCACAAGCAACGCCGCCGCCACCGAGCTGTCTACCCCGCCGCTCATGGCCACAACTACTCTTTTTTTATGTCCTGTCCTATTCTTCTCCACGCAATTCTTCTCCACCATCTTCCGCTCACTTTCTTTTCCTTAGTTCCTTTTGCGTTCACACTCTAACTCTTCCTACTCTGCCTTTTCTCTTACTCTGCCTTTCTCCGTAACCGTTCCACTATTTGCGGCAATTCTTCCAAAACATAATCAATCTGTTCCTCGGTATTCTCCCGACCTAAGGTCATGCGTACGGAACTCAAGGCTTCCTCCCTGGTTAGGCCCATTGCCGTCAGCACGTGGGAAGGATTCACCGAACCCGCCGAACAGGCGGAGCCACTGGAAACACATATCCCTTTCAAATCCATGGCCTGCAGCAAAGCTTCCCCTTCCACCCCGTCAAAGCGCAGATTGGCGTTTGTCGGCACGCGCTTTACCGTGGGCCCGTTTAAGGCGGTTCCCTCCACCTTCTCCAGAATGCCGTTAATCAGCCGGTTGCGCAAAGCGGCCAGCCTGGGCATCTCCGTTTTCAACTCCTGACCGGCTAATTCCGCCGCCAGACCCAGCCCCGCAATCCCCGCTACATTTTCGGTGCCGGGCCGAAAAGCCCTTTCCTGCCCGCCGCCCCACACTAAGGGGGCCAATTTCACCCTTTTGCGCAGGTAGAGAAAGCCAGTCCCTTTCGGGCCATAGATTTTGTGTCCCGAACCGGTAAGGGCATCCGCCCGGAGGGCTTCCACATCGACCGCTACTTTGCCGATAGCTTGCACCGCATCGATATGAAAAAGCACGCCCCGCGCCCGAGCCAATTCCCCAATCTCCTCCACCGGCTCAATCGTGCCCACTTCGTTATTCACCTGCATGATGCTAATCAAAATGGTATCCGGCCGCAGCACTTTTTCCACCTCGGCCACACTTACCGTCCCATCCTCGTCCACCGGCAGGATGGTCACGGCAAAGCCCTGCCGGGCCAGGTAGTGGCAGGTATCCAATACGGCCGGATGTTCCACCGCCGCAGTAATCAGGTGCCTTCCTTTACGGGCGTAAGCGCGGGCCATGCCCACAAGGGCCAGGTTATCGCCTTCCGTCCCGCCGCTGGTAAAAATGATTTCTTCCGGCGTGGCCTTTACTAAACCGGCCACCTGTTCCCGGGACCTTTCCACCGCCTTTTTGGCTTCCCGGCCATAAGAATACAGGGTAGAAGGATTCCCGAATTTCTCCGTCATGTATTCCATCACCAGTTGCGCCACCTCGGTCCTGGTAGGCGTCGTAGCACTATGATCAAGATAAACTCGTGGCAAAAACCTCATCTCCTTTGGCAGTTGCTCTGCGTATTGATCACGTTATTATTCTTGCTGTTGTTTTTTATCTTTATCATCCTTTCGTTTACTCCGCGGTCCCAGGTCTTCCCCCATCCCGGAGGGATGATAATATTTTGCTCCTTTCATTTCCGCGGGTAGGTATTCCTGTTCCACATAATGGTCGGGATAAGCGTGGGGATAGCGATAACCTTTACCGGAGCCTAGTTGCTCCGCGCCCGGATACCCGGCATCCCTTAAATGAAGCGGCACCGCGCCATATTTGCCCTGCTTCACATCATCCAACGCCCGGTCAATGGCCAAAACACTGTTGCTTTTAGGGGCGCAAGCGATATACAATGCAGCCTCTGCTAGTAACAGGCGCCCTTCCGGTAATCCGACCATCTCCAGGCCTCCTGCCGCCGCATGAGCCACGACCAGGGCCATGGGGTCGGCCAAGCCCACATCTTCGGCAGCATGAATCAGAATCCTACGGGCGATAAAACGAGGATCCTCGCCGGCAGCCAGCATCCGGGCCAAATAATGTAAGGCTGCGTCCGGGTCAGAACCACGCATGCTCTTGATAAAAGCGGAGATCACGTCATAATGCTGGTCCCCCATCTTATCATACACAATAGCCCGTTCCTGAATGGACTCCTCCGCCACCGCCAGATCAATCACCCGGACGCCCTGCTCATTGGGCATGGTGGATAATACGGCCAATTCCAGGCCGTTCAAAGCCAGGCGTGCATCACCCCGGGCCGCTTCCGCCAAATGAAGCAAAGCTTCCGGCGCAATGGCACAACGATAGTTGCCTAAACCCCTTTTCTTATCCTCAAGCGCCCGCCGGAGCAAAGTGAGAATATCTTCCTTTGACAAAGGCTCCAGCCGAAAAATTCGAGAACGGGACACCAGCGCGGCATTAACGCTGAAATAAGGGTTTTCCGTAGTTGCCCCGATTAAGACCAGCTTTCCTTCTTCCACGGCCGGCAGCAAGGCGTCTTGTTGCGCCTTGTTAAAGCGGTGGATTTCATCAATAAAAAGGAGGGTTCCTTGCCAATAATACTTGGCCCGTTCCTCCGCCTCCTGCACCACTTTGCGCAAATCAGCCACGCCGGAGGTCACCGCATTGAGCTTAGTAAAATGGGCTTTCGTGGTTTTGGCAATTACGTAGGCAAGAGTGGTTTTTCCCGTGCCGGGTGGGCCATAAAAAACTAAGGAGCCCAGTTGGTCGGTTTCAATCGCCCTTCTTAATAGTTTGCCCCGCCCCAGCAAATGTTCTTGCCCCACAATTTCATCCAAATTCTGCGGCCGCATCCGGGCCGCTAAAGGAGCCCGTCCCTGCCGCGCCGAGTCCTCAGTTTGTGAAAAAAGATCCATTTTCATCACTCTCTAATCCATCAGAATTTCGTTCTTTTTCTATATTACTTTGCCCAACCAAAAGACAAAAGAGCTGTTACTATTATATAACAGCTCCTGCCGCTCTTGCATCCCTCATTTTGCTGACGACCAAACTCGCTCACCATACCTCATGTTGACAACGAAAGCCTTGGTCCTCGCCTAATTCCTGGTTGACTGAGCCGCAATCGTCTCATCCAGCACCCGGGCAATATTCGCTTTCGTAGCGATACCTACCAAACGGTTTACTTCCTGCCCGTCTTTAAAAACAATCATCGTTGGCATATTCATAATCCCAAACTCATTGGCCATCGCTTCGTTTTCTTCCACATTCAACATGCATATTTTCGCTTTTCCCTGGTACTCCTCCCCTAATTCCTCAATTATGGGAGCGAGCATCTTGCACGGAGCACACCACGGTGCCCAAAAATCCACCAGGACCGGCTCTTCCACGTCAAGAACCTCGCTTTTAAAATTCGTTTCGGAAAGCTGCATCACGTTTGCCATCGCTATTTCCCCCTTATCTATTAACACTATTTATCTTAGTAAAGTCGTCCCCCGCACTTCAGAGACAGGAACATATTCTTTGCATTGTTCCGGCGCACCAACATTATATGTTTTCCTTTCCGGCATCGTCAATCCATCTTCCTACCAACTCCCGCACCACCTGGGCCGCCAGGAAAAGCCCCGCGACAGACGGTACAAAAGAAATGCTGCCAGGGGAACGGCGGTCCTGCGCATCCGCCGCCGCATCTTCCCACCGTTTCTGTGGCGCTTCCGTGGAATAAACGACCTTCACCCCTTTCCGAATCCCTCGTTTCCGCAACTCCTGGCGCATAATCCTGGCCAAAGGGCAACCGGAGGTCTCACTGATATCCGCAAGGCGAATTTTCGCCGGATCCAGACGGTTGCCGGCCCCCATCGCCGAAACCAACGGGACGCCCAGCGCCAAAGCCGTCTCAATAATGGCAATTTTTCCTGTCACCATATCGATGGCATCCACAACATAAGAAGGATTCTCTTGAAAGAAAATCCTTACGTTCTCCGGCCCTACTTTTTCCCGGTAAACAGTAACTTCCGCTTCCGGATTTATATCCAGAATCCGTTCCTTCAATACATCCACCTTATACCGTCCCAAGGTGGAAAGTAACGCGGGCAACTGCCGGTTGATGTTGGTAATTTCCACTTGGTCATAATCAACCAGCACCAACTGCCCTACCCCCGTCCGGGCCAGGGCTTCCACCGTATAGGAGCCCACCCCGCCAACGCCAAAAAGCAGCACCTTGCTTTGCGCCAAAAGCGCCAAACCCTGTTCGCCCAGTAAGATTTTCGTACGTGTAAACTGCTCCAAAACAATCCTCCTATAGTTTAAGAACAATTCCTGACTAAACGCTAAAGGCTGGCCGCGATCCGCTTATTACCGTCTCTAACCTATGGTTGCAGGCAGCGACCGGTGTAACAAGGATTCCAGTTCATCAGCCGGCAACGGTTTGCTAAAGAGATAACCTTGTATATATTTGCACTTTTGTTGCCGGAAGAACTCAAGCTGGGCCTCGTTCTCCACGCCCTCGGCCACTACCTCATAGTTCAAGCACGCCGCCAGGGAAATAATCGAAGTGGCAATGGCTGAATTTTTGAGGTTGAAAGGAATCTCCCGCACCAGGTCATAATCTACCTTGAGAATATTAATCGGCAAGGTGCCCAGATAGTTCAAGGAGGAATAACCGGAACCAAAGTCATCAAGAGCGATTTTCACCCCGATACTGCGCAGTTCATCGAGAATATGGATATTGCGTTCGGAATTGTTCATGGCAATGGTTTCAGTGATTTCAAGCTCCAGGAACAAGGGGTCAAATTCGGTTTCCTCAAGAATCTTCACCACATCAGTAAAGAAGTTCTTGTCCCGCAACTGCTGCTCCGAGATATTAACGGACAGGCGCAGATTGGGGAAATTACTTTCCTGCCATTTCTTCACCTGCAGGCAAGCCGTCCGCAGGACCCATTTCCCGATGGGCACAATCAATCCGGTTTCCTCTGCCACACGCATGAACTTGCCGGGGTAAATCAAGCCTTGCTCCGGATGATTCCACCGTAAGAGGGCTTCCACCCCGTTGATTTTTTTCGTTTCTGATTCGACCAGCGGTTGATAATGAAGGACAAAGACGTCGTAATTCTTTTCTTCGACAATTTGCCGCAACTGATTGGCAATATTCAAGCGATCCGAAATGTCCTTGTTCATTTCGGTACTAAAGAAGTTATAACTATTCTTTCCGGCTTCCTTCGCCTTATACATCGCGATATCCGCGTTGGAGATCAAACTTTTGGTATCTTCCCCGTGCTGCGGGAAGACGCTGATCCCCACATTGACCGTCAAATACACGTCCCGGTCGTGCACCACAAAACGTTCTTTAAAGGTATGGATAATCCGGTTGGCAATTTCTATGTACTCTCTTTCCTCCGCAAGCCCGGGTACCGTAATTAAGAATTCATCCCCACCGGAACGGGCAATAATCGAGCCTTCCGGCAGGTTTTCCTTCAACCGGTTGCTTACCATCACAAGAAGGTTATCCCCGGCCATATGCCCCATGATGTCGTTGATGTACTTGAATTTGTCGATATCGACCAAAAAAATGGGAATGCAGGTGTTATGACCGCCACACTTACATTCAGCCAACACATTTTGCAAATAGTTTTCAAACATTAAACGGTTGGGTAAGCCGGTCAACAAATCATGGTTGGCATGATGTTCCAGTACCTTTTCCGAATCCTGCCCCTGTTCTTTCAAGACGCCCACTACATAACTGATAAACAAAAAGCTTAAAACGAGAACCAGGTCCTCCGATAAATTCTGATAACCGACCACCAAATCATTGACAATAATCATCGCGCCGAAAACGGTAGCCATCGCCACCACTACCGCTTTACTATACCAAAGCCCGATGAGCAAGATCGGCAGAAAGTAGAATTTGCTAAACAGCAAATTCGTTCCCATATAAAAGGTATCATAGATAAACGAAGCGATATATAACAACATAATTAAAGCAACAAAAGCAGGCTTAAAGAAAGAGTGGGTGCTTTGAAAAACTCTTCTGTTTATGCTATTAATATCTGGTTTATTATGAATATTTTTTCTTTTTTGTTGTAATTTCGTCAAATCTTCCATATTGCTTCCTCCGGCGTAACTAATCATTACTGGTCAAAAAGTAATTGCCAACATAACCCCTCTGCTAAGATAATTCAACATGGTTTGCGTTTTTTCCTGCCAAAATAACATTTTTGCTAAAAAATTTGCTCCCTATAGGCCAAAAGACCTACAGGAAGCAACCCCTAACTTGGCTATCAAACCCCACTATGCCGTGGCGCCGTTGTTTTGAACCTGCCTCTAGCAGGTGGGTGTCCTCCTGATTGCTTTATGTTTCCCGCTTCGAACTGTTTTCCGCAGAATCTTGCCTGCGCGGGCTTACAAGCCACAATCAGAGTCAAGACTCCCTAAGTGTTGGTGTTGGTCTAAAACTAATCGGCCGGAGCACGCACACGGTAGGGTAAAGATTTACTGCCTAGTCCTTAACTTCTTGATTTTATGTTAACACAATTTTTATTCTTTATCAAGTAAACGGATTGTAAAATTCGTCGGGGTTTACTCCCTTTTTATGGCTTCTTTGCCTTCCTTTACCTTCAGGTGCAGCTC
Organism: Peptococcaceae bacterium UBA3937; assembly: GCA_002385735.1. Taxonomy (GTDB): domain Bacteria; phylum Bacillota; class Peptococcia; order DRI-13; family DTU073; genus UBA3937. Next base: position 11,635 of record DGEB01000021.1, read on the forward strand.
TCTTAATTGTTGGGCAGAGACTTTGGAGGGAGCCTGCAGCATCAAATCCATGGCACTTTGGGTTTTGGGAAAAGCAATCACGTCCCGGATGCTGTTGCGACGGGCCATCAGCATCACCAGCCGGTCAATGCCAAAAGCGATGCCCCCGTGGGGCGGAACCCCGTATTCAAAAGCATCCAGCAAAAAGCCAAACTTCTCCCGGGATTCCTCCGGGGAGATGCCCAGAGCCTTAAACATCCGCTCCTGGATCTCTCTCCGGTGAATTCTTATACTGCCGCCGCCGATTTCCACCCCGTTCAAGACCAGGTCATAAGCCTTGGCCCGCACCCGCCCGGGGTCGGTTTCCATATAGAGGATGTCATCATCCACCGGCGAGGTAAAGGGATGGTGCATGGCTACCCAGCGCTTTTCCTCTTCGCTGTACTCAAACAAGGGGAAATCCACAATCCAGACAAAATTGAATTCCTGCTCATCAATCAAGTTTAAGCGCTTGCCCAGTTCCAAACGCAAATGGCCCAGGGACGCGGCAACAACGTCTTTGTTGTCCGCTACAAAGAACAATAAATCACCGGTTTTCCCCTCAAGCTTCGTCACAATCCGCTCCAGTTGCTCCTCCGTAAAGAACTTGGCAATCGGAGACTTGATCCCTTCCTCCGTCAGGATCAGGTAAGCCAGCCCTTTGGCGCCGTAAATACCTACAAGTTTGGTCAAATCGTCAATCTCTTTCCGGGAATAGCCGGCACAGCCCCGGGCGTTGATTCCTTTCACCTGACCGCCTTTCTCCAGTGCCTGGGCAAAGACCTTAAACTCACAGCCCCGCACTTCCTCGGAGAGGTCCACCAACTCCAGACCAAAACGCAGGTCCGGCTTGTCAACCCCAAAACGCCCCATGGCCTCCTCATAACTTAAACGGGGAAAAGGAAGGGGTATTTCGATCCCTAGACACTCTTTAAAGAGACGGGCCATCATTTTTTCCATGACATCCAAAACATCATCCCGTTCCACAAAGGACAGCTCGGCATCCAGTTGGGTAAACTCCGGCTGGCGGTCGGCTCGCAAATCTTCGTCCCGGAAGCACCGCGCCACTTGAAAATATCTATCCATTCCGGCCACCATCAGCAATTGTTTGAATAGCTGCGGGGATTGGGGCAAAGCATAAAACTCCCCTTTATGCAGGCGGCTGGGCACCAGGTAATCACGGGCTCCTTCAGGCGTGCTCTTGGTTAACATGGAGGTTTCGATTTCCAAAAAGCCTTCTTCGTAAAAAAAGTTCCGGATGGCCTTAACCGCCTTATGCCGCAGGATTAATCCCTTTTGCATAACGGGGCGGCGCAAATCCAAATAACGGTACTTCAAGCGCACCGTTTCATCCACTTCGACCTCGTCGTCGATATAAAAAGGCGGGGTTTGGGCGGCACTTAAAACCCGGATTTCACGGGCCACCACTTCCACTTCGCCACTGGCCAGATTGGGGTTTACCGTCCCCTCCGGGCGCAGGCGGACTTTCCCTATAACCGCCAGAACATACTCATTGCGCACGGCTTCCGCCTTTTGAAAATAGTCCGTTCCAATTTCCGGATTGATGACCACCTGGACCAGCCCTTCCCGATCCCTTAAATCAATAAAGATGACTCCGCCGTGGTCTCTCCGCCGGTGCACCCATCCCATGAGGGTTACTTCCTGCCCTACCAGTTCTTTGTTGATCACACCACAGTAATGGCTTCTTTTTAAGCCGCCTAGTGACTCACTCATCGTGCTTGTCTTCCTCCTTCGCTCTGTTTTCAATCTCCCTTTCGGTTATAAGCTCAGTATCCCTCAGCTTAATTTTTACTATCTTGCGCCCCGGTTTTTTCCCTTTCCATTGTTCCGGCTCCGTCTTCAGATACTCCCTTTCCGCACTCTTTTTCAAGGTACGATCCAACCTGCTCCAGGGGCAGGCTTTCCTGCCGGCTTTCCTGCATCTTCCTTATAAGTACCGTCCCCTTTTGCAATTCCTCTTCACCGATAATCACGGTAAATACCGCGCCCAACCGGTCCGCCGTTTTCAGTTGCGCCTTCAGGCTGCGTCCCTGGTAATCCCACTCCGCCGAAAGCCCCCTTTGGCGCAATTCCTGGGCCAGCACGGCGGCCGCCTTCTGCGCCTCCTTGCCCAGGGCTGCCAGAAAGATCGTTTGCCGCCGGGAAAGGGGCAACTTCACCTGTTGCTTTTCCAGGGCCAGTAAAATTCTTTCCATCCCCATGGCGTATCCAATGCCCGGCAGGGGAGGGCCTCCGCATTCTTCCACCAGGTTGTCGTACCTGCCTCCGCCGCCGATGGAACTCTGGGCGCCGATCCCTTCCGCCACGATCTCAAAGGCGGTCCGGGTATAATAGTCCAACCCCCGTACCATATACGGGTTTAAGTGGTAAGGAATCTGCAACTCTTTTAAATACTCCTGCACCCTGCTAAAATGCTCCCGGCAAGCGGGGCACAGGCTCTCGGTGATGGTCGGAGCATCCGCGACCAACTCCTGGCATTGCCGGCTTTTGCAATCGAAAATCCTGAGCGGATTTTTCTTATACCTTCCCTGACAAGTCGGGCAAAGCTCCAGCAGCTTCTCCTTAAGATGTTCCTGTAGGGCCGCCCGGTACACCTTGCGACAGTCCGAACAACCCACGCTGTTTAACTCCACCCGCAAATCTTTTAAACCCAAGCGCCCGTAAATATCCAGCATCATCGCAATTACTTCCGCATCCAGACCCGGTTCGGCCGCGCCAAAAACCTCCACCCCAAACTGGTGGAATTGCCGGTAACGTCCGGCCTGGGGCCGGTCATAACGAAACATCGGAGCGATATAGTAAAACTTTACCGGCAGGGCTCCCGCATGCAGCTTGTTTTCAAGTAAGGCGCGCACGGTCGATGCGGTGCCCTCCGGACGCAGGGTTAAGGAGCGCCCGCTCCGGTCGAGAAAGGTATACATTTCTTTTTCTACAATATCGGTGGTTTCCCCCACACCCCGTTGAAAAAGCTCCGTATGCTCAAAAATGGGCGTGCGGATTTCCTGATAACCGTACAATTCCGCTACTTCCCGCAAGACCCCCTCCAAATACTGCCACTTTTCAATTTCCCCGGGCAACAAATCATTGGTCCCCCGGGGTCTGGTCGTCAACATTTCATCTAACCTCCTTTGCACCACCGGTTTCAAGCTATAAAAAAACACGTCCCCCATCGACATGCTGGGACGAGTTTAACCCGCGGTACCACCCACTTTGAACAGCAGCGCTGTTCCCCTTTTTACGGTAACGGCGTAACCCGGACAGACCTTGGGGCCTGTCAGCTCTAAGGAGTGTCCTTCATTATCCTTTTCTGGCAGGGTTCTCAGTCCCGACCCCGCCTTCCTGTGCAGAAAAGGGATAACTACTCTCTCCCTCATCACTTTTATCCCACTGATGGATCACTTTTGTGTTACTTTGTTATTTTAAAGAATTCGGAGGAGCTTGTCAACTTTCCTGTTAATGATTTCCTCCAGCCGCTCCAGGTAAACCTGCACGTCTTTCGGGTTATAGATGTTCTCCAGGGTCCAGTCCGCATAATTCACCAGCTTACTGCCCGAACCAACCCCAAAGCCCAAAATAGTCTGCCTTTCCTCCATCATCAGGATGTTATAAAGACAGGCCTTGCCCGGTAAGGTGTACCCTACATTTTCCCCGTGGGCAAAGATTTCTTTTTGCCGGTACAGGTAATAGGGATGATAGCCGGCATCTTGCAGGCGCCGGTGGGCCAGGTCCATCATCTGGATCCCTTCGGAGGGCACCGGCAAGACGATTTTTTCCTGCCGGTAATAGGCGGCCCGTTTCATCGCCAAAGCGTGCAAGGTAATGTTTTCCGGAGCAAGTTGCAACACCTTCTCTAAAGTCGCTTCCAAAACAGTGCCCTTTTCCCCGGGTAAACCAATGATTAAATCCATATTCAGGATAGGAAGGCCAGTTTTCCTGGCTAACCTATAGGCTTCATATATCTCCTGCACCGTGTGTTGACGGCCGATCCTGACCAAAGTCTCATCAGACATGGTTTGCGGATTAATACTTAAGCGGCTCAACTGATGCGCTTTCAAAACCCGCAATTTCTCTTCGCTTAAGGTATCCGGCCGACCGCCTTCCACCGTCAGTTCCCGCTCTCCGGTAAAGTCAAAACTCCGCTCCACCGTCGCTAAAAGATGGGCTAATTGTTCAGCCGACAATACTGTTGGCGTTCCGCCGCCAAGATAAACCGTCCGCACCTTAGCCCCGGTGCCGGAAAGGGCAGCTCCCACGGCGGCGATTTCCTTTTCCAGCCCGCTTAAATAAGCAGGCACTTGTGCACCCCACCTTTCAACGGAAAAAGCGGGGAAAGAGCAATAATGACAACGGGTGGGACAAAAAGGAATGCTTATATATATGCTGAGCAGCTTGCTTTCGTTCTGTTCCGCCAGGTACGGGCGTTGATAAAGGGCGACTCTGGTTAAAAGCTCCGCCCGTTTTCGGCTCAGGTCATAATCCTGGCATAAGTGCGCCACCGTCTTTTCCGCGGAACAGCCTGCATCCAACAAACGATGGGCAATTTTGGTCGGCCTTACCCCGGTTAAAATACCCCAGGGACTAGGCTGAAGCACCAATAGCCGCACCAAGACCCGCTGAAAACACAGCCGTAACAAACGCCGCTGGCGGTGCTCTGTTTCCTCAGGGAAAGATTCCGCGAAAATCTTTTCCGTTTGCTGATCAACCAATCGGCCGTCCTTGAGCGCCGCAACCCGGATTTCCAGGGGCGCTTCCTTTTTTTCGATTTTCATGACCAGAGCCGGTCCTTCATCATTCGCTTGTACTTCAGCATTGACTGCACCGGAATCGGCGGATAGCTCATCCCCCGGAGCGGCCTGGAAAGACATTGACGTCTGGGCCCTCCCGGTCAACCAATAGACGGCGCCCTTTTCCTCTTCAACAAAGGACAGCCTGGGGAAATAGACCCGGAGTAAGTCATGGAGCACCCGGTAATCGGCCGGGTCAGGGGAAAGAACGATTAGTTTCTTCATTCTGCCCATCCGGTAAATCTACTCAGATAAGGATTAAGTCTTTTTTCCTGCCCGATGGTGGTCTGCGGGCCATGACCGGGATAGACAGTGGTCTCATCCGGCAGAGCGGCCAGCTTCGTCTCCAGCGAACGCATCATTTCTTCCAGGGACCCGTCCGGAAAATCTGTCCGGCCGATGGTCCCGGCAAAAAGCGTATCTCCGCTGAAGCAAACACCCTGCCCAACGAGACAAATCCCCCCTTTGGTATGTCCGGGGGTATGCAGAACCGTCCACCGCAGCTTTCCCACTTCCAGGATCTGCCCGTCCCGCAAAAAGCCGTCCGCTTTGACCGCCGCCACCTCCGTCATCATGGCGCTGTCCTCCTCGTGAATGTAAAGGGGAGCACCTGTCGCCTTGTGCACATACGCGTTTCCTTCCACATGATCATAATGCCCGTGGGTATTGACCAGATATTTCACCACAAGATCCAGGGCATTGATTTCCTCCAGGATTTTTTCCTCCGGCGCCCCGGGATCAATCACCATCGCCTCTTTAGCCTCTTCATCATACACGAGATAGCAATTCGCCTGCAACATGCCTACCGGTATAATTTTGATCTTCATTTTTTTCCCTCCCGCCTTCTTCTTCCGTATTTCTTCCTTATTCTTGCTGTATTCATATCCTCGCTCTATTCCAAACCCTCACCGCATGTGGTTAAAACAACTTTTTGCTGTCCAGCAGGATGGTGACCGGACCATGATTGGCAATGGAAACAAGCATTTCCGCCTGAAAAACCCCTGTAGCCACGTTTACGCCCTGCTCCCGACAAGATTGAACATAAAGCTTATAGAGCTGCTCCGCCTCTTTTGGAGCGGCCGCTTCCGTAAAGCTGGGCCTTCGCCCGTGGCGGCAATCACCAAACAAAGTGAACTGGGAGATCACTAAAATTTCCCCGCCCACATCCTTGACTGATAAATTCAGCTTGCCGGCTTCATCCTCAAATATCCGCAAATGAACGGTTTTTTCCGCAAGATACCGCGCATCTTCCGGCCCATCGCCCTGGCCGACGCCTAACAAGACCACCAGCCCCCGGCCGATTTTCCCTACCGTTTCTTCCCCAACCGAAACAGCGCCGGATTTTACTCTTTGCACTACTGCCCGCATAGCTTCCCTTCCTCTCTAGCTCTCTTCCGCTTGCTCCTACCCTTATTGCTGTTGTCTCGAGCGTGTTTCATATTTATCTTTTGGGGATCACACGATTTACTTCCGTGACGTTTTTAATCCGTTTAATCTTTTCGATTAAATGATTAAGCTGCGCGATGCTGTGGATTTCCAGCCGCAGATTGATGATCGTCAGCTTATTTTTACTGATGCGCGCATTGACCGCATTGATCTGCAGCTTCATATCGGCAATCGCATTCATAATTTCCATCGTTAAACGCGCCCGGTCAATGGCATAGACTTCTAATTCCACCTGGTAAACGCTTTCTTTACCCTGCTTCCAGGTTACCTCAACGATTCGGCCCCGGTCCTCCTTCAGGAAAGCCTGGACATTGGGGCAATCCGTCCGGTGGATGGAGACCCCTCTTCCCCGCGTAATATAGCCGATAACCGCATCCCCGGGCAAGGGGTTGCAACAATGGGAAAGACGAACAAAAACACCATCGACCCCTTTGACGATAATCCCGTGAGCGCCATGCCTGGTTTTGTTCCTTTTCCCCTTTTGCAGCTCTTTTTGGATTTCCGTCAAAGGTACTTCGGCAATTTCTTTCTTGACATCTTTATAGTATTCATCACGCACGCGGGTAATAATCTGGTATGGCGTAATGGTCCCTTCGCCCACCGCGGCAAACAGATCGTCAAAATGATTCAGGCTGAACTTTTTCGCCGTTTCCAGTAAACGCTCGGTTTTAAAC
>DGEB01000043.1:0-290 GCA_002385735.1 Peptococcaceae bacterium UBA3937
GCAATCCCGATGATTTTGCATCCTTCCGCCGCAAAAATGCTGGCCGCAAAGCTGCCGGCGTTGCCAAACCCGTGAATGCAGAAGGTGGCATCCTTGAGGGAAATACCTTCCTTCGCACAGGCCGCTTTGGTTACATAATAGCCGCCCTGGGCCGTAGCGCTGCTTCTCCCGGCCGAACCGCCGATGCTTAAGGGTTTCCCCGTGATTACGCCAAAATCGTTATATTGCCTGATGGCCGCAAATTCATCCATCATCCAACCCATAATCTTGGGATTAGTATACATATCGGG
>DGEB01000043.1:585-5798 GCA_002385735.1 Peptococcaceae bacterium UBA3937
ATGCTCATTAAGGTGGCTAAGGCTTTAACCTCGTTGAGATCCGTATTGGGGTGAAAACGGATGCCCCCTTTCGCGGGACCTAAAACATCGGTATGTTGCACCCGGTAACCTTTAAATACTTTCACCTGCCCATTATCCATTCTTACCGGGAAAGAAACTTCCAAGGCCCTTTTCGGCTCTAAAACTGCTTTCGCTGTTTCTTCATCTAAATTCAACAGCTTGATGGCGCGCTTAATTTGGTACTGTGCCGCTTCGTTAAACTTCATATTTAAAACTCCCCCTCTTTTCCTCTTTTCGCGTGGATTTTTCTTGTTATACTATACAATATTTTATTTTTCGCTGCTATACCCTTGTTTCATGTATACAATATTTTTCACGGAACAATACGGGTAAAAAATAATTGAGTAAAGCAGACCCCGGAAAACAAGCGCAGGTCTGCTTTTACTATTTCATGGACAATATTCTGTTTCGCTAACTGCTGATTGCTTTTTGCCTCCGGATTGCCGGACAATCACATGGAAACATCCTCGCTTGGCTTTTCATCCTGTTTTTCATCCTGATTTTCATCCTGTTTATGTACCATAGGATCATTACGCATCATGTAGAATAAGAAGGGCACGGTCACTGAAAGAATGCTGATGATGGTATAGGTTACTGCATTATTAGGCCGGTATAACAAATAAACATTGTAACAAGCCGCCAAGTAAAGGACAAACCCGGCTAAGGCAAGTAATTGCCCGATAAGTGGAATCCCGCCACAGAGAATTAAAACAACAAAAGCTATCGGTAATACTAGTTCGGCACTAGGAATAACAAAATCCTTTACCTTGATTTCCTTGATTAATTTCCCCATGATATACATCTGGGCAATGGGAACAAACGCAAGCCAGCTGTTTTCCAAGCCTGCGTTTTTGGCCATTTGGTACAGACCGATGGAAAATATGATATATAAGGCCACAGCAACAATAAATAAAAGGAAGCTTAGAAGGATAAAGATACCGCCTAAAAATACCAGTGTCTCCACATTGTTCACCTCCTATTCCCTGGTTTACTAAATAATACTATAAGACAAGACTTTTTACAATGCTTTATTTAATTTTTATTAATCGTTTTATTCATCATTTTTAACTGAACCAGGATTTTTTGGTACTCTTCCTCCAGCAATTCTTTGGATGCATTAGGGAAAGACATTTTCGTAATAATTTCGCTGAGCCTCATTTGTAAAATCGACCTGGTCAACTCTTCGGCCGTGTCTTCCCTGTCCCCAGACGCGTTGGGGCCGCCTTCCTCCTGCGCTTGGCCGTATCCTGCCAATTCCAGGATTTTTTTGTTCTCGATGAGCAAAAGCCGGTCCGCAACAGCCTCCACAAAGGCCCGGTCATGGGAGACAAATAACACCGTGCCTTCATATATTTTGAGGATCTTTTGCAAAGCTTCAAGCGAGCTGAAATCAAGATAATTAGTAGGCTCATCCAGTAATAATACATTGGCCCGGGAAACAAACAATTTGGCAAAAGCAACCTTGATTTTTTCCCCGCCGCTTAGCACACCCACTTTTTTATACACATCATCACCGATAAAAAGCAATCGGGCCAGGATGGTTCGGATTGTCGTTTCATCCTGCACACTGTCTTCCCTTACATTTTCCAGGATTGTTCTATCATAATCGAGGTTTTCAAACCCTTGGAAAAAATAGCCGATCCTCGCCTTGGGAACAAGATAAATTTCCCTGGACTCCCTTGTTCCCATGGCCTGCTGATAAATCAGATTTAACAGGGTTGTTTTACCGGAGCCGTTGGGACCAACTAAGGCTGTTCTGCTCCCGTTATATAGCTTAAAAGCGGCATGGCGAAAAATCTCGTTTTGGCCATAACTGAAACACAAATCCTCACAAGAAATGACGATTTTATTGCGCGGAGGGTCGGTTAAAGAAAAATCAAGCTTGATGACCGGCTCGACCTTGGGCTTTTCTTTAACCTTCAACTGCTCTAACCGTGTCTTAAGACTGTTCACCGTGCGGTGTAGCTTTTTCTGTTTTTCTTGCACTGTGCCTTTATGCAACCGGGCTTCCGAATTTCCCATGCGCGCCGGAGCCTTTCGGGTCGACTTTGCTTTCTCCCTTTGCCGGCGTATCGCCCCTTCCAGTTTCCGTTTTTCCTGGAGATATTGTTCATATTCGGCCTGGGCCCGTCCCTCTTGCTTCCGTTTTTGCTCTAAATATGCCGAAAAGTTTCCTTCATAAAAAGCCAGCTTGCCGTTCCGTACCTCAATGATTTTGTGGCAAAATTCATCCAGTAAGGCCCGGTCGTGACTAATGAGCAGCAGGGTCTCCACCTGTTTCAGCTTCTCTTTCAACAGGTCAATACCCTGAACATCAAGATTGGTAGTAGGTTCGTCCGCCAAAAGAATTAGGCGGCCTTTACTTAATGCCTGGGCCATTTCCAGCCTGGTCTGTTCACCGCCACTTACAAGGCTTGCCCCCAGCTTATCTTTGACCCCTAATTCTTTGAGGATTTTTAACTTCTCCAGGCTATTTTCCTCTTCATCGCTTTTGCTTTCATTTTCTTCAGAAGTATTTCTATCCTGCTTCCTATCCTGATAGGCCAATTGACGCAGATAAGCCACATCACAATGTCTTGTGACCGTCCCCTCATCGGCTTCAACCTCGCCGGCGAGAATGTTTAACAAGGTCGTTTTCCCGGCCCCATTTTGACCGACGATGCCGATTTTATCGCCGGCATGGACCTCTAAACGCTCGCAAAATAAGATTAACCTGTCGTGGTAATATTTTTTTATATTAACAGCTTTCAAAAGTAGCATAAAAAAATCTCTCCTTTACCCCAGCCGGAAAAAAGTAAAAGGAAAGATCCTTGCTTATGAGAATCTCCTTTGTCCATTTCCTTTAACTAATCCGGCGAAAAATGAAAGCATAACCAGTCATGGTCGCTTACTTGCTTTTCAAGCACTAAGCATTAACCGACCCCTTAACCTGCCGTCTTCAAAACCTTTACAGATTATTTGCCGAATTAGTTATTCTTCATTCGAAAGCTACCGTTCCTTTCTGCGCCGACCCTTTCCCGGCGCTAATTTGATTAAACTTAAACTTTAATCCTAATACCAGTATAGCGAAAAAAGCAGCAAAAAGCGATTCTTTTATTCAAAACAACAACTCTCGGGGTTTTTGCCCACCGAGAGTTGTTATTGGGCTGTTTATTTAATAATGCGCTTCTTTTGAGCCAGATAAAACAGCAAGACCAGGATCGCGAGCGAAATCAGGAAAAGCAGGATCAGCCCTTTATCCTCAAGTAGTCCGGGTTGATTCTGATCAATGCTTTTGGCTCCTTTCACGATGACCGGCTCCAGTTTTAACCGTTCATTGACCGAAGTTAAAGATTCTTCCGGCGCTTCGAGGAGGCTTTTCTCATCGTAAAGCAGGTACTGCCCTGTTTTGGGGTCAAAGACCGGTATATACCGGTGCACCAAAGGCTCCGCCGGCGCTGGAGAAGACAGTTCGCCGGTCTGCTCCTCTTCTTCAGGGACTCCTCCACGCTCATTCGCAATATGCTCCGCGCTGTCGCCTTCCGCATCATGGGCTTTGCTGCCCTGATCCTTAATTCCCTGGCTTTCCGCACCTTCCCCTTTAGCAGCATTGTCTGCCTCGTCTTTTTGATTCACTTCGCCCCTTGCCGCCGATTCCTCTGTCCGGCCGGTTTCCGTTGCTGTATCCTCGTCTTCGTTCGTTACTTCCTCGACCCCTTCCGCCGTCTCTTCCCCGTCCTCAGTCGTTCCTTCTTCCCCCGCTTCGCCTGTTTCTTCGCCGGTTTCATCTGTTGTTTCTTCATTTGTCTCTTCTGCCGATTCTTCTCCCGGCGTACTTAGGTCGTCCTTGCTTCTATCGGTCGTTCCACCTGTATTTTCCCCATCGACTCTTTCGGTATTGAGATTGGCCAAAGGATCCGCATCCGGCATAACGGTGAGTTGTTTTTGCAAGGCGGTAATCTTAAGATAGCCGTCCGACAAATCCGCCAACACCGAATCGATTTTGCTTTGCAGGAACTCTTTCGCGTATTCGATTAAGGATTGGTCGCTCTGCACCTTTTCCGTGGACAGCTCTTCTCCGGTCAAATAATTGAAGGCAACCACCGACCCGTTTTTATACCTGACGACCAGGTAAGGCGACGAAGTGCGCAGGTTATGGGACATCTGCACGATATTGTAATTCTTGAAATCCTGCGGTAAAACGATGCGCTCTTTCAAATCGGCCAGTTTTCCGTCGGTGCCCAGCACCGTAAGGTATTCCGCATCACCTACCGTATCAACAATGACCCCGTCGTAGACGATGGGCAAGGAGGGATCCAGCGCAGACAGGCGGCCGTTTTTCACCAGGAGTTGCAGATCGCGGGTCACCGTTTCCCCGTCATGGTTGATTTCCGAGAAGTTTTTGTAAGTCTTAATCCGGTAATTAGCTTCATAGGTAAAGCTGTAGAGCGGCTGGACCTCTTCACAAAGGGTAATTTCCACCTTCTCTTTGAGGACTTCCCCATTCGTCAAATCAACCAGTTTGCCGGTGGCGGTCAAACCCTGTCCGGCATAGAGGTGGATAAACTGTCCCGCCAGTAACCCTGCTTTTCCGGACTGTACTCCTAGGTCTGTAATCCAGTAATAATCCGAATTAAAGGTTAGCACATTGCGGCGCAACTGCTCCGGCTCCACTAAATACTGCTTACTGTGGATGCCGTCCGTCACCATCACCGTAAGCGGAGTCACGTAATCATAGCTTAAGGTATAGACCCGCTGACCGATGGTTTGTTCAAAAAGCTTCGTGTCATTAGCCCAAACGGAAAAAGCGGTATACTCGTTAACCCCGTCAAACTCGATATTCAGCTTGTCCGCCCCGACCGCGTAGAACTGGGGCACCGGCAATTCTTCCCCGCCCATCGTGGCCATCAGGGGCATCATCATAGGCATCATGTCCCCCTCCGGCTCGCTGGGAATAGGAATACCGCCAAGGTAGGAATCAACCGGGTTATAATTCCCGTTTTCGTCTTTACCCTCCTGATAAGGCATAGTAGCCCCTGAAAAACGTAAATAAGGCATGTAATTGTAATTTAAACTGGTATAATTGCGGTTTCCTGTGGCAAAATAACTGCCTATACTGGTGTACGTAGACGCAGTTTTCAATTGGGCCGTGGAGACCAACATCATCCCGGCAG
>DGEB01000043.1:5838-5976 GCA_002385735.1 Peptococcaceae bacterium UBA3937
ATAATTCCCGTTTTCGTCTTTACCTTCTTGATAAGGCATGGTGGCATTCGAATAACGTAAATAGGGCATATAATTGTAATTTATACTGGTATAATTGCGATTTCCTGTGGAAAAATAGCTGCCCATACTGGTATACGT
>DGEB01000017.1:0-3802 GCA_002385735.1 Peptococcaceae bacterium UBA3937
GGCCTGATGCACAACATTTTGAGCTTGGGGCACTAAATTATTAGACCTTCCTTTGTACCCTTTTGTTGAAATCTGTCAAATACTACTACTTCGCATTTTATGTTATAATTAAGGTATAGACGGCGACATTCCAGGCTAATAGAAGGGGGCCCGCCATGTCCATAAAAACTCTGTTTTTTGCCGCAATAATCATATTATTTTTCTATGGACTATTTACCGTAGGCTTTCCCTTTTTATTGGCTTTTTTTGTCGCTTTTTTGATCGACCCGCTCATTCGCTGTTTGACGAAAAAAACCAAAATGAAAAGAATTTTTGCCGCCCTTCTGGTATGCACCGGCATTACGCTTCTGCTTTTAGGTTTATTGTATTTCTTAATCACCAGAGTGTACCGGGAAATCGTCGCTCTTTCGAAGGTCTTCCTGAGCTTCAGTATAGAGATAAATATGGATTGGTTAAATAATCAATACCTTGATTTTCTGCAGAAAATTCCGCCGCAGTACAATACCACCATGCAGGAAATTACCAAAACCTTATTGGGTGCGGTTCAAAACCTGGTCAGTCATCTCGGCAGCTATTTCTTTAATCTGGCTGCGGCCATCCCGAGCATCTTTTTACAGGCCATCATTTTCTTCCTGGCTTTTTACCTTATTTGTATCAACTTACCCACTATCAACAGAAACTTTATGAAGATCTTCGACCCTTCGGTTCATAACAAAGTAAAAAGTGTCCTCATTAAATTAAATAACACGGTTTTCGGTTTCGTCCGGGCGCAACTAATCATCAGTTTCCTCATTTTCTGTGTCGTGTTAATCGGTTTTTTAATCATGGGCATCAATTATCCGTCCGCTCTGGCGCTTTTAGTAACCGTTGTTGACATTTTGCCGGTGTTTGGGACAGGCTCGGTGATGATTCCCATGGCCATCTATTATTTATTAATCGGCAAAACCTATCTTTTTTGGGGACTGCTGGCGCACTACGCCTTTATCGTAATCTTCCGCCGGATTATTGAACCGAAAATCCTCGCCGAAAACATCGGACTGACCGCTTTAAGCACCCTCGTCAGCATGTATGTAGGCTTTAGCCTGGTTGGAGTGATCGGGCTTTTCCTCGGGCCCTTCCTCTTGATTTTCTACCAAGCCCTGGTGAAGGTAGGTATCGTTGATATTAAGATCAAATTTTAAAAGGGTAAAACTACATCAAAGAATTAAAGGAGCTGTTGCCCACAGCTCCTTTTTCTGTTTCCGCAAAAGTATTATTCAGTTTTACAAAGGAAGCAGTTTAATTTCGCCCTTAACCGCTAACTTATCCGCTAAAACAGCCAGCGCGCCGGTTACTCCCGGAACGGTCAAGGCCCACTCAACGGTTTTCTGCAGGTCGGCTGTCCCCTGCACCCGGTTGCAGGCCGCGGTGGCCACCGCGTCGGCCAAAACCGCCGAAGGGGCAAGAATCACCACCGCATCGGCGCGGCCAAAACTGAGGCTATGCCCCACCGTCCCCGAAGAGGTGCAAATCCCCAGCGGCGTACGATCCGGCCTTATTTCCAGGCCAATCTGGTGGGAAAAAGGCGAATCACCGGCGTAAATACTGACCTTCCGGGTCCGGCTGGATTTTAGCCAGATATCCCCCCCGTTTTCCACAATCACATCCCTGGAATAACGCGCCAGATAGGTCCCGGTCCGTTCGGCCAACCAGCCTGCCACTGCGGCCATGGGCCCTACCCCCGCAAGCTCAGTAGCCCGGCACATTGCCCTAACCGCCGCCGGAATTTGTTCCTGCTCCTCTTTCGAAGGCTCTGGCCGCCAGGGCTCCAGGGCCGTTAGAAAGTCCGGGTGTTTTTGGATATATTCCTGCAGAACCTGCCGTTCGGCCGTCACATAAGCTTCTACTTTTTTAACGAGCTCAAGCCGGAACCGGCTTTTTTTGATACCGACATCCAGGTCGGTTTCCCCGATCCTCACCTGAAAATGATGCAAATCGTCCTCCCGATGCCGGCTTCGGTATTCCCGCGGTTCATAAACCACTTAAACCCTTACCTCCATGGCATGCACCGGACAAATCTTCACACACATCAAACAGAGGATGCATTCATCCTGATTAAACTGGACGTTCATCGAAGGACGCTCGATAAACAGCGCTTTCGTGGGACAATGGGCCGTGCAATTCCCGCAATGGGTGCATTTGTCTTCATTCCTCCGCACTTCCTGAGCTAAGGGTTGCACCTTGATCCCCTGCTGCTCCAAAAAACGAACTCCTTCATCATAGCGTTCCCCGGTAAGTTCCAACACCATCGTTCCTTCCTGGTCGGGATTAATCGATGCTTTCACAATATTCGCCACCAGGTCGTATTCTTTGGCTAAAGTATAGATAATAGGTTTCTTTACCGTTTCCGCCGTAAAACGCAGAATAATTTTTTCGGGTGCCATCTTTTTCACTCCTCCACGACGATATTTCCTCTTCCTTCAAGACGATGCCGCTCCTGGTTCCTGAAGGTGCTCCTTTTCCTGCCGTCTCCTTGTTCCTTTTTAAGTCAGTGCTTTTCCCTTTAGACCCAAGTCCGGTCCCGGCAGTAATTGACTGGGTTCGCCGAGCAAAAACTCTCCTTTTTGGATCCAGCTCTTTAAGGTGCCGGCAATTTCCCGGGCCTTGGCATAACTACTTAACGGAGCGGTAGGAATCTCTTTTCCGTTTAAGGTAATGGTGCCGGATTTCAACTGAGCATAACTCACCCGCCCTAAAGTGCGCCCGGTTGAATTAGGATAATCCAGGCCATAATCCACAATCTCGGCATAAAGCTCCTCATCCGGCTTCGCTGCATACTCCAGAATCTCCTCATTTAAAACCGGAATAGGAAGCCCGATGCCCACGGTCAGCGTAGCGCCATATCCGATAAAACTGGTCCCCACCAGCCAGCGGGAGCTCATCTGTTTAAGATCACCAATCACCGCCAACGTTCCCCCGGCCCCCGTCAGATTATTCCCTTGCTCATCCTTGATAAATCCGGGGAAATGCTGGGTGCCGTGCCAGGCTACATAGCCTATTCCGCCGCCCAGGAAAATGCGGGTACCAATCCCGATGGTTTTAAAATAGGGGTCTTTCAAAAGCGGGCTCAACTGCGCCGCCGTAGAATAGGAAGCGTTCCCAAAATGCGGTTTCAAAACCCCCATATAGGTGTAAATCGCACGTTCCGTGGAATTAACCGCACAATTGTAGTTTTGATAGGCATTTCTGGGATTAAACAAGATCGCTTCATTGATTTTGTCCAGCGAAATCGTTGTTTCCAGCTTGGTGCGCGGATAACAATCTGTGCCGTAACTGATGGCTTTTAACTGCACTTCCCGGCCCGCAACCAGATCCTCAATGACATGCCCTCCGCCATAGCGGAATTCGCCGGGATGATTTCTGTTGGCCGGATCCTGCTCCGGCAACTCGGTGGCTCCCAAATAAGCATCCACCGCGGCTATTCCCGCATAAGCAGGCACATTATTCAACCAAACCTTGCTCATCCTCATCCGTGGTTGGGGATGACCGAAATTCAAAAATACCCCTGATGAACACATGGGCCCGAAAGTCCCTGTGGTAACCACATCCACCTCTTGAGCGGTCCGGCTGATGCCCTGGGCGCGCACCTTGTCGATGACTTCTTCGGCCGTTAAAACCACTGCCTTGCCGGCTTTAATCCGCTCGTTAATCTCTTTGTAGGTACGTTCTACCGACATTTTTTCTCTCCTCCTCCTTCTCCTGCGCCACTATAACTGCGCCTTTTTTCCGGCAACCTGCGCTGCAAGCGCTCTCCCTATTATCT
>DGEB01000017.1:4038-5599 GCA_002385735.1 Peptococcaceae bacterium UBA3937
TCCCTATTATCTTTCCCTATTATTAAGAAGACCTCTTCCTATAGAGAAGAGGCCCATGCAAACCAAGCTGCCGGGTCTCTTATCTTTCAGAAGGCTTTCCTGTTCAACCTTCTGCTGGAATTGGCACCAATCCGTTTTGTTGGCAACAAATGCCGGACGGTTGCCGGGTTTCATCGGGCCAGTCCCTCCACCTCTCTAGATAAGAGCACATACGATATAATTATTCATTTTGTTTGTGCCTATTCCTTAATATGAATTAGTTTATCAAGGCAACGCAGTTCTGTCAAGAAGAAGGATTTCCACTTGTGGTGATTGTTCCCTCCGCCTTGGGACGCGGGGGTTGGGGCCCGTAAAACTGATAATAATGGCATTCAATACGGCCGTTATACAACTTCCGGTTTTTATCCGCCTTCCGTCCAAATAATTTCTCAAAACCGCGCTGGGACGTTAAAACGTAAACAGACCAGGTATCCAGTTTGCCAAAAACCTGTCCCATTTGACGGTAAAGGCGTTCGACCGCCGCTTTCTCCTCCAGCCGTTCCCCGTAAGGAGGATTACAAATGATGTAGCCGTATTTTTTCCTGGTGCTTAAATCCGCCAACGCCCTTTGCTGAAAGTGGATGTGCTTTTCCACACCCGCTTCTTTAGCGTGATCCCGGGCCATTCCCAAAACTTCTTTGTTCCAGTCATACCCTTCTATGGCAAGCTCCCCATCCCCTTGCAAAAGTTCCCCGGCCTCCTCGCGGGCTTCCTGCCAAAGCTTCCGGGGAATGTTCGGCCAGTCCTCAGCGACAAAAGCCCGCTTAAGCCCGGGAGCCATATTTAAACCGATCAAGGCCGCTTCAATGGGAATGGTGCCGGAACCACAAAAAGGGTCGATTAAGGGGCGATCCTCCTGCCAACGACTCAGGAGAATCATGGCCGCCGCCAGGGTTTCCTTTAAAGGAGCCGGGCTCACCAGCTTGCGGTAACCCCTTTTATGCAGCCCGGCCCCGCTTGTATCAATGGTTAAGGTGGCCACATCCTTTAAAAGCGCTACCTCTATCTTGTAACGCGGCCCTTTTTCCTCAAACCAGTTGACTTTGTATTTCTCCTTCAGCTTTTCCACAATCGCCTTTTTCACAATCGCTTGACAGTCCGGCACACTGAACAAGGTGGATTTGACAGACTTCCCTTCTACCGGGAACTCGGCGTCAAGAGGAAGCCATTCGTGCCAGGGTAAAGCCTTTGTCCGGTCAAACAACTCCGTAAAAGTACGAGCTTCAAACTGCCCCATTTTAATGAGCACCCGGTCCGCCGTCCGTAACCAAAGATTCGACCGGCAAATGGCCCTTTCATCAGCTTGAAAAAGCACGCGGCCATTCTCGACTTGCTGCTGGGTATAGCCCAGCGCCTTTAACTCTTTCGCCACGATCGCCTCTAAGCCGAAAGTTGCCGTGGCGATTAATTCGAGTTGCGCCATGCTGATCCTCCCGTTGTTTTACGAGCTCAATTTCCTCGCTTCCCTAATCCTTTTTCTTCTCTATTATACCAATATCTTACCGGTTTGATTGTTGCAAGC
>DGEB01000017.1:5800-6859 GCA_002385735.1 Peptococcaceae bacterium UBA3937
CCTTAAGCCCACCAACTGCCGCTCCAAAGCGCCGAGCTCCTTCTGGCTGAAAAAATCGCCGTAAAGCTTGCACCCTTGGATCAGCCCCTTTTCCACCTGCAGGCATACCTCAATCTCCCCACCAGAAAAGCGGGCACTTTTTTGGAAATTATACTGCGGAGAAAGCCCGTAATTCCACTCCCAGGTCCGGTATTTTTCATCCCGCAGCCTGTTTACTTCCGCGATTTGGCGCGCATTAAACCGGTATTGGCGGAACGGTTTTCCTTGAAACAAATGGGTCAGCAAGGTGTCCCGGAACTCAGCCAGGGTGCAGGGATGCGCCAAATGTTCACTGATATTGGTGACCCGGCTCCGTACCGACGGCACGCCCTTGGAGGCCAGTTTATCCTGCTTCACCCTTAAGGCCGCCTCGACCGCCTCCAGGTCCGTGGCAAAAAGCAAGGTACCATGATGCATTATGGCTTTCCGGTCGTAATACTGGGCGTTGCCGGAAAACTTCTTCCCCTTGATGGTCAAATCATTCCGGCCGCTGATTTCCGCGGTAATCCCCATTTTAGCCAGGGCTTCCGCCACCGGCTCCATAAAGCGACGAAAATCCGGCCGGCCGCTCGCTTTCTTTTCAATAAAGGTGAAATTCAAATTGCCCAGGTCGTGATAAACCGCTCCGCCGCCGGTGATGCGCCGCACCACATGAATGCCCCGCCGCCGGATAAAGTCGGGATTAATCTCCGCATGCGTATTCTGAAAGCGGCCCACAATCACCGCCGGTTCGTTTTGCCATAACAAAACGCAAGTCTCGCCCGTGCCGAGGTTTTTCAAGACATATTCCTCAAAGGCTAAATTGTAGTATGGGTCATGACCATCATTGGGGATGTGTAGCATTCTGAACTGCTCCTCTCACCATGCTGCCGGCACACATCACAGGCGGCCGTCCGGAAAGGGAGAGTTCCTGTCCCGGAGCCCCGTCACAAGACCCGCCGCCGCTGCCGCTTTACCTCTGAAAAGATTACTGAAACCGAAACAATAGCCAAGGTGTTCCCCTGTCTCTTATACACATCT
>DGEB01000049.1 GCA_002385735.1 Peptococcaceae bacterium UBA3937
TGCTCTGCCGACTGAGCTAATGGCTCATTTGGGGTTTTGTCCCACAAGTATATATATTAACACGAGATTTTAGTTTCTGTCAACCAAAACCCGCCGGCAAGATTTCCCAGTTTCCTTTATCAATGATGCCGGTCCAGGTTCACAAACTTCGTAAATTCTTTCAAAAAGCCTAATTCGACGATGCCGGTAGGCCCATTACGATGCTTGGCGATAATAATTTCCGCAATGCCGGGCTTTTCGGTATCGGGGAAATAATACTCCTCCCGGTAAATAAACATGACCAAATCCGCATCCTGCTCTAAGGCACCGGACTCCCGCAGGTGGCTTAGGGCCGGCCGTTTGTCCTGGGTTTGCTCTACCGCCCGCGACAGCTGGGAAAGAGCCAGCACCGGCACATTCAGTTCACGGGCCAACGCTTTTAAGGCGCGGGAGATTTCGGAGATTTCCTGTTGACGGTTTTCAAAGCGCCGCCCCAACTGCATCAGTTGCAGGTAGTCAATAATAATCAGACCCAGCCCTTTTTCCGCCTTAAGTCGGCGGGCTTTCGCCCGTAATTCCAGCACGGAAATCGCCGGAGTGTCGTCAATATACAGTTCCGCCTGGGACAGGGGCTGCGCCACTTTGATCAACCGCACCCACTCCTCGTCCTGCAGGCGTCCCGTCCGCAATTTATGCTGATCAATCATCGCCTCGGAGCTCATCATCCTTTGCACCAACTGCTCTTTGGACATTTCCAGGCTGAAAATGGCCACCGGTTTTTTCGCTTTCAGGGCGGCATTTTGGGCGACATTCAGGCCAAAAGAGGTTTTCCCCATGGCCGGGCGAGCGGCGAGAATAATCAGATCGGAAGGCTGCCAACCGGAAGTCATGTTATCCAAATCGGTAAAAAAGGAAGGCACTCCGGTAATATTCCCTTTATTACCGGCCAGGTATTCAATTTTTTCCAAGGTATCGCCCAAAACCTCTTTCAGCGGCACTAAGCCGGTAAATTTCCGCTCTTCAGCAATTTCCAAAATCATGCGCTCCGCGCTGTCCAACAGATCATGGGTTTCCTCCTGGTCCTCGTAACAACGATTGGCGATATTGGTGGTCACCCGAATCAGTTGGCGCAAAATGGACTTTTCCGCTACGATCTCTGCATAATGGCGGACATTCGCCGCTGTCGGAACAATATTGGCGATTTCAGCCACATAGCCAACCCCGCCCACCTTTTCCACCTCATTTAAGCGGTGGAGCTCTTCCGTGAGGGTAACCATATCAACCGGCTCTCCACGGCTTTCCAGGCCAACAATGGCCCCAAAAAGCAACTGATGGGCTTCCTTGTAAAAATCCTCAGCCTTTAACAATTCCAAAGCAACATAGACGGCTTCCTTGTCAATTAACATGGAGCCCAAAACCGCTTGTTCCGCTTCCAGATTATAAGGAGGCAATTTTTCCAACAACATGCTCATTCATCCTCACTCGCATATTTGTACGCGCCTTTGCGTGCTATTCGCCTGTTCCCTCTTCCCCGGGAATCTTTCGCCGCCCGGAGACTATTCCGCCACCAGCTGTACCTGCACTTTGGCCGTTACTTTGGGGTGCAACTTAATGGCCACGTCATAAGTCCCCAAATTCTTAATGGTCCCGCTTAACTCAATTTTCCGTTTATCAATCACCAGTCCGGTTTCTTTTTCCAGGGCATCGCCAATATCCCGGTTACTGATGGCGCCGAACAGCTTGCCTCCTTCCCCGGCTTTCACCGGGAGCGTTAAAACGATGCCTTCCATTTTTTTCGCCAGCCGGCGCGCCTCCTCGTATTCTTGTTCTTTCTTTTTTTGCTGGATTTCCTGTTTACTGACCAGATCCTTTAAATTGCCGGGCGACGCTTCCAGCGCCAAACCCTTCGGCAAAAGGTAATTGCGAGCATAGCCGTCCGCCACGTTCACAACATCCCCTTTTTTCCCGGTGCCTTTCACATCAGCTTTTAAAATCACCTTCATGGAGTATCCTCCCCCTTCTCAAAAACTTCTTCCAACGCATTCAGAAGCTGCTCTTCCACTTCTTCCACTGTTCCCGGCACTTGCGCCGCCGCCACGGTCAAATGTCCTCCGCCGCCCAGCCCCTCCATAATCACCTGCACATTAAATTTACCGTTGGAACGGGCGCTAATCGCCACTACTCCTTCTCCGGTGGGCCACAGGACAAAAGAACCGTTCACCCCATTAATATTCAACATCGCATCTGCGGCTTTTGCCGCCAAAAGCTGCGCCTCCTCGGACCGTTCCGTACCGGCGCTAAGCGCAATCTCCCCATAGACAATGCGCGCCTTGCTGATTACTTCCGCCCGTTGGACGACCGACCGCAAATCGTCCTTCTGCAACTTCCGCACCGCGGCCGGATCCGCTCCCAGCTTACGCAAATACGAAGCGGCCGCAAAGGTCCTGGCTCCCGTCTGGAAAAGAAAATTCTTCGTATCCATGGTCATCCCGGCAAGCAGGGCGGACGCCTCCTCCGCGCCTAATTTCACCGGCTCTCCTATATATTGTAACAACTCCGCCACCAGCTCACAAGAAGAAGAAGCATAGGATTCGAGGTAGACTAAATCCGCCCGTTCAATAAATTCTTCGCCGCGCCGGTGATGGTCAATCACCGCGATGCTTTCCATCCGCTCCAGGAGGCCTGCTTCGGGCAAAAGCGACGGTTTATGGGTGTCCACCACGATGAGCATCGTCTTGTCCTGCAATTTTCGCCAGCCCTCGCCCGCCGGCAAAAGAGCTTTTTCGGTCCCACAGGGGAACAACTCCAGCAGGCGTTCCGCCGCGGGATTGCGGACATCCTTGACAATCCACCCCTGCCGCCCCAGGTCCCGCACTGCTTTGAAAAGCGCCAAACAGGCCCCCATACTGTCGAAATCCGCCATGGTATGGCCCATCAGCATGACCTGGGATGACCGGAGAATCATTTCCTTTAATGTTTCGGCCATCAAGCGGGTTTTTACTTTGGTGCGTTTTTCCTGGGACAAGGATTTGCCCCCAAAAAAGCGGACCTGTTCCGGGGATTTGAGGACAACCTGATCCCCGCCCCGTTCCTGCGCCAGTTCCAGCGCCGCCTGGGCCAGCCTGCCCAGTTCCCCGAGCTGGCCCTGTCCGGCCAGGCCAATCCCCATGCTTAAGGTAAGCGGAATAGTGTTGCCTTCTTTAATCGCCCTGATTTTATCCAAAATGCTAAACTGTTCCCTTTCCGCTCTTTGCAGTTGTCCCTGGGTCAAAAGCAGCAAATAACGGCTTTCCCCGAGGGGATAGAGAAAACCGTGCAAATTTTCCACCCATTCGGCCAGAGTCCTTTCCAGCGCCCCGATGACATAAGGCCGCTGCTCTTCTTCCACGGTCTTAAAAACTTCGGCCCGGTTATCCAACTGGGCAAGAAGCAAGACCGGCCGGTCTGCTTTCTCCCCGGCCAGGGCCCGGATGTCTTCGGTTAAGTCCTGGCAAAGGTAGAGCATGGCCTCCTCTTTTTGCCAGCGGATTTCCTGCGCGACCACGTTCAATAACCGTTCCCGCCAGGGATAAAGGCCCGGCTTGGCCCAGTATTCCGGAAAACTGGCCCCAAACTGGTCCCCGCTTTCCGCTTTCGTACCGGTCAGCGTGATAAACAACTGGTCCAACCAGAGGATTTTTCCTTCCCTGCTTACCAAACAAACCCCCAAAGGAAGGTCGTGCAAAGAGATTTGGTGCTTTGCGCCCTTTTCCTTTTCCCGTAATAACAAAAAAACCACATAGGCCAAAAAGATAATAATCAGGTACAACAGCCAGTAATCCGGCATGCCGCCACCACCCTGCCCTCTCAACCGTATCCCTTTCCCACTCCACCCTGTCTCTTTTATTATGTGCATTAGAACGATGTCCATTAGGGGGCCGGGGAAAAAGCCGGGGCAAGGAAAAGTGGGCGAAGGAGCGCCTATGCCCTGGCCAGTTTCCGGTAATTAAATAACAAATCCAAAAGGCCGAGAAGAACGAGCAAAACTACCAATAAAATACCGGTAAAAAGCAGGCACAGAAGCACCACGACCCACCGCATATTACTGGAACTGATGTATTTCTTGAGAAAAAAGGAGGCTACGGCACAGCCTAAAACAAAAAACACCAGGGCATAAAGCAGCATAATGTTTTGCCCCACGACTAAGGCCCAGGCGACTTCATAGTAATCCCCCCATAAATAAGCCGCATAACCAAAAATAAAACCCCAAATAACCCACCAGGGAAGCTGCCATTGGGATAAGGGGGACACGACGGGAACCTGCATTTCCAGGCTTTGGAGTGCGGAACGAGCGAAGAAATAATTAGCTGCGGCGACAATCGTCCCCCAAATCAGGCTCAAGGCGGGGAAAAGCCGGATAATGGTCTGCACCGCGATTTGCAACTGCTGGCGAAAAGTCTCCTCGGTAAAGCCGGGGTAGTTCTTGTTAAAAAGCCCTTCGGAACGGTATTTCTCAATCATGGGTTCAACATTCGCCTGCAGTTGTTGGCTGATATAATCAAGGGTGATTCCCCGTTGGAACACCAAAAAAAGAATGAGGCCAAGAAAGGCGGCCATTGTAACGCCCACCCCCAATAACAAGGCGGTCCGCGGCCGATAATCCTTCCGAAAAGCCAGCCCATACGCCCAAGACACCCCGCCCAGGGGCAGCAGCAAAATAAGGGCTTGCACCGGACCGGCAAGCACCAGCAAAATGGCAAAAATAAAAACGAAGGTGTAAAGACCAAAAGCAAAACCATGTCGCACCAGCAGAACGATTAAAGGGACCGCCCAGAACAGTTGAATCAACATCATGAAAGAGGGAATAAAAAGCCCCACGAGCCCCAGTAAAACCACGAAAAGCAAGGTAAAGAAACCGTCTTTGAGGGCCGGAGTCTCGAAGAATTTTGCCACTTTTCCTTCACCTCTTTAGTTCCAGGTAGTTTTTCAAAGTGGTCAGGTCCCGGGCGCTTCCCCAATCCGGAAAAGCCTCCGACTCTTTTTCTAACATGGCTTGTACCGTCTGATAGGCCTCCTGATCCAAATGGCCGTAGTTTAAGCCCAACCGCTTGCCTAACAAGTAACAGGCAAGATTCATCTTGGCGGCGGCCTGTAAAAACTTTTCGCCGTCACCTTGGTAAAGCCCCTGGTAAATTTCGGCCAGGGAAACGGCCAGTTCCGTCTTTAACGCTTCCAGTGCCTTAAGGTTTCCTGCAAAATTGATTTGAGGCTCTGCCATCACCACGCCCCCCACTCTCCCCAGTTTTTTCATGGTCATTTAGCTTTTATAAGCCAACGCTTATTATTAAAGGGAGCTTCTTTGCTCCCTTTAATGCTTAATCATCATGAAACTGAATGAAACTGTTTAATTTTGCTTCCATTAATGGCGTCTTGGTTTAGTCTGCTGTAAATGGCAGCAAGGCAAGAATTCTGGCCCGTTTAATCGCACCCGTTAATTGCCGTTGGTGTTTCGCACAATTCCCGGAGATCCGCCGGGGTAAAATCTTCCCCCGCTCGGTTACAAATTTACGAAGACGCCCAACTTCCTTATAATCAATATCTTCAATCTTATCCACACAAAAAACACAAACCTTTTTGCGTGGACGATGCATTCGTTCACGTTTCAATGGACTACCCTCCTTAGTTTGCATTAAAAAGGAATTTCCTCATCGTTAATGTCTACTTCATTCCCAATGGAACTAAAATCTTGCGCGGCGCTTTCACCGCTGTCTTTTTTGTCCAAAAAGCGGACGTTTTCCGCGATAACTTCCGTTACCCAGCGGCGCTGACCGTCTTTTCCATCGTAAGTTCTGATTTGCAACCGGCCGTCCACCGCTACCAATCTCCCTTTGCCAAGATAATTAGCACAGTTTTCCGCCTGCTTTTGCCAGACCACAATGGGGATAAAATCCGCTTCCCTTTCTCCCTGCGGATTTGGTCGTGACCGATCTACCGCCAAAGTAAAGGACGCCACCGCTACTCCGTTCGGCGTATAGCGCAGTTCCGGATCTTTCGTTAATCTGCCAATCAAAACAATTCGATTCAGCAATCCTTTCACCACCCTAGAACATCAATCCATGCTTCAACCCTTTTCCACGCTGTAATGCTGTAACTGTCCCGGATGTTCTGTCGCAACCGATTGCTCCTAATCCTCCTTGCGCACAATCAAAAAGCGCAGGACTTCTTCCGTAATCTTTAAAACACGGTCTAATTCTTTGGCTGTCGCAGGAGTACCCTTAAATTCAACCAAATAATAATAACCTTCATGCCGATCCTTGATTTCGTAGGCGAGATGCTTTTTCCCCCAATTGTCTTGCTTGACCACTTCTCCCCCGTTGTTATTAATCAAATTGGTTACTTTCTCCACGGTTGCGCCAAGCTTTTCTTCATCTAGCTCTGGACTCAGAATAAAGACCATTTCATAATTGCGCATTAACCATTCACCTCCTCCCCCCGGACTAAACGGCTCCACCGTTTCGATGGAGCAGGGATGTTACACCCGGTAATTATATCATATGGGGATTGAACAGGCAAGCCGGAAATTTTAAGCCTTTAGCCGGTCGGCGCGAATCTGGAGACGCCGGCTAGGGTTGCTCCGCCTGCTTGATGACCTTTTTGACGGCTTTTTCAAAGGAAGGCCGGTCCAGCCAGACCTGCCGCAAGCACTTTAAACACTTAATCCGGAAATCCATGCCGGTGCGCATTACTTCCCACTCGTCATTCCCACAGGGGTGTTTTTTGCGCATTTTGACGATATCGCCTACGTTAAATTGGACCATTCCCCCTCACCTTCCCCGTTACCCAGCAATCTTATGCCTGTTTCAAACTTATTCATGCTTCCTCCCGGATGATCACCTGGTGCGGATACGGGATTTCAATCCCTTCCCGTTCAAAGGTCTCCTTGATTCTTTTCCGCAGTTCTCGCTCAATGCCCCACTGTTCCAGGGGCGTAGTCATGGCCATAATCGTAATCACCACTTCCGATTGGCCTAAATTAGTCACTCCCAATACTCTGGGCCCCTGGGTAATTTTGTCCGCAAAATCATTGCGGACGCTTTTACAGGTGTCCTCCAAAACCTGGAGAACCCGGTTCAGGTCTTCCCGGTAACTAACCCGCACTTCCACCCAGGCCCGCAAACTACCGCGATTGTGATTGGTCACCATCGCAATGCTGCCATTGGGAATGATATGCAGTTTTCCATCCCAATCCCGGAGCTTCGTAATACGTAAACCGACCTCCTCTACAATCCCGCCGACGCCTTCCGTTTCCACATACTCTCCCACCGAAAACTGGTCTTCAAAGATAATAAAAAAGCCCGTAATCACATCTTTGACCAGGTTTTGGGCGCCAAAGCCCACCGCCAGGCCTAAAATACCGGCGGCGGACAATACCGCGGCAATAGGCACTCCTAATTCATCGAGGACGGTAATCGCCGCTATAAAAAACAAAGCATACCTGGCCACACTCTTTAACAGTATTTTTAAAGTATCCGCTCTCCGTTCATCCCCGGTAGTTTTTTCATGTTTGTATTTAAACTGGAAGGTCCGTTCAATCAGCATATCGGCAATCCCGATGGCAATACGCGTCACAATTAAGATGAGCAGGATTAAAACGGTCTTCTGCAGGTATATTTCCATCTGTTCCGCTGTAAGATAGGACTGTAAAGTTGACCACAACTTATTCCACATGTTGCTCTCCTTCCCCCGCTTTGTTCATGATTCCCCACTTCTGGACAAAGGATTCGGCCTGCTTTCTTACCCAGGGGTCCTCATCATGGACTAAGGGAATAACTTTCCCCAAGGCTTCCCCGGCCTCAAGCCTGGACAAGACTTCTAAAGCCTTGGTGCGAATTTGCCAGGCCGGGTCGTCCAGGTTTGCCGCCACCTCCGACCAAAGATCGGTATATTGGAAAACGGCCACCGCCTGTAAAGCCGCTTTTTTCAAATTCGGGCACTCACTCACCAAAGCCGCAGGCAAAAACTGCCGGCATTTCGGATTGCGGCTTGCCGCCAACAGTTCCAGGATTTGCGCCTTGACCTCTTCCGCGGCCTCCTGATAAGCGTCCAACAGGGCATCCTGCGCCAAATAGCCCATACCCAGCAAAATCTCCCCCGCACGGGGCGCCGGCACTTCCGCCTTCAGAAACTTTTCCATCACAATCGGCACCACCAGCCGGGGCGTGTGATTCATCAAAGCACCTGCTGCCAGGATCTGGATTTGTTCATTGATATGGTTTAAGAGATTAACCAGCATCTCCACTGTTTCCCGGGAAGGAAAATAGCTCAGGCACTCGATGGCCGCCGCCATTTCTTCATGCTTTTCCAGTAAAGAAAACACCTGTCCCGGGCTTTCCGCAAAACAAAAGCGCACTAAATTACGGGCCTTCGTCTTGTCCAAAATCGGCAATAATCGTTTCGTCAAGGCCCACCGCTCCTCAAAATTGAGCTGCTGCAACATCTCTTTTAATTCCGGCGAGAGATTAACCGGGCACTGCTTAATTTCATTTTCCACGATATGTAATTGCGGTGTTTTGGGGCGAAAAGAAAACCAAGCCACTGCTAACCCTCCTCTTTCCCCATAGTAATGAGACAATAAGAGCACAAACAAAAAGATTTCCCCCACTTTTAACGTGGCGGAACCCCCTTTTGGTGCCCCATAAAGGTTCACAAGCCATGGATTATAACCACGGGACGATCAATTCCCCCATCAGGAGAGAAAAGAGCCAAGTTAAAATACGTACCAGGCCGGCTTCACCAACCGTATTCGTGATCGACACAAGCAAAGAAGGTTCCGAAAAACCGGATAAAGCCAATACGGGGTAAAACATTCCTAAAAGGGTCGTTAAAACAAAGATCATTTTGCCAAGTCCCAGGACGATTCCGCCTACGTCATTGAGCAGATCCGACACGGACCCTTCGATACTGCCGATGAAAAAAGAGGATAAATAGTCGGCAATTTTATAGACGATAAACCACATAACCACAAAAACCAGGCTTTTATAAGCGATCTCCGACATAAATAAATTGAGCACCTGGCCTAAAGTAGTGGTGGCCGACATGGCAACTTCATCGACCATGTTTAAGATGTACTTCAGTAAGAGAACTTTCAGGTCGATCGGAAATTCTAAATGATCGAGAAAGGTACTGATATCCGGTAAAGACAAAACCCCGATATTAATCCCACTAATTTCCTCATATATGATAAAATTCTCGGCGAAAAACTGCTTGATTTGTTCGAAAACGGAAAAATGATCATCGATCCAGGTCGCCAGAACAGAATTATATTTAATCGCAGCAAATAAACCTACGATGCTACTTAAAAAGCTAAAGCAACTATTGAGCAACCTTTTCTTCATCCCTTCGACAGCTGCAAAACAGATTATTGCTATTATTATTAAGTCTATGAGGTTCATCTTGTTTCACCTTCCCTATTCTTTAAGATTCGCCGCTGTCGTGCCTTTTCCTTCAGGTAAGGCCAAACGAATTCAAAAAACACTGAAGAGTATAAAAACAAAAAATAAAGAATCCTCTCCGCGAGGGAAGTGAACAACCCCTTTATTTAAATTTCTTGGGTTGTTCCTTGATTAATTTTTTCAATCTCTCTCTGGAAACACGTGTCCCTACGATGTTTAAAACATCATTGCCCTTTAATTCGGTGTTGGCGTCCGGAGAATAGATGTCTTGCCCTTCCCGATTAATATTAACAATGGTGGTTCCCGTCAAATGACGAAAATCGATATCGGCAATGGTGTGTCCCACCATCCAGGACTCCGGAGGCAGAACAACTTCCTCGATTTGCTGTAAAATAGAGGTTTTCTGAAAGGAATACTCTAAAAGCTTCGCCAGCTCTTTATCCAATTGACTGTCCAACTCATTACGCTTGGTCATTAAGTCGGTCACTTTGTTTCTAAGCTTGATGATTTCCTGCCTGTCATTATATTCTTCCAAATACTCTTTCGCAAGTTGGCTGGATTTAATGATAATCCCACTTCCCGTAATCGCTTCGACAACGCCAATGTTCTGCAAAAGAGCGATACTGCGCCTGATGGTTTCGGGAGAGACGTTATAAGTTCCGGCCAAGAGAGAACGTCCTGATAATTTTTGTCCTTCCTGATATTCCCCATGCACGATTTTTTGTGCAATGTCAATCGCGATATGTTCATATCGCGCCTGGCCTGGCTCCATACGCGGTTGCACCATTAATTCCCTCCAATTGATCTTCGTTCCCATTTTAACAAATCTCTGCAAGACAAGCAAAGCTTTTTTCTTTTATTTTTTACTTATTTGTGCTTCATTTCCCCCATAAGAAGCCGAAATGGTCACGGGACCAAAGCCGTTCACAAACATAACCACCCCGTCTTTACTTACCACCGCCACATTTTTATTACTAGTATTCCAAACCACTTCTTTTGTTACATCTTTTATTAGCCCGTTACTGAATTGGGCCACAGCTTTGAGGGGATTGGCTCCCTGCTCCAGATTGCCTTCGATTTTTAATTCGACGACCCGGGGCAGTAAATCCTCCGGACTGACCTCCACTTCCAAAAAAGTCCGCAAACCAAAGCCTTGGGCGGTAACCAGCGTTTTACCGATCCTGCCCGTAAAAGTCAGCCGCCCGTTTTTGACCGTGGCCACCCCCGGCTGGCTGGAATGCCAGTTTACCTGGGAAGTAACATTTTGCAGGCTTCCGTCGCCGCGTACGCCCAGGGCGGTTAATTGCACGGGACTGAAGCTAAAGGGCAGCTGGTGCTCTTTAAGCAGCAAGGAATAGATCCTGCCGTCATTGACACCCGGCAAAATCCTGCTGGAGCCGGAAATCTTCGCGCTGATTCCTTGAAAACCGGCTACCAACTCCACATTTCCGGGATTAGCCGCCAGATAAACCTTGTTCTGGAAAACGGCCGCCGTTTCCGGCGTCAAGCTGGTCCAGGTCACGTGTTCCGTCACGTCGCGCCGTTCGCCGTTGTGATAAATACACGTCACGGTCGGGTGGTAAATCCCGTCGCCGGAATAGAAATTAACCGGATTCTGATGGATAAACAATTTTTTAGGAATGGGTTTTTCGTGAGCAGGGATTTCCACAGTGAGCGAGTCCTCCACTGTCGTCCCTTCGCTTCCCTCTCCGGAAACAGTGATGGTTAAGGTCCCCGCTTTGCCGGTAAGCTTCAATTGCCCGTCCTCCGTGATGGTCGCCAGCCCCTCGTCGCTTACCGACCAATTCAGACCGCTGCTCCGGATGATTTTCGTGCCGTCATTGTATGTAGCCGTAGCCGATAAGGGGATATAAATGTCCGCCCACAGCGGGGTATATTGCAAGCTTTGATTGATAGCCAGTTTGGTGAGAAACTTGTTCACCGTCACCAGCTTTTCATATTTATAACCGCCGTAAGAAACCGCAATGGTGGTAAAGCCGGCTTTCCCGGTAAAAGTTAATTCCCCGCTCTTGCTAATCGTGGCCACTTCCGGATTGCTGGAAGACCAGTCGGCCGCGTCGTTGGGGATGGTCTCTTCCGAATCGTCGGTCATCACCACAACAAGGGTCAGTTGCTGGGGTTCGGAGGAATAGACAATGTCCTCCTTAATCTTGATGCCTTTACGCTTCGCCTTCTTTTGCTCCTTGCTGTCCAGATCCACTTTTTCGGAAACGTTATCTTCCAGGTCACCGACAATCGCCCGGATGGTAACCCGGCCTTCCTCCCCCGTAAAGGTCACCACACCCTGGCTGTTCACCCAGGCCACCCAGGGATTGGTGCTGGTCCAGATGATATCATCCTCCGGCCCCAAATACCGTTCCGTCCCGTCGCTGAATTTCCCTTTAGCCAGCAGGCGATAGGGATTGGGGCTATAGACCAGATCCGTTTCGATTTCCACTTTTCTCACCCAGGGCTTCACAAAGACCGTTTTCGAGCCGCTGGCCGACCCCTTTTGTACGGTAATGGTAACCGAACCGCCTTTGCCAGTAAAGCGAAGCTCCCCGTTACTGCTTACCGTGGCAATAGAAGGGGCTGAGCTTTTCCAAACAAGACCGGTTTTTATTTGCTGTTTGATGCCGCTTTCCATGATTCCGGTTACCGTCAACCGGATTTCTCCTTGCCCCGGAGTCAACTCCTCATTAATCTGTAAAACCAAAAGGCTGTCCGCCCGCGCCAGGTCAGGCGAGAGACCAAAAGAGAAAAAGAGCGTTAACACGAGCAACAAAAGACAACAAAGACTTTTTTTCATCATTATTTTTCTCACCTGCCTGCATCGTTTTGGGGACAACCATAATTATATTTTAATTATATATTATTTCGGTATTATTTCCATAATAATTAATACCCGAACTTTTCTTCCGCGGAAAAAGGCCGGCAATCCAAATGCTCCCTGGTGGCGGATTTGTGGTAAAATAGAAGAATACAAATACGAAGAGGGGCATGGGTATGAATAAGCTATGGGGCGCCGTAATGGAAATCAATCTCGAGCGTATCATTAATAACATTAAAGCCATTCAACAATTTGTCGGATCCGAAGTAGAGGTTATCCCGATTATTAAGGATAACGGCTATGGGACCAAGCTCAACAACCGCCTGGAGGTTTTTCAAAAAACCAACATCAAAATGGTGGGCGTGGCCATCGTCGATGAAGGGATCTACTTAAGAGAACGGGGCTATGACGGGGAAATTTTCATCCTGAATCAGCCGCTGATCGCCGAAATCCCCGCCATCGCCAAATACAATCTAACCGCCGGCATTGGCGCGATCAGTTTTCTAAGTAAACTGGGCCGGTACCCGGACCTCACTTTTCGAATCCACATGGAAATCGGCTCCGGGATGGGCCGGACCGGGATCAACCCCAACCGGGCCCTGGAATATTTGCAGGAGGCTGAAAAATACCCCAACATTATCATCGAGGGCATTTACACCCATTTTTCCTCCAGCGATTGTGACGCGGAATACACGCAGGCCCAAATCAGGTCTTTTAACCGGGCCCTGGAAACGGCGCAGGCCCATTTACCCAATTTAAAGTACATTCATTGCTGCAATTCGGCCGGCCTGGTTAATTTCCCGGAGGCGCACTTTAATGCGGTAAGGCCGGGCCTGTTGATTTACGGCTATTATCCTTCCGAGGATTTAAAAAATAAAATTACGGTCAAACCCAGTATCAAATTAAAATCAAAGATTTCCTTCATCAAAGAAGTAAACCCCGGTACCAGTATCAGTTACGGCCGGAGCTTTATAACCCAAAGAAAAACCACGGTGGCCACCGTCCCTTTAGGCTATGCCGACGGGATCCGGAGGGCTTTGTCCAACCGGGGGCAGGTGGTTATCAACGGGCAACTGGCTCCCATTATCGGAAAGGTCTGCATGGATTGTTTTATGGTGGATGTCACGGATTTGCCAGACGTTAAAGTAGAGGACGACGTTTATATCTGGGACAACGAGAAAATCACCGTGGAGGACATTGCGACCATCTACGATACCATTAACTACGAGGTCATCTCCACCATTTCGGAAAGAGTGGTGCGGGAATTTATCCCGGCCACAAATACCTAGCAGTAAAAAGCTCCGGCATCAAGTCCGAATAGGACCTGTACCGGAGCGATTTTTTATTAGCAGGAGCGCTACCATGCCACAATCTTCATTGATAGAATTGCGAGGATTTTTATAATTTTCGTTAAGACAAGAATTTTGAAAACACGATTGATCAAATTGAACCGAAAAACAGCTTACGCTGATGAAGAGTGATAAGGTTGTCGAGGTTTTCGAACATTGATGAAATTTTCGTCTGTTCTTCAATTGACGGATAAGAAATTTTTATAAAAAGAGATGCAGAACTTATCCCACCCAATAAGATCACTCTGCATCCAGCTCTTCTAAAAAATATGTGGATATGGTTGCGGGAGGAGGATTTGAAC
>DGEB01000040.1 GCA_002385735.1 Peptococcaceae bacterium UBA3937
ACAGTACTTGGCAATGCAAGCATCGATTCTGTTTCCTGCCGAGATAAAAGAAGCAGTACAGGAAAGACTAAAGCGTTTACCAAAGAAAATACTGGTTGGAGTAGAAAACTTTGATAATATTCCACTATTCCGGGGCGGTCACAATTTAACCAGGGTGGCTTTAAAATCTCTTAATGAATTCAATGCTGTTATTTAATTCATGTTTGCTGAATGTGAGGTTGAAAAAACCTACAGTGTCTTGACACCATCTATATTAAAGGCGGAATGGATAAAGAGCGAGAGGAGTTGTTAAAATGAGAGGACGTTGGAGCCGGTTTTCTTTTTTGCCCGTATTGCTTTTCTTGACGGTGCTGGCCGGGGCGGCGCCCCTGAATGAAAAGGAAATCCCGGTTTATCCCGGGGCGGTGCGGGACCAGGCCGCCGAAGAAGAGCGCCGCCAGTTCTATGAGGAGGGAACCAGGTATGACCATTGGAGGCTGGAGACGGTCCGGGTTTATACCGTAAAGAAGCTGGTTGATGATGTTTGCCGTTATTACATTGATAAACTCAAGGCCAAGGAGGGCCAGCCGGTTAAGGACCCTTACGACCTTGCGCCGGGGGAAGTTGACGGGCCATGGTATGATTTGGGTTTTTGGGACGAGTCAATCTTTAAGACCCAGTATGAATACGACGTCTTGCTCAATGACGGTGAATGGGTCGCCGAGGCCTTTTCCAAAAGGCCGCAGTGGGAAAAGGGTTCGTGGCTGAGCGGCGCCTCGTTCGAATGGAACGCCGCTTTGCCCAACGGGGACGTGGCCCAGTATGTCGTGTATGTTGAGGATGAAGGTTTCGACTCAAGAAAAAAGGTGGATTACCGGTCGACCCGGATCCGCATTGAAGTGCTGGTCTCCCCGTCGCTGGAAGCAATTGAAGAGGAAGAGGATTGGGCGATGGATCTGGCCGTCGCGGCCAAGACCGAGCAACTCCGGAAGAACCCGCCCACCGAGAAGTTCCTGGGGGTCCCCATTTACCCGGGAGCAGTCTTCAGCCCGGAGCTGACCGCCGGGATGTCTCTTGGTGATGAATCTCATATTTACGTCTATTTCAGTAATGATCCCCCTGAGAAGGTTGTGGATTTCTACCGGAAACGCCTGGGCAAAGAACCGGTCTTCGTCGGGGAAGAATTCGGGTATATCTTCCCGCTTAAAGGTTCCCTGCCCCTTCCGGACGAGGGCTTGACGGTTCAGCCGTACGTCTATGAAGCCTTCGGCTTAGGCTCGTACAAAACGACAATTGCCATCCAGAAGCAGGTGGGGGATTAAGCCGGCCAGGTCTTGGAGTAGGCAGCAGATAGGCATCAAAGTTGGCTGAAACCTGGAGTTAAGAGCTAAACCGCCGGGAACGGTTTACGACCCGGCGGTCATTTTATCAATTTTAACTGCCATCGAACACCCCACGAACACCTGTGTTAGTGTAAAATTACTGTAGGCTTTTGCAGGAAATAACTTATGAAAAAAAGAAGAGGAACCTCACATTCAGCCAATTGAATGAATCCCCCTAAAGAAGGAGGCTGAGGTTCCTCATGGATCTAGTTCGCTTAGTAGGAAGGGAAATCCTTTCGGTAGTGGAAGGAATGTCAAAAGTTTTCGAAGGAGAGATTGACTATCAAACCTTTGAGGCTCAATTGAAAGAAAATCTCGACGGTATAGGTCGTACTGTAGTGCAGTTAGTTTTAGAAACTATTGAAGAAAGGATTTACGAAAGCGAAGAGCGGAAACGGGAATGGAAAGTCGTACGGAGAAGGGACCGGAAAGAGATATTGACCATTTTTGGGCAACTGAGCTATGAGCGGAGCTATTACCAGCATAAAGAAAGCAAGAAATATGCGTACTTGGTGGATGAACAGATAGGGATAACTCCGCATGCACGGGTAGGGCACAATCTCAAAGCCGCTTTGCTGGAAGCCTCCAGCAAAATGTCTTACGAAGAGGCCACGATACAAGAAAGTCGCAATAACCCTGAACTGAAGGTGAGCAGGCAAACAGTGGCATTGGCCGTTAAAAAGTTCAC
Source organism: Peptococcaceae bacterium UBA3937 (assembly GCA_002385735.1). Taxonomy (GTDB): domain Bacteria; phylum Bacillota; class Peptococcia; order DRI-13; family DTU073; genus UBA3937. The sequence goes on from DGEB01000040.1 coordinate 2,050, forward strand.
TCCTGTAAAATCGCAGCCACCACAAGAGAAACGGGATGTGCGGGCATTGTACATAGAGGCCGATGAAGATCACGTAAGAATTAGGGACCATAAGCGGAAAAAGCCTACGTTGCTCATCTATGTTCACGAAGGAGTAATCGGGGAAGGTTCGCGTCGCCGTCTTAAAAACGTGAAGTATTTTACGAAACCCTGGGGTTATGGTGGGAGGTTTTAGATTACCTGGAAGCCCGCTATGAACTTACAAAGGTGGAAAGAATCTATTTGTTGGGGGACGGGGCGTCTTGGATCCGGGCCGGCCTGGAATACCTGCCGGCGCAGACCATTTTTATCTTAGACAAGTATCATTTAGAAAAGTATATACAAACGGCTACCGTGCATGCACCCGGTCTAAAGGTGCTAAAGGTGCTAATTCACCGGGGAATCAAATCTTTAAACAAGCAGGCAGTCCTGGCTTATCTTCATGAAGCATTATGGCGCGCTAACGAGGAACCAAGACGAAAACAGGTTATTGAGGCTAGCAGGTATATTGAACGCAACTGGGACGGGATAGAAAATGGGGTCAAGCATCCCGGGGTTGGCTGTAGCGCCGAAGGGCATGTCAGTCATATCCTGGCGGCCAGGTTAAGCAACCGCCCGATGGCCTGGAGTTTACAAGGGGCAGAGAACATGGCGGCTATGCGGGTGGCTGTAGCAAATGGAGAATCGATCCGGAAACAGTACTTGGCCACGCAGGCATCGCTTCTGTTTTCTGTTGAGATAAAAGAAGCAGTGCAGGAAAAACTGAAGCGTTTAACCAACAGAAAGCTGCTAGGAGTAGAAAACATCAATAATATTCCCGTATTACGGGGTGGTCACAACTTAACCAGGGTGGCTCTAAAACACCTTATTGAACACAATGCTGTTATTTAGTGCATGTTTGCTGAATGTGAGGTTGAAAAAACCTACAGTGTCTTGACACTATCCTAACATAAATTCTTGTTGACATCTTATTAATAATATTGTATTATAAAACTAACAAGGTGGTACACACCAGCACACAAGTAATACAATTAGTAGGAGTGTGCGGGTTGCTTAAGAAGCTTTTTCCGGAGAATACATTAGTGGAAGGGCCAATCCCTTTATACTACCAGTTGCAGGAGAAGATAAAAGACCTGATTGATACTGGAGTTTTACAGGAAGGAGACCGGTTGCCATCTGAGAGGGAGATGGCCCAATATTTCCAGATTAACCGGCGGACTGTCAGTAATGCGGTTGATCACTTAGTGGCCGACGGTCTGTTGGTTAAAAAGCGTGGAACAGGGATTTTTGTAGCCCCGAAAAAAATTGTCAGTAAGGTTAATTGGTTGCGGAGTTTTCATGATGAAGCCATTTTAAGCGGGAAAAAGGCCCAATTTAAACTGTTGAAGATCGAAATTGTTACGCCCCCCGATTCGGTCTGCAAATACTTAAACATAAAGAGAACCGGGGAGAAAGTCTACTATCTTCAGCGGTTGGGTTACTTAAATCAGGAACCGGTTTTACTGCAAAAATCTTTCATCCCCGCAAGGTTGGTTCCCGGACTGGAGGAGAAGCTTACTGATGATGTTTCTCTATATTATCTCATTGAAGAGGAATATGGCTTAAAACTGACTTCCGGGAAGGAAAGCCTGGAAGCGACAACCTTGCGCCAACACGAAGCGGACCTGCTGGAAGTACCACAGGGAAAAGCCTGTTTTGTTTTGCGAAGGGTTGCGTACAGCCACACAACGCCCGTTGAATATGTGAGGTCTGTTTTGAGGGGGGACAAATATATCTTTAAAACCGATTTACAAAGGAGGTAGGAAAATGGAGGAACTGCAAAAGGTTAAAAAGGAATTTTGGACGGTAAAACGTATTGCCAGGGTGGCGATTTTAATCGCCTTAAGCGGGGTCGGCGCTTTGATCAAGATTCCCAGTCCCACAGGAACCGTTGCCCTTGATTCAGCGCCCGGTTACTTCACTGCAGTAGCTTTCGGACCAGTAGAAGGAATGATTGTTGCCGGGATCGGTCACCTGTTTACAGCATTAACCGCCGGTTTTCCAATGGGTATCCCAATGCATCTCTTTGTCGGTGTGCAAATGGCGGCTTGGGCCTATCTTTTCTGGTTAAGCAGTAAAAAAATCAATTTAATCGTCGGTATAATCGTCGCTACTCTTGCCAACGGGGTGCTTTCTGCTGCTGCAACCATACCGTTTGGCGGCGCAGGATTGTTTGTTTCATTGTTGGCGCCGTTGCTTGTCGGCTCTTTGGTTAATGTGTTAATTGCTGCCGCTGCTTATAAGATTGTTAGTAAAAGTAATCTGATTGATCAGGAGAACATAAAAGCCTAAGTAACCAAGGAAGAAATAGGAACCTGTTATTTTTGTCCTCCCTTTTTTTAAAACCATGGAAGGGATGAATAAAATGGACTATTTACAGGGTTTTTATGATGGAACACTTGCCTTTGCAGAAGTAGTCGAGCAGAAACGCGACCTTACACTATTCAAAATTAGCCATGAGTTTTCTTTAATGATCGCCTGTGATTCGGACGGCGGGATTGGCAATAAAGAACATGATTTTGTTAAGGTGGAAAACTGGTTGACAGGTTATTTTGGGGCGCGGGTGGCTTTGATGGAAATACTGGCGGCTAAAGGGAGACCGTGGTTATTAATTGATACACTGGCGGTAGAGATGGACCCGGCGGGCAAAGAGATCATTTCCGGGATCAGAAAGGCCTGTGCTGAAGCGGGGGTACACGATTTGCCGCTCACCGGCAGTACGGAGGATAATATCCCCACCGTGCAAACGGGGATCGGTGTTACTGTTTTGGCCATTGTGAAGAATGACCAAATACCGGTGGGGAGTTCCCAAAAGGGAGATCTGGTTGCCGTGGCCGGGATCCCAAAAAGCGGTCCGCAGTTTCAGGTTGAGCCGGAGGACCCGGAGCTTATTTCCTTACAGGATTTGTGGCGGCTTAGAGAGATCCCCGGTGTGCACGACATTCTGCCGGTGGGTTCTAAAGGGGTGGCTTATGAAGCCGGGGAACTGGCAAAATCCGCCGGTTTACAACTGCGACTGGGAGAGACGGATTTGGATCTTCTGCGTTCAGGCGGGCCTGCGACAAGCGTTGTCTTTTCACTGCTGAACAATGATGTTCTACAGACGGTAAAAGAAGCAATAAGTGCACCGATTAAGCTCATTGGTGAATTATATTAAAAGAAGGTGAGACTTCACCTTCTCCTTGGGAGGCTATAAGAATAATGGAGCTGACAGTGGAGAACTTGTCCTTTCAATATAACCGGTCACCCGAGCCCAACCTGGAAGATATCAACTTGCAGGTCGGTAAAGGAGAAGTCATAGGAGTCCTGGGGGTAACCGGTGCGGGGAAAACCACTTTCATGCGCACTTTAAACGGTTTAATCCCCCAGTTTTTTGAGGGAAAGATTTCCGGAAAGGTTTTGGTGCAAGGTCTGGATACCCAGGCTTACCGGATTCAATCACTGGTGCGGCGGGTCGGCTTTGTCTTTGACGACCCGGAGACACAGATTTTCGGCGTTAATGTCAAAGAAGACGTAGCCTTTGGCCCGTGCAATTTTGGTCTCCCGAAAGAAGAGGTTCTGGCGAGAGTAAAGAAAGCACTGAAACTTGTTGGTTTGGAAGATTATGAGGAAAGGGCCACCGAAAACCTTTCCGGCGGGGAAAAGCAAAGGCTGGCAATTGCCGGTGTGCTGGCAATGGGCTCCGAGATCCTGGTCTTGGATGAACCGACAGCCGCTTTGGATCCTTTGGGGAAAGAGGCAGTCTTTCAAATAGTGGACCTTTTGAAGAAACAGGGGATGACTGTTATCCTGGTGGAACACGAAACAGAAGAGATGGCGGCACGGGTTGACCGGGTGATCATCCTTGACCGGGGCCGGATCGTCTATTCCGGAGAGACAAAAGAGGTATTCCGGGAAGTACCTTTATTTAACAAGTATCACCTGCGCCCCCCAGAAGTGGCTGAATTGGGCTGGCGTCTTTATGAAGAACGACTGATCAGTAAAGACGAAATTCCTGTTACTGAAGAAGAGGGGGTTGCCCTTCTCAAGAGGCTTCTTCCCCCGGAGGCTTCCCCTTCAACAGTGCAGACGGTTAAGGAGAACAAAAGGGAAGACCTGGAACCCAGGAACAATGCGCAAGAGGGAGTAATTATCGAAGTCAAAGATCTTTCGTTTTCCTACACCAAGCAACAGCCAGTGTTAAAAGGGATTAATATTCAGATCAATCAGGGAGATTTTCTGGCGCTGGTCGGTCAGAACGGGGCGGGAAAAACCACCTTTTGTAAGATTTTAACCAAGCTTTTAGCCGCAGATACGGGAGTAGTGACCTTTAGGGGGAAGAGGCTTGATGAGTTTTCCCATCTTCAGTTGGCAAGGCATTTAGGTTATGTTTTTCAGAACCCGGACCATCAGATTTTTTCATCTTCGATCCAAGAAGAATTAGAATTTGGCTTGAAAAACCAAGGTTTGGATGAAACCGAGCGTAATGAAAGGATCAGAAAGGTTCTTGACATCGTCAAGCTTGACAAACCACTGACAACCCACCCGTTGAATTTGGGCCGGGGGGAACGGCAGCGGCTGGCGGTAGCCTCGATTCTTATCTTAGAACCGGAAGTCCTCATCATCGATGAGCCAACCACCGGCCAGGATTGGCAGGGAACACGGAATATGATGGAATTAATCAGTGAACTTAACAGGCAAGGGCATACAATTTTGATTATTACCCACGATATGAGGTTGGTGGCCGAGTATTGCGACAGGGTAGTAGTTTTAAATAACGGGAAGATCCTTGCGGATGAGACACCACGGCAATTATTTACCAAACCGGAATTATTGAGAGAAGCCCGTCTCAGACCGCCACAGAGCAGTAGAATTGCCCATCAGTTGGCGGAGAGGGGTGTCCCGCAGGATATTCTTGGGGTGGAGGAGTTGCTGACCGTAGTGAAAACCTTAATAAACAGGGAGGGAGTATAGATGTTTGTTGATTATTATCCCGGGAAAACGCTCCTTCACCGCCTGGATGTCCGGGCAAAACTGGCGGCCTTTACCGCCCTCATGGTCTTGCTGTTCTTTTTTACCAATCCCCTTTATAATCTTTTCTTGGCTTTGTTTGGTATTTTCCTCCTTTTTTATCTGGGGCTGCCGACACACAAGATTTCGTCAATTTTAAAGCCGATTGCACCGATCTTGTTGCTTATTCTGTTAATTACAGCCTTTTCCTATCCGGCGGAGGACTTTGCCATTCCAGCGGCTAAAGTGGTTTTTTATAAAAAAGGTTGGTTTGAGTTGAGCAGCGGGGGCGTCCTATATGGCATTACATTAGTATTGCGGATCTTTAGTATGGTGATTTTTTCTTCTATTTTGACTTGTTCCACCCCCATGGATCATTTTTTGCAATTAATGAAAATCTCCCGTTTGCCCGCAAACATTTCTTTTCTAATCATTACCGGGATTAGATTTGTTCCTACCATGCAAAAAAAGGTAGAAATGGTTTTTAACGCCCAAAAGGTCCGCGGGGCCAGTTTCGATGAGAAAGGCCTCGTCAACAGAATAAAGGCATATATTCCGATTATGGTTCCGCTCTTGGTTCAATCACTCTACATGTCGGACCGTTTGGCGGTCGCGATGTTGAATAGAGGTTATGGCGCCGCCGCCCGGCAAACCTCGCTTGAAGAGATTAGGATGGCCGGAACAGATTATATTTTTATCATACTTAGCCTGGCTGTAGTGGTAATGGGTATTTACTTGCGAGTTCAAGGTATTGGACGATTGTAAAGACAGGAGGAGAGATAAACGTGGATATGGGCAAGAGGGCATACGGAGCATTGTTAGGGGTAGCTTTTGGGGATGCGCTGGGCATGCCTTCACAGTTATGGTCAAGGCGAAAGGTAAAAGCCTATTTCGGAGAGATTACCGGGTTTCTTCCCGGGCCTCCCGGTCACTTCGTGGCCGGCGGGATGCAAGCCGGACAGGTGACCGATGATACGATACAAACAATCAAGGTGGCCGAAGCGATTCTTGCCGATGATGGCTGCGTAAGGGCGGAAACGGTTGCCGCCAAGCTCTTGGAATTGGTAACCGAAAGCAACGTCCTGGAGACCAATATGTTTGGACCCAGCTCAAAACAGGCATTGGCCTCAATTAAGGACGGGGTTCCCATTACGGAAAGCGGGAAAACAGGTACTACCAATGGGGCGGCAATGCGGATTGTACCGGTGGGGATTGTCAGCCCGATCAGCAATTTGATGGCGCTGGTGGACAACGTGGAACAGGCGTGCCTTCCGACACATAACACAAATATCGCAATTTCTGGAGCTGCTGCTGTAGCGGCAGCCGTCTCTACGGCTATGGAAGGCGCTTCCCTGGAGGAGGTTTTAAACAATGCGGTAAAAGCGATGAGGCTCGGGAATGAAAGAGGTCATGATTATTTTGGCGCTTCCGTAATTGACCGCACGTATTGGGCTTTGCGGATCGTTGAGGAAAGTGTGCTGCCGGAAGAGGCCCTGGATAAGCTTTATACCCTAATCGGAACAGGAGTTGAAACGGCCGAAAGTATACCAACAGCACTGGCCCTGGTTAAACTGGCCGGCGGCGATCCGTTTCGCGCCGGGTTGTTAGCGGCCAATCTCGGCGGGGACTGTGACACGATTGGGGCGATCGCCTGTGGTATCTGTGGAGCGTTTACCGGAATCCATGGGATACCCGCCTTTTGCCAGGAAAGGCTTTTAGCTGTTAATGATTACAACTTCGAGGAGATAAGCGCCGGATTATTGAGTTTTCGCTGATTGCATGCAAAGGGCTTCTGGGTCAAGGACGGGCGAAGCCCGGCGGCAGCCTGTCCTTGACCCTTATTAATTCTTGACACGTACGCGACGAGGGTAAGAGATAATCGCTGGTCGTATTGGCAAAAATATCCCGGCAAATTATCTTGCCCCTCGTGGAAGGTTCCCAGCTATTCAACACGGGACAAAAGGATATGCAAAAAAATTACCCGATAATACTTGACTCAGTCGGGTGGGGTTAGTGTAAAATTACTGTAGGTCTTAGCAGGAAATAACTTATGGAAAAAA
>DGEB01000038.1:0-832 GCA_002385735.1 Peptococcaceae bacterium UBA3937
GGATGATGAGCGTTGGAACGAAAGTGAGAAACAAAGGGCAGGTAGCCCAACGGCGACTTTTGCCACAAGGAGTAAGTGGCCCGGCCCAAAGGGGAGGTGGTTGGAAAATGGAAAACATGGAAACGCGGATTGCCGTAGTGGGGATCATCGTGGAAAAGCCGGAGTCAGTGGAGAAGCTGAACAGTATTTTGCATGAATATAGTCCGTACATTATCGGGCGGATGGGGATTCCCTATCATAAACGAAAGATTTCGATTATCAGCATTGTGATGGATGCCCCCAATGAGGTAATTAGCGCCCTGTCCGGCAAAATTGGCATGCTGCCCAACGTCAGTGCCAAAACCGTTTATTCGAAACTGTCCTCCGGCGAGAAATAGGAAGGGTGAACTAAGCATGAAACAGTTAATCGACGAACTGGAACGCAGAAGGGTATTAAGCAAAGGGGATTATGTGGCCTTGCTGAATAATATAACCGCAAAAGACCGCTGTTATTTGACGGCTAAAGCAAGAACCGTCGCTGACCGGTACTTTGGCAAGAAAATTTATAAGCGGGGGCTCATCGAGTTCACCAACTACTGCCAAAACGATTGTTATTACTGCGGCATCAGGAAAAGCAACCGGAATGTGGAACGCTACCGTTTAACGAAGGAGGAGATTCTCGCCTGCTGCCGCCAGGGCTATGCCTTGGGTTTTCGCACTTTTGTCCTTCAGGGCGGCGAAGACCCCTGGTACACGGAAGCAAGGATGCTGGAAATCATCGCGGCCATCAGAAAGGATTATCCCGATTGTGCCATCACCCTTTCGATCGGGGAAAAAAGCTACGAGGAGTACC
>DGEB01000038.1:1031-16018 GCA_002385735.1 Peptococcaceae bacterium UBA3937
GGCTGCTGCATCCGGCCGGGCAAAGCCTGGCCAACCGGAAGCGGTGCCTGGCCGATTTGAAAAGCATCGGCTATCAGGTGGGCACCGGCATCATGGTCGGTTCGCCCTACCAGACAACCGAACACCTGGCGGAGGACCTGTTGTTCATGCACGAGCTCCAGCCGCAAATGATTGGCATCGGTCCCTTTATCCCGCACCAAGACACCATCTTTGCGGGTTTTCCGGTCGGCAGCCTGGATTTGACCTTAAGCTTAATCGGGATCCTGCGGTTAATGTTCCCTGACGTCTTAATTCCAGCTACTACGGCTTTAGGGACCATTCATCCTAAAGGACGGGAACTGGGGATTTTGGCAGGTGCCAATGTGGTGATGCCCAATCTTTCTCCGGTGCAGGTAAGAAGTAAGTATTTGCTCTATGACAACAAGATTTGCACCGGCGAAGAAGCGGCGGAGTGCAGCGACTGTCTCCAAAAACGCCTGCAGCAAATCGGCTACGAAATGGTGGTCGATCGGGGGGATTACCGCAAGGTAGCGCAAGCGCAATAGAAATTCAATAGGAAAAAGGATTCGGAAAAAGCCCAATAAAAAAAGCAGTGAATTGGTTGAAAACAAAGAAAGGAGGGGTGTTGCTATGTATCAATATAACGTAGCATCACGGGATGCCAATGAATTTATCGCGGATGAAGAGATCAGGTCATCCTTAAACGAAGCCGTCAAATTAGCGCAGGACAAGGATTATGTAGCCGGCCTTCTCGCCAAGGCCAGGGAGTATAAAGGATTGTCGCACCGGGAAGCGGCTGTTTTATTGGAGATAGATGATGACGAAATTATCGCTCAAATGTTTAAAATCGCCAAAAAGGTGAAAGAAAAAATCTACGGGAAGCGGATCGTGCTTTTTGCCCCGCTATATTTATCCAGCTATTGTGTCAACAACTGTAAATACTGTGGCTATAAATGTTCGAACAAAATCGGCCGGTACCAGCTTTCCCAGGAAGAAGTAAGGGAAGAAGTGCGGGCCTTGGAGACCCTGGGGCATAAAAGGCTGCTCCTGGAAGCCGGGGAAGACGACGAGCGCTGCCCAATTGAATATATCCTGGAATGTATCAAAACCATCTACAACGAAAAATTTGCCAACGGGGCGATTCGCCGTGTGAATGTGGATATTGCCGCCACCAGCGTGGAAAATTACCGCAAGTTGAAAGAGGCGGGAATCGGTACCTACATCCTGTTCCAGGAAACGTACCACAAACCGACTTATCTTGATATGCACCGCGGGCCCAAGCAGAATTACGAGTGGCATACGGAAGCCATGGACCGGGCGATGCAGGGCGGTATCGACGATGTAGGGATCGGAGCCTTATTTGGTCTGTACGATTACCGGTACGAAACCGTGGGTTTATTAATGCATGCCGAGCACTTGGAAGCGGTGTACGGCGTTGGCCCTCATACCATTTCCGTGCCCAGGTTGTTGCCGGCTTATGGGGTGGACTACGACCAATTCCCTTATCTGGTGAACGACAGGGATTTTAAAAAGCTGGTGGCCGTCATCCGTTTGGCGGTTCCTTATACCGGCATGATTCTTTCCACCAGGGAAACGGCGGAGTTCCGGAAAGAACTTTTGGAAGTGGGGATTTCGCAGATGAGTGCCGGTTCCTGTGTGGGGGTCGGTGGATACGCTCAGAGAGCGAAAGCCGAGGCGGAAGGATGCGAGGAAAAACCGCAGTTTGACCTGGCGGATCACCGCAAGCCCCTGGATGTGATTAAAGGGCTGGTTAAGGATGGCTATGTGCCTAGTTACTGTACCGCCTGTTACCGGGAAGGGAGAACGGGCGACCGGTTTATGGCTTTGGCTAAAACGGGGGAAATCGCCAACTGCTGTTTACCCAATGCCCTGTTAACCTTTGAGGAATACCTGAATGACTATGCTGATGAAGAATTAACAGAAATGGGCCGCAAAATGATTGATGAGGAGATTAAAACCGTCCCCAATGAAAAACAGCGGGCGAAGGCGTTGGAATACCTGCGGCGCATCCGCCAGGGCGAAAGGGATTTACGTTTCTAACTGCTTCGAAATAAATAGAAATAAATATCATGAACCGGATGGACTTTTGGGTATTGATGAGGCCGGACTGATAACAGAACCGCGAGGGGCTTAATGCCTGTATTTGCGGTTCTTTTTGCCTGGGGAGAAATATTTCGCCGGAGGGAAGGAATGCGCAACCTTTTTGTCGAACAAAGAAATGGTATGTAAGGAGAAAAAACCGGGGGAATGGAGGATGACCATGAAGGATCGAAGGAAAAGGCCTCGGCAGTCTTTCTTGTTGCTTACCGGAATGGCGTTGCTTTGTGTTGCGCTGCTGGTTCAACCGTTGGCGTTGCAAGGGGCTTCGCTGCAATCCCCGACCACGCTGCGGGTGGCGCTGGGGCTTGATTTGCCCTCAGCGGAATTTGCGGTGGCTGAAGGAAGTTATGAATTGATAGACTACCTCACCCAGCAGGTGATCAGCGCCGATTCGGCCAACCACCAATGGGTGGTAACCCCTGTCGGCATAAATAACCTCATAGTTTCCGATAATATTAACGGACAGGTTGTAAGCAGTATGGGCAGTTCCACGCTGTTGTTACGGCAGAAAAACAGTTCCGGGCTGAACGTTTTTTCCTTTAAGAACAAGCGTTATCGGGGCGATTTAATGATTATCAATTTGCAGGGCAAAATCCAGGCCATCAACCTGATTGACATTGAGCAATACCTGTACGGCGTGGTTGGTGCGGAAATGGGACAGGGCGCTTCCCTGGAAGCCTATAAAGCCCAGGCGGTTGTATCGAGAACCTATGCGCTGTTTTGTAAGGAAAATCCGCAGTTGAATTATGATTTGGGTATTAACACCCGCTGGCAGGTTTACGGTGGCTATGACACGGAGTTGCTGAGCAATTCCCTGGTCAAACGGGCGGTGGACGACACCCGGGGCCAGGTCATCTATTACGACGGCCGGCTCATTAAAGCTTTTTTCCACAGTAATTCCGGAGGGTATACCGAAGCCTGTGAGAATGTCTGGTCGGAATGCCTTCCTTACCTCCAGCCGGTAGCCAGCCCGGAAGATGCCATGGCCGGGCAGTTTTCGACCTGGGGCGGGGAGACCTATTCCTGGGAAAAGACGCTGACCCGGGATGAGTTAAATACCCAACTGGCCAATAGTTGCGCCGAGGTCGGCAAAGTCCGCAGCCTTTTGGTGAAGCGGCTGGCGATCGATCCTGCCAGCGGAGAATGCTCAACAAAACCGACTTCATCGGGCCGGGTGACCCAGTTGGATGTGGTGGGCTCCAAAGGAACGAAAAGCTTTTTCAAGGACAACATCCGGACGATTTTAGGCTTAAAGAGCACTTTGTTTGAAATTGTCTGCGATTCTACCGTCAAAGTCTGGAATGCTTTCGGTTTAGCGGATGAAATCAATAATACCGTTGATTTTTACGGGATCAGCGGCGACGGGTATAAGGCCAAGTTAAACGGCAATAACGCAAACTATTACGTTTTGGGAGCCGATGGGCTCAAAACTATGCCCAAAGACTTCAGCATCATTACTTTTAAAGGGAAAGGCAATGGGCATGGTTTGGGCATGAGCCAGTGGGGAGCCCGGGGGATGGCTCAAAACGGGAAAAACTACAAAAGTATCATTGAGCATTACTACAACCAGGGCCGTTTTGACGGCAGGCTTTCGATCGGCCAGTACCGTTCTTAATCCAATCCTGTTTCCAACGTTGTGAAGGAGAACCTTTATGCATATTTCGGAATTTGACTATGACTTACCGGAGGAATTAATTGCCCAGGAACCCATCCCCCAGCGGGACCGGTCCCGTTTGCTGGTTTTACATCATTCTACCGGCGCAATCGAACATCGCCGTTTTGCAGACATCCTGGCATATCTGCAAAAGGGTGATGTTTTGGTCTGCAATAATACCCGGGTAATCCCGGCCCGGCTTTTCGGCCGGAAAGAAGGCACTGGGGCGCTGGTGGAGGTCTTTTTGTTGAGGCAACTGGATCAAAAGCGTTGGGAAACCTTAGTCCGGCCAGGCAAAAGAGTAAGGCCCGGTACCCGTGTTGTCTTTGGCGGAGGCATCCTTGCGGCCACCGCTGTTGAGGTTACGCCGGCCGGGGGAAGAATTATGGAATTTGCTTATGAGGGCATTTTCCAGGAAATCCTCAGCGGTTTGGGGGAAGTGCCTCTGCCCCCGTATATAAAAAAGCAACTGGCCGACCCGGAGAGATACCAGACGGTGTACGCCAAAGAACCGGGCTCTGCCGCAGCTCCAACGGCCGGGCTGCATTTTACGCCGGAATTGATTGAAAAGGTCTGCCAAAAAGGGGTGGAGTGGGTGGAAGTCCTCCTGCATGTGGGCTTAGGGACTTTCCGGCCGGTCAAGGAAGAAGAGATTGAGCGGCATCAGATGCACGAGGAATATTACGAAATCCCGGAGCAGGCCGCCCAAAAGATTAACCAGGCTTTAGCCGAGGGGCGCAGGGTGATTGCGGTAGGGACCACTTCCACCCGAGCATTGGAAAGCGCCTTTGCCGACGGGAAAGTGCAGGCGGGAAGCGGCTGGGCCGGTATCTATATTTACCCCTGCTATCAGTTTAAAGTTATCAGCGGCTTGATTACCAATTTCCATTTGCCCAAATCCACTTTAATTATGCTGGTCAGCGCGTTGGCCGGCCGCGAAAACATTATGAAGGCCTATGCGGAAGCGGTGCAAGAGCGATATCGCTTCTTTAGTTTTGGGGATGCCATGCTGATTATATGACCTGTATGTTTTAACTTCTACTTGGTTAAAAGCGCGAGAGAAGATAGAACAAGCGCCGGGAAAATGACAACGCAGTGGTGCGGTGAGAAAATGCTACTTGCAAGGAGGATGCTTTTTGGCTGCGGTTACCTATGAATTAATCAAGGAAAGCAAAGAATCAAATGCCCGCTTGGGCAAGTTACATACTCCCCATGGGGTGATTGACACCCCGGTGTTCATGCCCGTGGGCACCCAGGCTACGGTAAAGGCCATGTCTCCCCAGGAATTGGAGGAGATTGGCGCCGGCATTATTCTAAGCAATACTTACCACCTCTATCTCCGGCCCGGCCATGAGCTGGTGGCAAAGGCCGGCGGCCTGCATCAATTTATGAATTGGTCGGGGGCTATTCTTACGGATAGCGGGGGCTTCCAGGTGTTTAGCCTGGGGGATTTACGGAAAATCAGGGAAGAAGGGGTGGAGTTCAGGTCCCATATCGATGGCTCGAAACACCTGTTCACACCGGAAAAGGTCATGGAGATTGAAATGGCCCTGGGGGCCGATATCGCCATGGCCTTTGACGAGTGCGTTTCTTACCCGATGGATTACGAATATACCAAGCTTGCCATGGAAAGGACCACCCGCTGGGCGGAACGCTGCCTCCAAGCTCATCATAGGGCGGACCAGGCGTTGTTTGGGATTGTGCAGGGAGGCATGTATAATGATTTAAGGGCGATCAGCGCCAAGGATTTGGTTTCGCTGGGCTTTCCCGGTTATGGAATCGGGGGCTTAAGCGTAGGCGAGCCTAAGGACCTTTCTTATCAAATTCTGGAGGCGACGGTGCCTCTTTTGCCGAAGGATAAACCCCGTTATCTGATGGGCGTGGGTACGCCGGATTATTTAATTGAAGGGGTCATCAGAGGGGTGGATATGTTTGACTGCGTGATGCCGACGCGAATTGCCCGCAACGGCACCGTTTTCACCAGCGAAGGGCGCCTGACGATCCGGAACGCCGCGTACAAAGAAGATTTTACCCCCCTAGATCCCAATTGTAATTGCACCAGCTGTCGCAATTATACCCGGGCCTATATCCGGCATCTGTTTAACGCCGGGGAAATCCTCGGTCTGCGCTTGACCACTTACCATAATCTCTATTTCTTAATCAATCTGATGAAACAGATTCGTGCGGCTATTGCCGCCGACAGTTTATTGGAATTCCGCCGGGAGTTTTACCGCCGCTATGAAGGGAAAGCAAATGATTAACCTGTTCAGCAGGAAGGAGTTTTTTCCTGGGTGAAGGGATAAGGAAGAAGATAAAAAGAACCCTGTGGGCAGGGCTTTCAGGGATTTCCGGTTGTTAGGCCGGCGGAGATTAGGTCTTGCAAGCAAAAAGCCAAAGGGGTAAGATTGAGATAATATGTATATTTTTCTTGCGCGAGGAGGTTTTTTAAGTGGAAGGTTTAGCGATTAATGTTACTTTGCTGGTAGTTCTGGTGGGTTTAATGTATTTTACGGTGGTCCGCCCACAACAGAAAATGCGGAAAGAACGGCAGGAAATGCTGGACAACCTCAAGGTGGGCGATAAAATTGTGACGATCGGGGGTATCTATGGAAAGATTACGACGCTCAAGGAAGATGTCATGCAGTTGGAGGTTGCCCCGAATATGGTTTTAAAAATGCAGCGGGCTGCCGTCAGTTTTGTCGAAGTTGATGAAAAGAAGGAGAAGCAGAAGGAGAAGTAAAAAAGGGGAATACTGGTGATGACCGTTACCTTGGAAACGATCAAACAAGATCCGGAAGTACAATGCTATATTAAGCTGGCCAACCAGTATTTGAATCAGATGGGGTTTACGGAGCACGGCTTTCGCCATGTTAATTTAGTGGCGGAAAAAGCCCGTGCTATTCTGACCAGCTTGCGTTATCCGGCAAGAGAAGCGGAACTGGGGGCCATTGCCGGGTATTTACATGATCTTGGGAATGTGATTTGCCGTTCTGATCATAATCAGACCGGCGCCATCCTGGCTTTCCATCTTTTAAACAAGCTGGGGATGGACCCCGGGGAGATCGGGATGATTATTGCCGCCATCGGCAACCATGACGAAGGAGAAGGACAGATGGTGAACAGCCTTTCGGCGGCACTGGTTCTTGCCGATAAAACCGATGTGCACCGGGAACGGGTTCGCAACCAGGATTTTGCTACTTTTGATATCCATGACCGGGTTAATTACGCGGTGGAAAGCTCCAGTTTAGAAATCGACGGTGAAAACCGGGTTTTCACCTTGGTTTTGGAGATCGACCAGCGAATTGTGCCGGTGATCGAATACTTTGAAATCTTTATGTCCCGGATGTTAATGTGCCGCCGGGCCGCCAATTTTCTGGACAGTACATTTTCGATTGTGATCAACGGGGCAAAACTGCTTTAGTTGACAAAGCCGTTGGCAAGATAATATAATTATTCAGTATGGTAAAATTTTTTCTAAGCCATAATTTATTTTTAATCAGACAAGGAGGAGAGGCCGGACATGAGATGGGAGAAGCTTATTTCTCTAATCATTATTGTGGCCCTAGTCATCGGAGGAGCATATTTCGCCGCGAAGCCGATTCAGGAAAACGTGAAACTGGGGTTGGATTTGAAAGGCGGCGTTCAGGTGAGATTGCAGGCCAAGGGCACTGTTACGGATAGAGACATCGAACAGGTCATGGAAGTCATGCGAATGCGTGTGGACGAGCTTGGGGTAACCGAACCGGTTATTCAAAAAGAGGGGAGTAACCGGGTTTTAATTGAAATCCCCGGAGTGGAAGATCCCGATAAGGCGATTGAGCTGATTGGGAAGGTGGCCAAGCTGGAGTTTAGGCTGCCTGACGGCACGGTGGTTTTAGACGGTAGTGAGTTGAAGGATGCCCGGGAAGAGAAAGACCCGAGTACCGGTCAAGTGTATGTGGCTTTGGAATTTAAGGAATCCGGAGCCAAGAAATTTGCGGACGTTACCACCCAACTGGTAAAAGAGTACCCGGAAAAAGACGGGGTGCGGCCGGAACAGCGGTTTATCGCCATTTACCTCGATGAGGAACTGCTGCAAAATCCTTACGTGAAAGAAGCTATTCCTTCCGGGAAGGCCACGATCGACGGCTATGAATCCCTGGAAGAAGCGCGGAACATTGCTTTACTCTTGCGCTCCGGGGCTTTGCCGGTGGAAGTGGAAATCATCGAAAACCGGACGATTGGACCAACCCTTGGCGCGGATTCCATTAACAAGAGTTTGGATGCTGCCATCTGGGGGCTGGGAGCCGTCTTTCTCTTTATGCTGATTATGTACCGGCTGCCGGGGATTATCGCCAACGTGTCCCTGGTGCTCTACGCCTTATTGCTCATGGGCGCGTTAATTGCCCTTAATGCGACTTTGACTTTGCCGGGGATTGCCGGTTTCCTGCTGTCCGTCGGGATGTGCGTCGATGCCAACATCATTATCTATGAACGCTTAAAGGATGAACTGCGCAACGGGAAGAGCCTGCGGGCAGGGGTGGATGCCGGTTTCGCCCGTGCGTTCTGGACCATCTTTGATTCCAATGTTACGACCCTTTTGGCTGCTGCGGTCCTCTTCTACTTTGGCAGTGGAAGCATCAAAGGCTTTGCCGTTACGCTGAGTGTTGGTATTATTTGCAGTATGTTTACGGCGATTACTTTTACGCGCTTTATGCTTAAACTGATGGTCGAATCAGGTATAGCCAAAAATCCAAAGTTATACGGGGCATAAGGGGGAAGAGAAAAATGGATTTTATCGGGAAAAGAAAAATTTGGTATGCCCTGTCTTTAATTGTTCTTCTGGTGTGCGTGGGCTCGATTTTTGCACAGGGATTCAACTACGGGATTGATTTTCAGGGCGGATCATTGCTTCAACTGAAGTTTGAGAAAACCGACCTTACCGTGGAGCAACTGCGGGAAGGGCTGGAGGAATTCGGCTTGGAAAAAAGTCAAATTCAACTATCCGACGATAGTTTCATCATTAAGACGGCCGAACTGAGCCAGGAAGAACAAGGAAAAGTATTAAAGGGACTGGAAAGCAAATTAGGCAAACTGGAACTTCTGCGCAATGAAAAAGTTGGACCGGTGATCGGAAAAGAACTGCGGACCAAAGCACTGTTGGCATTATTGGTAGCGTGGATTCTACAAATTCTCTATATTTCTTTCCGCTTTGAGTTCCGCTTTGGCCTGGCGGCGGTACTCGCGCTATTGCATGATGTCATTGTTACTGCCGGCTTCTTCTCCATTATGCAATATGAAATAGATGTCACTTTTGTTGCGGCTATTTTGACCATCATCGGATATTCGATTAACGATACCATCGTCATTTTCGACCGGATCCGGGAAAATCTGAAGTTCAAGCATAAAGAGGAACTGGCCGCATTGACGAACAAGAGTATCAGACAGAGTATCGTACGTTCGTTAAGTACTTCGGTGGCTGTGCTTTTTGTCCTGGTGGCGCTGATTGTGTTAGGTGGCGAAACAACCAAATATTTCTCCATCGCCATGCTGGTTGGAGTATTGGCGGGGACCTATTCTTCCATCTTTATTGCCAGTTCGCTCTGGTATGATTTCCGGCCGGACAAAACAGGCAAAGCCCATTCCTTGAAAGTGTAATTAGGTGTTTGGGCGGATTGTGGATAGTGATGAAAAAATCCTTTTATCAGTATCGGCTTACTTGATAAAGGGATTTTTTTAAAAGGATTCTTTTGGGGAGAGGAAAACATGATGCAGCATCGAATCTGGCAGGTCAAAAAGAAGGAGCCGTCTCTTACGGCTATTTTGGCAGATGCTTTGGGGATCTCGGAAAAAATTGCGACGGTCCTGGTAAACAGGGGAATTACCACTTTAGAAGCGGCTAAGCGATTCTTTGCCGCTTCTCTTACGGATTTGGAGGATCCGTTGGCGCTGCCGGACATGGAGAAAGGGGCGGCGCGGATTCTTCGTGCGCTGCAAAACAAGGAGCGCATCTTAATCTACGGTGATTATGATGTGGACGGGATTACCGGCACCGCTTTATTGACCGATTTTTTGCGCCGCCTGGGCGGCCAGGTCGAATACTACATCCCCGACCGCCAGGAAGAAGGATATGGCTTGAACGTGCAAGCGCTGGAACAGGCGAAGGAAGCGGGGATCAATTTAATTGTCAGTGTGGATTGCGGGATTTCTTCCGAAGCGGAAGTGCTTTTTGCCGCCGAAAAGGGCATTGATCTGGTAATCTCCGACCATCACCAGCCCCCGGCCCGGTTGCCGGTGGCTGCGTATGCCATTATCAATCCCAAACTGGCCGCCGATTCCCAGGTGCCGTGGTATAACCTGGCCGGGGTCGGGGTTGCTTTTAAAGTGGCGCAGGCGGTGGGCGCCATGACCGGTCAAGAAAAGCTTTGTGAGGAGTATGTGGATTTAGTCGCTTTGGGGACCATTGCCGATATCGTGCCTTTGCAGGAGGAAAACCGGATTCTGGTCAAAGCAGGGCTCAAACGCGTTAATAAGGGCAGTTGCCGGCCGGGTTTGCTGGCACTGGTGAAATCCGCCGGATTAAAGAACGGGGCGATTTCGACCTTTGAAATCGGCTTTATGCTGGCACCTCGTTTAAATGCCTGTGGCCGTTTGGCGAAAGCGGATCTGGCCGTGGAGTTGTTGTTAAGCGACGATCCGGCCCGGAATGAGGAGATCTGCCGCTATTTGGAGGAGGAAAACCGCCTGCGGCAGGAGATGAGCGAGCAGATTTTCAACGAAGCGGTGGCGCTCCTGGAGGACGGAAAAAGAAGCAAGGTGATTATGCTGGCCTCTTCCCACTGGCATCCGGGAGTCATTGGGATCGTGGCCTCCCGGCTGGTGGAAAAATATTACCGGCCCACCTTGTTGTTTAATATCGAAGAAGGGGTGGCGAAGGGCTCCGCCCGCAGCATCCCCGGCTTTAATCTCTATCAATCTTTGGAAGCAATGCAAAAATACCTGTTACGTTTTGGGGGGCATGAACTGGCCGCTGGGCTGACGCTGGAGGAAGACATGCTGCCTACCTTGCAGGTTGAGCTGGAACAATATGCGGAGGAGATCCTGGAGGAAAAAAGCTTTTATCCCGTATTGTCCTTAGATGCGGAAATCAGCCTGGCCGAAATTAATGAGCGGTTTGTGCAGGATTTGACGTTGCTGGAGCCCTTTGGAGCGGGCAACCCCCAGCCCCTGTTCGTTTTGCGCAACGTCAGGCTGACGAACCTGAGAGCGGTGGGGCAAGATGGAAAACACCTAAAGCTCAAGGTGGTCGATGAAGAACAGTCCAGGCTGCTGGACGGCATTGGTTTTCGCCTGGGCGAATGGGTGGAGGAGGTGGCTTGCTGGAAAGGGTGTGATTTGGCTTTTGTACCCGAAAGGCATACTTTCCAGGGGGTAACCTTTTTACAGTTGCAGATTAAGGATTTAAAAGATGCTTTGGAGCCGGACGACCTTTTTGCCCCCGTGTCCTTTTTGGACCAGCTTTACCGGGACGGCGAAATCTGGCTCGAGGATAACCTTTACCGCGACATTTCGGATAAAGAAGAATTCTTCACCAAGGTCGTAGGGGTTACTTTTGGCGAGCGCCAGCAGGTCATCCAAAAAATACGGGCCGGCGAAAGAGTGGAGCTGAAAAGGGAAACCGATAATCCTTTCGACCGTCAGGCCATCGGGGTATATTATCAGGGGCAATCCATTGGCTATTTACAGGCGCGGTTAGCCAGAAATCTTGCCCCTGCTTTGGAAAAACAAACCTCCTATGAAGCTTATGTGACCCAGATTACCGGCCAGGGAGAAAGGTATCTGGGGGTAAATCTATGTGTGCGAAAAATTTCCTCCCCGCCCGACAGGGAAAAGCAGCTCAAGGTGCGGGAAGAATACCTGGGCAGTGCTCCTGCGGAAATCGAGGAAAAGATCCGCAGGGCCATTTTGGGGGACTGTGCCTATCACGAGAAACAAAAAGAAGCGCTCGAAAGTTTAAAAAAGAGGCAGAATACGCTGACGATTTTTGGCACCGGCCGGGGAAAATCCGCCGTTTTTCAGGCGATGGCGGCCGGCCAGGCTTTGACCGCCAACAAGATGACCATTCTTCTTTATCCTTTACGTGCACTGGTGAATGATCAGTATCACCGTTTGCAAAAAATCATGGGTGCTTTAGGTCTTGAGGTGGCGGCGATTAACGGTTCCACCGGGATTCGTGAAAAAAAGGCCTTTTTTAAAGATTTTTACCAGGGGAAAATCGACATCATTCTTACCACGCCGGAGTTTCTTGCTTTTCATCTCGAGAAGTTCCGGAGCATGGCGGAACGCATTGGCTTTTTGGTCGTGGATGAGGCTCATCATCTGGGACAGGGAAAGCGGCGGGGCTACCGGCTTTTAAGCCGGTGCTGGCAGGAACTGGGCCGGCCGCTGGTGCTGGCGGCAACGGCCACTGCCGATGAGGAGACCGCCCAAAAGATCTGCGGACTGTTGAATATCGAGCAGCTAGTGGTGGAAAAACACGTCCGGGAGAATTTACGGCTGGTGGACAAACGCCGGGAAAAGGACAAGCTGGCCTATTTGCTGCGGCTTTTAGATACTAGGGAGCGCATCGTAATTTACGTGAACAGCCGGAAACAAGCCTATGAGCTGGCCAGCGACCTGCGCTATTATTACCCGGCGGCCAGGGACGAAATCGGTTTTTATCATGGTGGCTTAAACAGCGTGCAAAGGAGCCGCTTAGAAAACATGTTCCGGGCAGGGGAGCTCAGGGTAATGGTCACCACCAGCGCTTTTGGGGAAGGAATCGATATCCCGGATATTCAAAACGTGGTGCTTTATCATCTGTGTTTTTCCTTCACGGAGTTCAATCAACTGGCCGGCCGGGCGGGCCGGAACCAGAAAGAGGCGAAAATTCACCTCCTTTTTAACGAGGAGGACCGTAAGCTGAATGAGCTGATTCTGGAAGGGGCCGCCCCGACGAGAAAGGTCCTGGCCAAGTTTTACAGCTACTTAAGGGAGCAGGGCAAAAACGGGGAGCCCTTGCGATTGACCAACCGGGAGTTACAGGAAGCGATGCAAAGGCTGGGGGAGAAAAACTTTCAGGAGCACACCGCTTCCGCCTGCCTGGGGATTTTGGAGGATTTGGGTTTGGTGCTGCGGGAAGTGGAAGGCCGGGAACGCTTTATTCATCTGGTGCCACCTCCGCCGGGCAAATTGGATTTAGCTGATTCCGTGCGTTTTTTAGAGGGGCGTGATGAATGGGAAGATTTCCGGGAGTTTGCGGACTTTGCCTTGCGGGAACCGGCGGAGACGATATTAACGGCGGTGAACCGGCCTATTTATCCCCTTCACGTTTGAGGGATAGGAAAAAGTATTATATGATTGTAGTGGAAAGTAGCAGGGGAGAAGTGGCCTTAGTTGGCTTAAGAAATAGCGATGTTTGTAAAGACCGGTGGTGAGAGTATGGCAGTAAAAAGCAAAACTTCATATCATGGCTTGTATGATAGTCTAATGGAAAGCATCAAAAATTACATGAAAGCTCAGGAGATTGCTTTGGTGGAAAAGGCCTATCACTATGCCCAAAAGGCCCATGAAGGGCAAGTCCGCAACTCCGGGGAGCCATACATTATCCATCCGTTGGCTGTGGCGCAGATCCTGGCTTCGCTGGAGTTGGACGCCCCAACTTTAGTTGCCGGTCTTTTGCATGATGTGGTTGAGGATACGCCCATCACCCTGGAGGAGATCGAAAAGCATTTTGGGCCAGAGATTGCCCTGGTGGTGGACGGGGTTACGAAGCTGAACAAGATCGATTTTCGTTCCCAAGAGGAACAACAGGTGGAAAACTTGCGCAAGATGTTTCTGGCGATGGCCAAGGATATCCGGGTCATCATGATCAAGCTGGCCGACCGCCTGCATAATATGCGGACTTTAAAACACCAGCCGGAACACAAGCAACGGGAAATCGCGCAGGAGACATTGGAAATTTTTGCTCCGCTGGCCAACCGCCTGGGTATTTTTTCGATTAAATGGGAATTGGAAGATACGGCCTTTCATTATCTCAACGCCGAGGAATACTATAACCTGGTGGAGAAAATCTCGATGAAGCGGCACGAACGGGAAGCCTATATCGAACGAGTGATTAAGATCCTTAAGGAAAAAGTGGTGGAAGCCAACATTCGTGCTGATATTGAGGGCAGGCCCAAGCACTTTTACAGCATCTATCAAAAAATGAAGGAACAGGGCAAAGAACTAAACGAGATTTATGATTTAATTGCCGTGCGGGTGATTGTGGATACGGTCAAGGACTGTTATGAGGTTTTAGGGATTGTGCATACCCTTTGGAAGCCGATTCCCGGCCGCTTTAAAGACTATATCGCCATGCCCAAACCTAATATGTATCAATCCTTGCATACCACGGTCATGGGCTTTTTAGGGGAGCCTTTCGAGATCCAGATCCGAACGGTGGAAATGCATAAGACCGCCCAGTTCGGGATTGCGGCTCACTGGAAGTACAAAGAGGGCAATAAGGCCGGCAGCAAAGACATGGATGAACGCCTGGCCTGGCTCAGAAAGATTTTGGAATGGCAAACAGAGCTTCGTGATACCAAGGAATTCATGGAAGCTTTGAAAATAGATGTGTACTCCGATGTGGTTTTTGTCTTTACGCCCAAAGGGGACGTGATCGAGTTGCCGGCCGGGTCCCTTCCCATTGATTTCGCTTACCGGATTCACTCCGACATTGGCAACAGCTGTGTCGGGGCCAAGGTGAACGGCAAGATTGTCCCCTTGGATTATGTGCTGAAAAACGGGGATATCGTGGAGATTCTTACCTCCAAACAATCCAACGGGCCCAGCCGGGATTGGCTTTTAATCGTGAAAACCCCGCAGGCGAAGAACCGCATCCGGACCTGGTTTAGAAAGGAAAAGCGGGAGGAAAATATTCGCCTGGGCCGCGAAAGCCTGGAAAAAGAATTAAAGCGCCAGGGCTTGGATCCGGCGGAACTGTTTAAAACCGAGCGTTTACTGGAAACGGCGAAAAAGTTCAGCCTGAATCATTTTGACGATCTGTTTGCCGCGGTGGGCGAAGGGACCATTACGCCATACCAGATTATTACCCGCGTGCGTGATGAATACTATAAAGACTGTCTCTTATACACATATGACGCCGCCGACGAAGAAGGTAGTGTAGATTTCGGTGGCTGCCGGATCATTAAAA
>DGEB01000033.1:0-2691 GCA_002385735.1 Peptococcaceae bacterium UBA3937
AGCGCGGGTTCGATTCCCGTCAGCTCCGCCATTTTTGCCTCGATAGCTCAGTCGGTAGAGCAGAGGACTGAAAATCCTCGTGTCGCTGGTTCGATTCCGGCTCGAGGCACCATATGAATATGCGGAAGTGGCTCAGTGGTAGAGCATCGCCTTGCCAAGGCGAGGGTCGCGGGTTCGAATCCCGTCTTCCGCTCCAGTTGATTGTTCCGGCTAGTTTGAACTAGTAGTATGAACTAGTTGTACTAGTCGTTTTTTATATCGGTTTATATTTAGGTTATAATTTAGGTTATAATGTTGACAATAATGGGGATAGCACCCTTTTTTATATTTTTAATATGGTATTAGGAGGAGATTTTCCATGAAAGTCACCACGGAAAAACTAGGTCAAAGCAAGGTGCAGTTAACTATTGAAATACCGGAGGAACAATTCGAGGAATCGCTTCAAAGGGCTTATAAAACTGTGGTTCAAAAGATAACCGTGCCCGGCTTCCGGAAGGGGAAAGCTCCCCGGAAGGTGCTCGAAAGCATGTATGGGAAGGAAATCCTGCTGGAGGATGCTTTACAGGATGCTGTCCCCAGAGCGTGCAGTGAAGCCATAGAAGCGGCCCAGGATGAATATACGGCGGTAAGCAGCCCCGAATATGACATTGTTTCGGCCGAAATCGGAAAGCCGATCGTTTTCAAAGCGACCTTTGAGATCAAACCGGAAGTAGCCCTAGGGGAATATAAAGGGATTAAGCTGGAAAAAACCGCAGTTGAGGTAGCAAAAGAGGCGATTGACACCGAAATCAGGAAAATGCAGCAGCGTTATGCGAAGCTAATCGTGGTGGAGGATGAAGCAGCCCAGGAAGGGGACACCGTCACTATCGATTTTGAAGGAAAAATCGACGAGGTGCCTTTTGAGGGCGGCAAGGGCGAAAACTATCCCCTGGAATTAGGTTCCCATACCTTTATTCCGGGCTTTGAAGACCAGTTAATCGGGGTCAAGACCGGCGAAACCAAAGATATTACCGTAACTTTCCCCACCGAATATCCTGCGGAAAATCTGGCCGGGAAAGATGCGGTTTTCACCGTTACGGTGAAGGAAATCAAGCGAAAAGAACTGGCGCCCTTAGATGACGAATTTGCGAAAGACGTTTCCGAATTTGATAGTATGCAGGAATTACGGAATGATATCGCGAATAAACTTAAAGAGGCGGCGGAAAAGAAGGCGGAGAACCAGCTCCGGCTTGCCGCGGTGAAAAAAGTTTCCGAAAATACTCAGGTTGAAATTCCCCAGGCGATGATTGACAATCGCGTTAATCAGATGATTAATGACTTTGCGTACCATTTAGCCACTCAAGGCATCACTCTGGAAAAATATCTGGAGGGTACCAATACTAAAATTGAAGATATTAAGGCATATTATGAGGGAGAAGCCCGCTCCACGGTCAAAGCGGATCTTGTTTTAGAGGCCGTTGCCAAAGCCGAAGGCATCAAGGCCACCGCGGAAGACGTGGAAAAACAGATCAAAAGAATGGCGGAACAGTATAAACAGGAACCGGAAAAAATCCGGGAAGCTTTAGAAAAGCAAGGGCAGCTTTCCGGCCTGGAATTTGGGATTATGTTGGATAAAGCGGTTGACTTTGTTGTTGAACACGCCAAAGTTGAAATCGTTCCGGCCCAAACCGCGGAAGCGGCGGGCGCCCCAAAGGAATCAAACGCAGGCGAAACAAAAGCAACCAAAGAAAAGACCGCTAAATAGAGAAAGCATGAGCCGGTCAGCGGGAAGAAAATTTATGAAAGCTTTTAGTTCCTTTAGATGGAGGTAATGTGCGATGAACAAAGATCCAATGATGAGCACGCTGGTTCCGATGGTTGTTGAGCAGACCAATCGGGGCGAAAGAGCCTATGATATTTATTCACGGCTGTTAAAAGACCGCATTATCTTTTTAGGCACCGCGATTGATGATTATGTAGCTAATCTGGTCATTGCCCAAATGCTGTTTTTATACGCGGAGGATCCTGATAAGGACATCATGTTATACATTAATAGTCCCGGTGGGTCCATTACTGCCGGCATGGCCATTTATGACACGATGCAATATATCCGGGCGGATGTATCCACGATTTGTGTGGGTTTGGCCGCTTCGATGGCCGCTTTTCTGCTGGCGGCGGGGACCAAAGGAAAACGCTTTGCCCTGCCCAATGCTGAAATCATGATTCACCAGCCGTCGGGCGGAGCTTCGGGGCAAGCTACCGATATTGAGATTCATGCCAAAAGGATTCTGCAAATCAAAGAAAAGTTGAACCGAATTTTAGCGGAGAATACCGGGCAAACTATTGAGCGCATTCGGGAAGATACCGAGCGCGACCATTTTATGGACAGTAAGGAAGCGAAAGAATACGGAATTATTGACGATCTCTTGGTAAGGATACCTCTCAATAAAGAATAGCAAGAGGTGAAGTTATGTATAAATTCAGTGATGAAAAAGGACAACTGAAATGTTCCTTTTGTGGTAAGATCCAGGACCAGGTCAAAAAATTAGTGGCAGGGCCCGGTGTCTATATTTGTGATGAATGTATCGAATTATGCAACGAAATCATCGAAGAAGAATTAATGGATGAAACGGATTTCGAACTGGGGGAACTGCCCAAGCCGAAAGAAATCAAAGCGTTTCTTGATCAGTATGTGGTCGGTCAGGAAAGTGC
>DGEB01000033.1:2885-10693 GCA_002385735.1 Peptococcaceae bacterium UBA3937
TTTGCCATTGCCGATGCCACCTCGCTTACCGAGGCCGGTTACGTAGGCGAAGACGTGGAGAATATTCTCCTGAAGCTGATTCAGGCGGCGGATTATGACGTGGAAAAAGCGGAAAAAGGGATTATCTATATTGATGAAATAGATAAGATCGCCCGGAAATCGGAAAACCCCTCGATTACCAGGGACGTTTCCGGGGAAGGGGTGCAACAGGCGCTGCTGAAGATTCTGGAAGGAACAGTGGCCAGTGTTCCGCCCCAGGGCGGACGGAAACACCCTCACCAGGAGTTTATCCAACTGGATACCTCGAACATTCTCTTTATCTGTGGCGGGGCTTTCCAGGGTATTGAGCAGATCATTCAGAACCGGATTGGGAAGAAGACCATCGGTTTTGGCGCGGAAATAGTACCCCGACAGAACCAGCAAATCGGCGAATACTTACACCAGATCATGCCCACCGATTTGTTGAAGTTTGGGCTCATTCCGGAGTTTGTGGGGCGCCTGCCGGTGATTGTAACTTTGGATGCCCTGGATGAAGAGGCTCTGGTGACAATCCTGAGTGAGCCGAAGAACGCTTTGGTGAAACAATACCAGAAGCTCTTTGAACTGGATAATGTGACGCTGGAATTTAAGCCCGAAGCCCTTAGCGCGATTGCCCGGGAGGCCATCAAGCGGAAAACAGGGGCGCGCGGCTTAAGAACCATTGTGGAAGACCTGATGAAAAACGTGATGTATGAAATCCCGTCGCGGCTGGATATCCATAAAGTGATCGTGACGAAAGAGGCGGTACAGAACAAGGAAGAACTACTCCTGGTTACCACCAGTGAACGCAAGAAAAAGAAGGAAGAAAGCGCTTAACAGCCCATGATTAAGAGCCAGGCAATTTGCCTGGCTCTTGAGCTTTTCAAAAGGGAGGAGCTTAACGTGGCCCCAGGCTCCGTTCGGCAATTTCAATAGCCTTGCGTACCATCGAGCCACAGTTGCGGGAAGAGACATTACCAAAATCACCATCGGCCTGAACCTGGTCGAAAAAGCCTAACTCTTTCGCACATTCCATCTTCAGGGTATCCGACATTACCTGGTTTCGTCTCGCCATGCCCAGTCCTCCTTTTTGCTTTTTGGGGCTCATGTTTAGTTTGCGCTCTTTATAGCGGTTTCTTACCTTTAAAGCGCTGCATAATGTAGGAAAACGAGGATAAAAAGGCGTTCATTCGGTCATCATATTATTATGAAACGAAGGATGAGACAATCGGGAAGGTGAGACATAAAGATGGGAAGCTCAGGTTTTGGCAGCCTTTTTAGCATTATTCAAATATTTTTTATTATCGTCATCGGGCTTTACTTTTTAAACCTGTTAAGAGGCCAGCAGGGCACCAAAGCGGTGGTGGGGCGGGAATCCAAAAGGGAGATCGACAAACTGGAGAAAATGCGGAAAATCAGGCTGAGCGAGCCCCTTTCCGAGCGGACCCGGCCGCAAAGCTTTCATGATATCATCGGGCAGGAAGAAGGCATCAAGGCGCTGAAAGCCGCCTTATGCGGGCCGAATCCCCAGCATATCATCATTTACGGCCCCCCGGGCGTAGGGAAAACGGCAGCGGCCCGGCTGGTGCTGGAGGAGGCGAAGAAAAACCCCCTTTCGCCCTTTAAAAAAGAGGCCAGATTTATCGAAGTAGACGGAGCCACCTCGCGTTTTGATGAAAGAGGGATTGCCGATCCTTTGATTGGGTCGGTCCATGACCCCATTTACCAGGGCGCCGGCGCCATGGGCATGGCCGGCATTCCCCAACCGAAACCGGGCGCGGTGACGAAAGCCCACGGCGGGGTTCTTTTTATTGATGAAATCGGGGAACTGCACCCCATCCAGATCAACAAGCTGTTAAAAATCCTGGAAGACCGGAAGGTGATGCTGGAAAGCGTCTATTATTCCCCGGAAGATTCCAACATTCCCGGCTATATCCACGATATTTTTCAAAACGGGCTTCCGGCGGATTTCCGCTTAATCGGCGCCACCACCCGCCTGCCCCAGGAAATCCCGGCTGCCATCCGTTCCCGCTGCGTGGAAATCTATTTTCGCAGCCTGACCCCGGAAGAAATAAGAATTATCGGTGCAAACGCGGCACGGAAGCTGGGTTTGCCCATCCGGGAAGAAGCCTTGGATGTCCTGCAAAAATACGCCACCAACGGGCGGGAAGCGGTCAATATTACCCAGATTGCCGCAGGGATTGTCCTGAACGAGCAGCAGCTTGACCATCAACCGGGCAAACAGCCGGAGATCACGGCGGCCGAAATGGAATGGGTGGTGCAAAGCGGGCACTATACGCCGCGCCCTGAAAAGCAGGTTTTTGGGGAACCACAGGTGGGCGTGGCTAATGGCCTCGCCGTTTATGGTGCCAATTTAGGTATGCTTCTTGAGATCGAGGTAACGGTCTTGCCTACGGAAAAGGAACGGGGACAGATTACCATTACCGGCATTGTGGAAGAAGAGGAACTGCCCGGCATGGGTGGGCATACGATGCGCCGGAAAAGTATGGCCAAAGGCTCGGTGGAAAACGTGCTCACCGTTTTACGGGGCGCCTTAAAGATTGACTGCCACAAATACGATATTCATGTGAATTTCCCCGGGGGCATCCCCACCGACGGGCCTTCGGCGGGTGTAGCTATTGCCACGGCTATTTACTCGGCGATTAAGAACATTCCCATCGATAACCGGGTGGCGATGACCGGGGAGCTTTCGGTGCGCGGCTATGTTAAACCGGTGGGCGGGGTAGTGTCCAAGGTAAATGCCGCCCGGCAGGCCGGAGCAAAAAAGGTGCTGATTCCCAAAGAAAACTGGCAGTCTCTTTTTGCCCAAAGCAAGGACATTGAAATTATCCCGGTGGAGAAACTGGAGGAAGTATTAGCGCAGGCCTTGCTTTACCCTCCTTCCGCCCCGGATTTGTCTTCTCCGGCCCGGGCGGTAAGTTCCCCCGCTCATTTTCATTTGGTTTGCTTGTAGCATAATTGGCAATTTTATGATAAACTCTACTGTGGGTTAGACATTCTAGGAGGTTTGTATAGGAGGTACAGGATTAATGGGAGAAAAAAACGCTGACGGCACCACTCGGATTATTCCGTTGCTTCCCTTGCGCGGGGTGATGGTTTTTCCATATATGGTGCAGCATTTGGATGTGGGGAGAGAAAAGTCCATCAAAGCACTGGAAGAGGCCATGATCCAGGAAAGGGAGATTTTTCTGGCGACCCAACTGGATGCCCAGACCGATGACCCTGGTTCAGAAGAAATCTATAAATTTGGAACTATTGCAGAAATCAAGCAGTTGCTCAAGCTGCCCGGCGGGACCATTCGTGTCCTGGTGGAAGGTTTACGGCGGGGAGAAATCCTGGAATATGTGGAGAAAGAGCCTTTCTTCAAGGTGAGGATCAGGGAATATTACGACAAGAAGGAAAAATCCCCTGAAATTGAAGCCTTGATGCGGAATTTGGTGGACCATTTTGAGCAGTACGTCAAGTTAAGTCGAAAGATTTCGCCCGAGACGGTTGTGGCCATCGTGACGATTGAAGACCCGCACCGTCTGGCCGATTTAATTGCCGCCCATTTGAATTTGAAAATTCCCGAAAAACAGGCGATTCTGGAAGCCATCGACATCAGAAAACGACTGGAAAAGCTCTGTGAAATCATCATTAACGAGATCGAAATCCTGGAACTGGAGCGGCGCATCAATATGCGCGTGCGGAAACAGATGGAGAAAACCCAGAAGGAATATTACCTGAGGGAGCAGATGAAAGCGATCCAGAAGGAATTAGGGGATCGGGACGAACGGGGTAACGAGATTGAGGAATACCGGAACAGGATTAAAGAGGCCCAGCTTCCTCCTGAGGCGGAAGAAAAAGCCTTAAAAGAGGTGGAACGTCTCGAAAAAATGCCGCCTATGGTGGCCGAATCGGCGGTAATCAGGAGTTATCTCGATTGGCTGTTGGCGATTCCCTGGAACAATGAGACCGAAGACCGCATTGATATCAAGGAAGCGGAGAAAATCCTCAACGAAGACCACTATGGACTTCTTAAGGCGAAAGAAAGAATCCTGGAGTATCTCGCGGTGCGGAAGCTGACCAAAACCATTAAAGGCCCCATTATTTGTTTCGTGGGACCTCCGGGTGTAGGAAAAACTTCTCTGGCCAAATCGGTGGCCAGAGCCCTGGGGAGAAAATTTGTCCGGATGTCCCTGGGGGGAGTAAGGGATGAGGCTGAAATCCGCGGGCACCGGCGCACCTATGTGGGGGCCTTGCCCGGCCGCATCATCCAGGGGCTGAGAAACGCCGAAACAAGAAACCCGGTCTTTCTCCTCGATGAAGTGGACAAGATGAGCATGGATTTCCGGGGCGACCCGTCGGCCGCCCTCCTGGAGGTATTGGATCCGGAACAAAACAGCACCTTTAGCGACCATTACATTGAAGTCCCGGTGGATTTGTCCCATGTCCTGTTTATTACCACCGCCAATGTGGCCTATAACATTCCCCGGCCGCTTTTGGACCGGATGGAATTAATTCAGATTTCCAGCTATACCGAAGAGGAAAAGCTGCAAATTGCCCATCGCTATTTGTTACCCCGGCAAATCAAGGAAAACGGCTTACAGCCGGACCAAATCAGGATCGGGCTGAACACCATCCGTAATGTGATTCGCTACTATACGCGGGAAACCGGGGTCAGAAACCTGGAGCGGGAACTGGCCGGTGTCTGCCGTAAGGCGGCGAAAATCATTGCCGAGGGGACCCAACAGAAGGTTACCGTGACGCCCCGCAATCTGGAAAAATTCCTCGGGATACCCCGTTACCGTTATGGAGTATCGGAACAGGAGAACCTGGTGGGAGTAGCCACGGGCTTAGCCTGGACCGAGGTCGGTGGCGAAGTGTTAAAAATTGAGGTCGCGCTCCTGTCGGGGAAAGGCAACCTGCTTTTGACCGGCAAACTGGGCGAGGTGATGAAGGAATCGGCCCAGACCGGCTTTACCTATGTCCGCTCGCGGATTAAAAATTTGGAGCTGGAAGAAGATTTCCATGAAAAATATGATGTGCATATTCATATTCCGGAAGGAGCCATTCCCAAAGATGGTCCCTCCGCCGGAATCACCATCGCCACGGCTTTAGCTTCGGCCCTCAGTAACCGTAAAGTGAACAGCAATGTGGCGATGACCGGTGAAATCACCCTGCGCGGCCGGGTTCTTCCGGTGGGAGGGATCAAGGAAAAAGTACTGGCTGCTCACCGGGCAGGTTGCAAGGTGATCATCCTGCCTGCGGAAAACAAAAAAGACCTGGAGGATATTCCCGCCAATATTAAAAAGTCCCTGGAGTTTGAACTGGTCGAAAGCATGGATGAAGTCCTGGAAAAAGCCCTGGAGCCGAAGGAGTAATCGTGATGCAAATCCGGAGTGCCGCCTTTGTCGTTAGTGCGGTTAATCCCCAGCAGTACCCGCAAACGGAGCAGCCGGAAATCGCCCTGGTGGGAAGGTCCAATGTGGGCAAGTCCTCTTTTTTGAACAAGTTTTTGAACCGCCGGAACCTGGCGAAAACCAGCAGTACCCCCGGCAAAACCCAGACGATCAATTTCTATCATGTGAACGGCGCATGGTATTTCGTGGATCTGCCCGGTTACGGTTTTGCCCGCGTGGCCCGGGCCACGCAGGCCAGGTGGGCCCGCTTTATCAACCGGTATCTCTACCAGCGGAAGCCCCTGGTGGGGATTATCCAACTGGTGGATATCCGGCATGCGCCGACCCAGGATGATGTAACAATGCAGGAGTGGCTGCAAGAATGCGGTTTGCCTTATTTGGTCATCGCGACGAAAGCGGATAAAATCTCCCGGGGGCAATACAATAAACAGATTCAGAGCATTAAGGAAAAGCTGAACATTGCTCCTGAAATCCCCGTTTTCCCCTGTTCATCGGAAACCGGGGAAGGCATGGATAAGGTTGCGGACTGGATTGAAAGCTTAATCAGTCCTTTTCAGCAGGAGGAACCAGGGGAGGAGCGCTAAGCTCTTTTACCGCCCGGGGCGCAAGAGGAGCCTTCAATTCCTTTGCTTCAAGGAGAAAAGCATGGAGTTTTTGGAGCATCTTTTCCTCGATGACCGCTTCCTGCGGCCAGCAGCCCAGGTTTTTGTAGCGGGCGATTCCTCTAATCAAAGCCTTTTCCTTTAACTCCGGGAAGCAGGCTTTTACAGTCATCGCCAATTCATCCGGGCCGCTTTGTTCAATCCAATCCAGGGCCCGGGCGTAAGCATTCAAGAATCGTTGGTACTTTTCCCCCTCCAGGGGGATTTTTTCTTTGGCTACGCTGATCACGGAAGTAAGCATTGGCCCGGTGTATTCATGTAAGGAGACGGCCATTTCGCCCATCCCTTCCTGCTCTAAAAAACTGGTGGCCGGCTCCGTGGCCAGGAAAAACTGCGCCGTGCCGCTTTGATAAGTGCCGACTCTAAGGGCCGGGGGCAGGTTATTGATGATATGCACATCCACCAGCGGGCGAAGCCCTTGTTCCCTCAAGGTCTTTTCCAGCACGATTTGGGAAAAGTCGCCGATTCTGGTCCCCAGAATTACCTTGCCTTTGGTGGCAGCCCAGTTGAAAGCTTCCCGCTGTTGCTCCGCCGGCCGGTTTTGACCCGGCGTGCCGTTTTGCGCCGGCATCTCGTTTTGTGCCTTTGTATTGTGTTGCTCGGGCACTTCGTTTTGCGCCGATGTCTCATTTTGTCCCGGCGCCTTGTTTCCGTCGCCCTTTTGGGGGCGGGAAAGCAGCGCCCAGCCGTTCTGGATGGTGCAGGGGGCCAGATAAACAAGTTTACCGGCCTGTTCCTGTTGATGAAGGAAAAAGCCCAGTTCCGCGCCGAGCAGGATTAAATCATATTTCCCACTAAGAACGCCTTCTACCGCTTCCTGGGTAGAGGCGTATTTTTGTATTTCGAGGTGGAGCTTTTCCCCGGCAAAAAAGTTCTTTTGCCGGGCCACATAGAGGGGAAGATACAAAAGAGAATCTTCCTCGTAGCCCAGGACTAATGTGGAGTCGGCCTTTCGGGGCGCCTCTTCGCGGGGCTGTTCCTCAAAAGGTTCTGGCTTTGCGCAGCCCGCGCCAAGGAATAGGAAGGGAAAAGTCATGCTTACAATTAGCAAAAAAACGCCTAAGGAAAGCTTATTGTTGCTTGCCACTTGCCATTTACCTCCATAACGATGTTTATTATTTACATATAGTCGGAGGTCAGGCTGAGTATGACTGAAATTATGAGGCATACATTTCGTTTCCAGGCATAAGCTGAAGTGAGGGCAAGTATCAACAAAGGGGATGTTCCCGGGGAAAGGAAACGGAGGGCGGAGCGGATGAATAATGTTCGGATTAAAGCGGTGGGATTAGGATTGGCGGTTGCTTTAGGCCTCTGGTTGCTTACCGGGCTGGGCAGTTTTCTTTGGGTTTTGGCCAGTGCGCAAAGGGTGATCAACTTAGGTCTCTATCTCTATATCCTGGGCATTCTGGGAGTACTCTGCGGAGCCATCGTCGCCGGGAGGATGAGCACGGCGCAAGGCTGGCTCCATGGTTTATGGGTTGGTCTTCTCTTAGGACTCTTTGGGGTAATTTTGAACCTGGAACTGGTTCCCGAACTATATTCCTGGGGCGCCATTGGCCGGCAGCTTCTGGTGTGGACCCTTTGGGGCGTTACCGGAGGGTACCTTGGCGCTCACTTCCGCAGCTCGGAGCGCGGTAAAAGGAAAGGGGTGCGGGCGCGGGGGAAAGCCGGTTAACACAAGTGTTCAAGGCTTCTTTTGGTCCTT
>DGEB01000033.1:10905-11042 GCA_002385735.1 Peptococcaceae bacterium UBA3937
AATAAAGCAGGCCAACGGGCCGTGTCCAAAAACGGCGCGGGCCTTTATTTATGGGCATTTCACAGGCTTGAAGCTGGCTGGAAAATATTTATAGGACAAATTCCAATTAATGACAAAATTTACAAGTGCTATCATAT
>DGEB01000033.1:11258-12541 GCA_002385735.1 Peptococcaceae bacterium UBA3937
TAATTGCTACTCTGGTTTGTGCTGTAATGATGATGGGCGTAGGTTATGCCGTATGGTCTGATTCGGTGACCTTGGCCGGTACGGTGAACACCGGGGCGTTGGATGTACGTTTTGAAAACAACCAGTTTAAACCCTTTGTTCCCAAGACATATACATCGAGTTGCTATGCCACGGCTGTTTTCAACAACCTTGAGGACGAGTACATTAAATTCACTTTTGATAAATTCCACCCCGGAGTCGTGGGCGTTGTTGATGTAGCCGTTAAAAACGTTGGCGATTTTCCGGCCAAATTAGCCGATGTAACCGTAGATATCACGGGCGATGAAGCCTTAAAAAATGATATTTACGTGCAGACTTCATATTACAAAGCAGATGCGAACGGTTTCCTGGTTTGGGGAACGTTCGGCATTACCCCATATGTTCCTCTTAATCAATTAGCGACAACTTTAGAAAATGCATTAAAGAACTATGAATTAGCTCCTGGGGAATCCATTATCTTTGGTGTTCCGGAAGGGCAAGAATCAGAACTTGACTTAAACAATGACGGTGAAAAAGAAGATTGCTTTGTCTTCTATTTTGATGCCTTCTCGGATAATGACACCATGGATAAGAGCATCACGATTGATATGGAAATGGATTGGCAGATTGCGAATTAACTAACGACACCGCATTAAATCTAAATC
The DNA here is from genome assembly GCA_002385735.1 of Peptococcaceae bacterium UBA3937. Taxonomy (GTDB): domain Bacteria; phylum Bacillota; class Peptococcia; order DRI-13; family DTU073; genus UBA3937. The sequence goes on from DGEB01000033.1 coordinate 11,942, forward strand.
CCATAAAACCCGTCCAAAACTGGAGACCCGTCCCCAATCTGGGAGGGGTCATTTTTTATTTCCTTAAAACGACAAAGTTTTCAATTACTATCAGATATAATATCTGATGTAGTGTTTTTCTCCGTTTCCATTCAGGTGCAATACAGAAAAAAGGGGGGATTATTTACAAAAAAAAGGACAAGCACCTTTCATAATTGACAGCATTGTCAGGCAAAATATTGAAATATTAGTTATGAAGGGAGATTAGAAGTAATGAAAAAAGTAAGAGTATTAATTGCCTCAATAGTATGTGCAGTCATCCTGATGGGGGTGGGCTATGCCGCGTGGACTCAATCGATTCATGTAAAAGCCTTTGCGAAAGCCGGTGAATTAAAAGTACGGCTTGCAAATGGTTCAGCTGATGGGGCGTGGACAATAACTTCTGAAGACAATGCAGCCGAATGGAAAATTTCTTCCAACGACGGCCAAACATTGACACTTAGTTTTGATAAACTATTCCCCGGTGCCCAGGCAACTTTATCAGGTAATGTAGTAAACTACGGTAACCTGCCGGCGAAGTTTTCCGAATTTAAAGTTTCAGATATCAAAGGTTACAAGTCA
>DGEB01000018.1:0-1953 GCA_002385735.1 Peptococcaceae bacterium UBA3937
TTTCTTAAAGCCCTCAAACTTCTCCTGGTCCGACATCCTAATCCTCCCCTCCGCCGCCGCAATGGATTTTTCCACGTTGGCAATCAATAGTTCCAGACGCGCCTTTTTCGCCAGGAGTTTGGCATGGTGTTCACGCAAAGCGGCGGTCTTATCAAAAGAGGGAGACGTGAGCAAGGCTTTAATCGTGTTTAATTCCACGCCCAGTTCCCGGTAGAACAAAGCAAACTGGTATTTTTCCGCATACTGGTCAATCGCCGGCGGCGAACAGTTTTCTTCCATCACTAAGGCATCCACCGCGCCGGTGGCCAAAAGTGGTTCGAGCGATAGCCAGTTTCCCATCAAACCCACAAAAACGTCGTCCACCGGGAATCTTTGAACTAACTCCTGTCCTGTTTCGATGGAACCAACAATATGGATCCCCTTGGCTCCTGCCTTTTGGGCCCGCTCCTGGTAGGCGGGCTGCCGCACTTTTTGCAGGGTGGCCACCCCAATCCAGGGTTGATGTCCATTGAAAACGATGTTGACATAATCAGGATCCATAATGCCCAGGTCAACATCGACCTGGTGGGGCATGGGAGTCCCAAAAAGAATATCCTGCACCATTTCCAGGCCGATTTGAGCCGTATAAATGGTTGCGATCCCCAAACGCAGGGCTTTTCGGGCCAGGGACACAAAATCCCCGTCCACATTGGTAAGGCAACTGGCAATACTGTTTTCCACCTCATGCTGTACCCCGGAAGGATAAAGCTCCTTCTCCCGCCACAAAACTTTGCGCTTCTTCGGGGCAAAGGCCTCCAGCATGATGCTTTCCTGGTCCGGATTGATTTTTAATTCCCGATCCAGCAATTCCGCCAATTGAATCGCCAGTTGCTTCGTCTCCTGATTGGGGTCGATGCCCACCTTTTCACACATCCATTTCAGTTTGCCCACATCGCCGATGGTAAAAGGAGTTTTTCCTTCTCCGGTGGCTTTCAAGGTGCGAAAGGCTTCAAAAGCATGATGGGCATAGGTTGCGGCGCCCATAATATTACGCATGAGCAAATTCCGCATAGCCATGGCATCAGGCCCAATACCGCACACCCCTTTGTCCGCGCCCGCCACCTTATCGCTGATCCGGCAAGGCCCATGGGTGCATAACTGGCAGCTCAGACCCTGCAAGCAAAAACTACACCGCAGCTTTTCCTGGACCGGCCACCTGGAAAAGACGCTGGAAAGCCCATCCTCTTTGATTCTTTTCAGCATCGCTTCCACCGAATCATGATAACTGACCCGCCCTTCGGTTCTTTCCAAAACATTTTCCGCCATCAAGCAATCATTCTCCTTCTTCTGGAATTTTTCTTCGGTAATTCTCCTGCAAAAAAACCTCTTTTAAATAGTTTGGGCAGTAATACCTTGCGATATTACTGCCTTTGTATCCTTACCATATATTTTGGACCATCGCTGCGCTTTTATGCTTATGCGACTTACTTATGTCACTTTACCTCAGCAGGTCTAAAATTATCAATTAGTTCGTTTGCAGGGGATTGCTGGCTAAAATGTCCTCCACTTCTTCGAATCCTTCGGGAAAAGCGTAGTTATAACGGGCGGGCAAGGCAAAAACGTACTTGTCATTACTGCCTAATTTAGATGGCGGAACAGGCGCCGCTCCGATCGCGAGTATTTCCTGCTGCACAGAGTTCCATTGCTGATGCGTAAGAATGAGCATGGGGATATCCTGCCGCGGGTTTTTTTCTGTCCAAAGAGGATGGCGAATGGAAATCAGCGGACCTTTCTCCACATTTTTACCCTCGGGAGCGTCTTCTAACCATCTCCCCTCCCATTCCTCAGTGATAATCTTGTAGTTTTTCCAACTCTCGGGCAGAGCAAAACTGAACCCATATTGCTCGTTTTTATACACCAGGGAGAGCTTGCTTCCGGTATTAGCATTAGCATTACCATTAGTATTAGTATTAG
>DGEB01000018.1:2135-19410 GCA_002385735.1 Peptococcaceae bacterium UBA3937
CGCTATCGTTATCAGTACCGTTATTGAGGGCACCGTCGCCCTCCACGTAATCTCCCAGTTCAACGCTGTTAATGAACCACCGTTCATCGATTTTTACCACGGTGAGATTAATTTCTCTTTTCGCGGCAACTTCCCCGCTTTCTTTTTCCACATTGGTAACCTCGATAATTTCACCTTTTACATGATAGGCTTCCTCCGAAACTTTGTTCATGTTCAATATTTCGATCTGATCCGGCCAAGGGCTGGAAGTAAGCCTGCCCGGGGCCTTTTGCGGGTCTTGCTTCCATTGTTCAAGCAAAGCGGGCGCAACATATTCCCCGTAGTTTTCCTCCATACTTTCTGCTACTTGCTCTTTGGGAGCTAAAAGGGAAACATTTTGCAGTTTCTTCCCGAAGTTCTCGACGACATTTTTCACCGCCGCCTGCACTTCTTCATCGCTTTCCTGAACTTCCCCCGCCTGGTCGTTGGGCTTTTCGTCCTGCGTATTAGCACACCCCAAGAGAGAAAGCCCTAAAATCAAGGCTAATACAAGCATCCCCAGCAAGGACTTATGTCTGTTTGACAGCCTCCCATCCTTTGCTTTGAAAAATTTTTTCATAAAAAGATTCCCCCTCTATCCTTCTTTTGTCTTACAGTATTTACAGACGCAAACAAGGTCTTTTTGTTCCTTGTTATTTTTACCAAAACTGGTCCCAATCTTGTTCGCAATGCTGTAGCCACCCTTAACCCAATGCTTCAACCAGCTTTTTCCCCAGGAAAACTAGCGCCACCAGCACGGGCTGGTGCAAGAGGTAAATGGCCAACGAGTTTTTGCTGATATACCTTACCCATGTTCTGAGACGCCGGGTGTTCCTGCCGTTGCTTGAGTTCCCGTTCTCAGGCGCCCCCTTCCCCTGTTCCTGCTTCTCTGCCTCCGGCGCTTTTTCCCCGGTCAGGGCCACAAGGAGGCTTTGCCTTCGGTAATAATAGGTTTTATAGGACAGAATCCCAAGGATAAAAACCGCGAGATACGGAACCAGCGGGTAATAGTCATAACTGGTATACCCTGAATACATCAAGCCGACCGGGAGCAGCCAAAAAGTGTTCACGATGAGCTTCTGCAAAGGTAAGGCCGCTGCGGCAATTATCACTGTTCCAATTAAAAGCAGTATATTAGGCAGCCGCAGCAGCAAAGGAAACAAGAGCATACAGGTACCCAAAAAATGCAGAATGCCAAAGCGGATGTACTGCTCAGGAAATACAAGATAAGTAAAGAGGGTAATCAAAAAGCCAAAAGCGAGTACCTTAAGGCCACGCTTGATGTTATTGCGGCTAAAGCCGCTGCTGATTCCGGCTAAAAAAATGAAGAGCAAAGCGGCCGTTTTCCCTTCCCAATACCAAAAGCCGCTTAAATAATTAATCCTTAGCCCCACGAATTCCGCCAGGTCAAACACCAGATGAAAAACAACCATCAGCAGAATGGCGAAGGCCCGTAAAAGGTCAATTTCCCAAATCCGCTCCGCCCTCAATTGACCACCCCCGTCGGCCGGTGCCGCTTCACATCCCTCAACTCTTTCCTCCGCCGGCTACAAAAAGATCCACAAACCTACTCCAGTTCAAAGGCCCCGGTATACAGTTGATAATACTTCCCTTTTTGGGCCAGTAAGTCCTCATGGGTGCCCCGTTCAATAATGCGCCCTTCCTCCAACACCATGATCACATTGGCGTTTTGCACCGTGGAAAGCCGGTGCGCAATCACAAAGACCGTGCGCCCCTGCATTAGCGCATCCATCCCTTTTTGCACAATCGCTTCCGTACGCGTGTCAATGCTCGATGTGGCTTCATCAAGGATCATCACCGGCGGATCTGCCACTTGAGCCCGGGCGATGGACAAAAGCTGCCTTTGCCCCTGAGAAAGGTCCGCCCCGTTGCCCGTTAAAACCGTATCGTAGCCCTGGGGCAGCAGGGAAATAAAGCTATGGGCATTGGCCCGTTTTGCCGCCGCAAAAACTTCTTCATCCGCGGCATCCAGTTTTCCGTAACGGATATTTTCTTTGACCGTCCCGGTAAACAGGTTGGTATCCTGTAAAACGATGCCCAACGAACGGCGTAAATCGCTTTTTTTGATTTTCTTGATGTCAATCCCGTCATACTCGATTTTTCCGTCGGTCACATCGTAAAAACGGTTAATCAGGTTGATAATGGTGGTCTTTCCGGCCCCGGTGGCCCCCACAAAAGCAATCTTATGCCCCGGTTTCGCGTAAAGGGTTATGTTATGCAAAACCCGTTTTTGACCATCATAGCTAAAATTCACATCAAAGAAACGGACATCGCCTCTTAATTGGGTGTAGCTGACGGTCCCGTCCGCATGGGGATATTTCCAAGCCCAAATACCGGTTCGTTCCATGGTTTCCTCAATTCTATCGCCCATGATCCTGGCGTTAACCAGCGTCACCACACCGTCATCTTTTTCGCTTTCTTCATCCAGCAACTCAAATATCCGCTTGGCGCCCGCCAGGGCCATCACCACAAAATTCAACTGATTGGAAAGCTGCCCAAGGGGCATGCTCAGCGTTCTGCTTAATTGTAGAAAGCTGGCGATAACTCCCAGGGTAATGCCGCCAATCCCGTTAACCGCCAGCATGCCACCAATAATGGCAATCATCACATACTGCAAATGACCAAGGTTGGCCATGACCGGCATCAGAATATTGGCGTAGCGGTGGGCCGCCGTGGCATTACGAAATAAAGCCTCATTCAACACGTCAAAATTAAACTTGGCTTCTTCTTCATGGCAAAACACCTTTACCACTTTCTGCCCGCTGATCATTTCTTCAATGTATCCGTTGGTCCTGCCCAACGACTCTTGCTGTTTCACAAAATATTGGGCACTGCTGCCGGCAATTTTTCTGGTTACCAAATACATAATAAATACCGAAACAATCACTACCGCCGTCATGTGCAAACTTGTAACCAGCATGGCACCAAAAACGGCCACCACCATCACCGCCGAAGAAAACATCATCGGCAAACTATGGGCAAACATCTGGCGCAGCGCGTCCGTATCATTGGTATAGCGACTCATCACATCGCCGAAAGAATGGGTGTCAAAATAACGGAGGGGCAAGGTTTGCATATGGGCAAACATTTCGTCACGGATTTCTTTCAAGACCCCTTGCGCAATAACCACCATAAAGCGGTTATATAGATAGGTCGCCACAATCCCGGCCAGATAAATGCCGGCCATGATCAGCACCGCTTGCAAAAGCCCCGTAAAGACCGGCGAGGGTGCAGCCAAAAGCGGGGTAATATAGTCATCGATCAAAACCTTCAGGAACAGCGAACCTGCCACCCCGGCAAAACTGCTTAATAAAATACAAACTAAAACCAAACTAAACTGGGCCTTGTATTTCCTGCTGATGTAGGAGAAAAGCCGCTTAATCGTTTGTTTACGCGACATCATGGCCTTCTCCCCCTTTTTGCTGCGAATAGTAGATTTCCTGATAAATCTGGTTGGTTTTCATTAGTTCAGCATGGGTTCCGGACGCAACAATCCTACCACCGTCCATCACCACAATCTGGTCCGCATCCATCACCGAAGCCACGCGCTGGGCGATAATAATTTTAGTGGTTTGCGGGAGGGCCGTGCGGAGGGCTTGGCGTATCAGGGCATCCGTTCGGGTATCCACCGCGCTGGTGGAATCATCCAGGATTAAAATCTTCGGTTTCTTTAAAAGCGCCCGGGCAATACACAAGCGCTGCTTCTGCCCGCCCGAAACATTTGTTCCTCCTTGCTCAATGTAAGTGTCATAGCCGTCCGGAAAAGCGCGGATAAAATCATCCGCCTGCGCCAATTGACAAGCGCGCACCATCTCTTCATCGGTGGCCTCGGGATCTCCCCAGCGGAGGTTTTCCCTGATCGTTCCGGAAAACAACATGTTTTTCTGCAATACTACCGCTACTTCCTGCCGCAAAACCTTTAAATCATAGTCACGCACATCCACCCCGCCCACCAGCACGGCGCCTTGCGTAACATCGTAAAGGCGAGGAATTAATTGCACCAGCGTTGTTTTTCCGCTACCGGTCCCCCCGAGAATCCCCACCATTTGTCCGCTTTTAATCTCCAGGTTCACATCCTTTAAACATAAAGCCCGGACATCCTTGGCATAGCTAAAGCCCACATTACGAAAACTGACATCACCGTTTTTCACTTCACGGACCGGCTGCTTTTTATTGTAGAGATCACTTTCCTCCTTCAATACTTCCACAATTCGTTCCGCCGAAGCCCGGGAAATGGTAAGCATCACGAAAACCATCGAGATCATCATCAGGCTCATCAGGATCTGCATGGCATAAGTGATCAGGCTGACCAACTGCCCTGTAGTCATGGAGCCGGCCACAATCATTTTCGCGCCAAACCAGGCGATCAGGAGAATGGTGCTATACACCGAAAACTGCATTAGCGGGCTGTTGAATGCAATAATCTTTTCCGCTTTGGAAAAGTCCTGGAAGATCCTGTTGGAAACGGCATAGAATTTTTCTTTCTCGTACTCTTCCCGGACAAAAGATTTCACCACCCGAATGCCACGCAAGTTTTCCTGCACCACGGTATTCAGCTTGTCATAGGTCTTAAAGACCCGCTCAAAAAGCGGATGCGCATGACGAATAATCAGGTAAAGCCCACCCGCCAAAAAAGGGATAATCACCAGAAAAACCAGAGAAAGCCGGGGATTGACACTAAAGGCCATCAACAAGGAAAAAAGGAGCATAATCGGGCTGCGTACCGCCACCCGGATAACGATTTGATAAGCGTTCTGCACATTGGTCACATCGGTGGTCAATCGGGTAACCAGGCTGGCGGTGGAAAACTTATCAATATTATGAAAAGAAAAGTCCTGCACCGCGTAGTACATTTTTTGCCGCAAATTTTTCGCAAAGCCGGCCGAAGCACGGGCTGCATAGAAGCCGGCCAAGATCCCCAGCATTAAGGAGCCGAGAGCGAAAATAACCAGTGCGGTTCCTACTTTGCCGATCACGCCCATATCGCCCAACTCGATGCCATAGTCAATCAAATAAGCCATCAGCAGGGGGATAATGACTTCCATTACCACTTCCAAAATCACAAAAACCGGGGTGAGAATGGTTTCTTTTTTATATTGTCCAATACATTGCATTAATGGTTTGAGTAGTTGCATTCTTTTTCCCGTTCCTCCCCTTCCACTCAAGTAAGCCGCATGAAGCAAGCAGCACACACAATCCAAAAAGCTCACACCATATATTATACCGCACCGTTTCTGAACACTGCTTAAAAAAAAGGAAAGCCATCGTTTAGCCTTTCTTTTGGTAGGGCACCAGTTTTTCGCGAGCCAGTTTCTCTTCCCAGTCCATTTGCAGCAGTGCTAACTCATCGCTGTAATCGGTTTTTGCTTCATCCTCCTTATCGTAATCCAGGGTTTCCAGAACCTCAATGGTGAAATTTTCCTTGCCCCATTCCTTCCATTCCTTCTGCAACTCCCGGTTGGGATGCATCCCTGCCGCTAACCTGGCCTGGGTTCCGTTGATTCTTCCATGAAGGTTTTGCGTTCCCTCCAGATAATACTTCGTATTCTTTTTACACCGGATGATAAAAACACCCATCTGGGGTCTTGTTTGTTTATACTGGGCAATCAATTCTTTTTTTCTCTGTGCATCCAAAGTTAATACCCCATCTCTTTTAAAATTCTCCCTAATGTACGCAAGCGTTCCCCCAACAACTCATCATCATGACTGAGGGCATCACGAAAGAGTTTAATGTCCTCGTCAATTTTCTCATTGTCCGTACAAACCGCTACGGTCATGGCATCACCCTGCAAGCCTACCCGGTCGATAACCGGTTCCTCCGGGTCATATAGTTTTTCATAGCGATAAGCCTCTTGAAAATGCTGTTTGGCCCGGCAAACCAGAATCGCCAGGTCAAGAACCCGGTGTAATGGCAATTCTTCCGACTGCCTGGACCATTTTTCCCCGGTGTATCTCCAGACCTTAGCGGACACTTCCACCTTGCCCCGGTCATTCCACTGGGCCAGACCTAAGGAAAGTCCCTTGGCATCGGAATGATAAACGTATCTGCCGTCCACATTTTCGTAGTTCTCCGAAACGATCACCGGCTTATGTTTTAAAGTAGTTGGTATTTTCATTTTGCTGTCCTCCTCTCTGAAATAAATATACTAAATTACTGGTTTACTAAACTACTAAATTACTGGTTTAGTTATAACGCAAATACGGGACCCTGTCAAGCACCACATTGTGCCCCCCTTACTGTAAGCAGATATTCTTTACATCATACTCTGCCTCTTACTCCTCAGCGTACCCCCTGTTTATTCATTTTTCACCTTGCCCCTCTTTTTCCGTTCGCATATTGGGCGCAATTTCTGGAAACACTTATGTAACAAGAAAGAATAAAGGAAAAGGAGAGACAGGATGGCAACCTTATTTGAAAAAGTAAAAATCGGCAATCTGGAACTCAAAAACCGTGTGGTCATGGACCCGATGGGCTTTTCCCACACGGACCCCGACGGCGGGTACTCGGACCGGCAAATCGACTATTACGTGGAAAGGGCGAAAGGCGGTTTTGGCTTAATTTATCCAACGGCCACCACCGTCACCACCAAGTTTGAATTCGCACCGATGCCCAATGTCCTGGAAACATACTCGCAAGCGACCCGCCTCAGCATCTTGTGCGACAAGGTGCACCAGTACGGCGCCAAGCTATGCTCCCAGCTTTCCTTAGGATTAGGCCGGGTGGCTTTTGTGGACCCCTTCACTCCGCCTAAATCCGCCAGTGCCGTGCCGGCATTTTTCTTTCCCGATTTAATCTGCGAACCATTTACCGTTGATGAAATCAAATTCTTAATCGGCAAATTCGGCTATTCCTGCCTGCTGGCCAAAAACGCCGGAGCTGATGCCATCGAAATTCACGCCTACGGCGGTTACCTGATTGACCAGTTCCTGACCCCCTTGTGGAATAAACGGACGGATGAATACGGCGGCAGTCTCGAGAACCGCTTGCGGATTTTGTACGAACTGCGGGATGCCTGCTGGGAAAACTGCGGGAAGGACTTCCCCTTGTTTGTGAAGCTCACCATCGACCACGGTATTCCGGGGGGACGCACCCTCGAAGAAGGAATCGAAATGCTGAAAGTGCTGGATGACGCCGGATTTGCCTGCTTCCATCTGGATTTAGGCACTTATGAAAACTGGTACGATGCGGTCACCACAGTCTATCAAAAAGAAGGTAACCAGCTTTATCTCGCAGAAGCGGCCAAAAAAGCCGGCATCAAAACTCCGCTTCTCGTCCAGGGGAAACTGGGTGACCCGAAACTGGCCGAAAAGGTGGTGCGGGAAGGAATCGCTGATTTAATCGGTCTGGGCCACCCGGCCCTTACGGATGCGGAATGGGCCAACAAAGCCAAACACGGACGCCATGAAGACATCCGTCCCTGCATCGGCTGTAACGAATGTATTTACGCCAACTTAACCAATCAACGGTTTAAATGTGCGGTGAACCCCGTTTTAGGCATGGAAAAAGAATTTGCGCTTACGCCGGCCCGGGAAAAGCTGTCCGTATTAGTGGTGGGGGCCGGCCCCGGCGGCATCAAGGCGGCTATTACCGCCGCCCAACGTGGTTTTAAGGTTGAGTTGTGGGAAAAAGACTACTCCTTAGGCGGCGCCTTACGGGCAGCCGGCGCGCCGGACTTCAAAGAAGCAGTAGCCAAATACCTGGAATACCTCAAAGTCCAGCTCTACAAGAGCCAGGTCATGGTACGCCTCAACAAGGAAGCTACCCCGGAAGAAATCCTTAAAATGAAACCGGATGCGGTTATTCTCGCCTGTGGCGCCCGGCCCATCATGCCGAATATCCCCGGAATGGAGAAAATGACGGTTCTCGAAGCAACCCAACTGCTCATTGACGGGACTTGCCCCGGCCAAAAGATTGTCGTGCTGGGCGGTGGCCTCGTCGGTTGTGAAACCGCCCTTTTCCTGGAAAGACAAGGCAAAGAAGTGACCATTGTTGAACAGATGGAGGCGCTGCTCATGACCGTAAAACATGCCACCAATAATGATCTGGCCATCAAAAAGCTGCTGCAGGATTCCCAGATCCAACAGCTTACCAAAGCCAACGTCACTTCCGTCGATACAGCTAGCGTAACTGTCAACAAGGAAGGACAGGAAATGACCGTGCCCTGTGATACCCTGGTGATTGCCATCGGCTATCAATCCGACCACAGCCTTGAAGCAGCCCTGAAAGGGAAAATCCCCAAGGTCTTCACCATTGGCGATAACGTCGTGCCGGCGAAAGTCATTGATGCCGTCGCGGAAGGTTACCATACGGCTCGCTTGCTGGAAGAACTGGAAAACTAAGAAGAACTGAAAAACCACAAGGGATAAAAAACCACAGTTCCTGCTTATCGGGACTGTGGTTTTCATCGTCATTATTCAAAGAGCGGGGTGGAGAAATACCTTTCGCCGGTATCGGGAAGGATCGTTACCACCGTTTTTCCCCTTCCCAATTTTTTCGCCAGCTTTAAAGCAGCCGTTACGTTCGTTCCTCCGGAAATGCCGCAGATAATCCCTTCCAGACGAGCCAGGTCTTTGGCGGTTTGAATTGCTTCCTCATCGGAAACACGGCATACCTCTTCGTAAATATTTACATTCAGCACAGCCGGAATCAGCCCGTCGCCGATCCCCATCTGCAAATGGGTGCCCACACTGCCGCCTGACAAAATGGCGGCATTCTCGGGCTCCACGGCCCATATCACGATGTCCGGGTATTTGGCCTTTAAGACCTCCCCGATCCCGGTAATGGTGCCGCCCGTTCCAACGCCCGAACAGAAACCGTGGATTGGCCCACCCACCTGCTCTAATATCTCTACCGCCGTATGCTGACGATGCACCATCGGGTTGGCTTCGTTCTCAAACTGCTGAGGAATATACACGTTAGGGTTTTCTTCCGCCATCCGGAAGGCCGTTTCCAGGCATTTTTGAATACAAGCCCCGATATTCCCCTCATCGTGCACCAGCTTTACTTCGGCCCCGTAATGCTCGATCAGCTTTTTCCGCTCTTCACTGACCGAATCGGGCATGATGATAATGGTCCGGTAGCCTTTCACCGCTCCCACCAGGGCCAAGCCAATTCCCTGATTACCGCTGGTGGGTTCCACAATAATGGAATCCTTGTGAAGGATACCCTGTTGTTCGGCTTCCCGAATCATGTTAAAGGCGGTTCTTGTTTTGATCGAACCACCTACATTTAACCCTTCATACTTGACTAATACTTCGGCATTAGTAGAATCGTTTATACGGTTTAGACGAATTATGGGGGTATGACCGATCGCTTCCAGGATATGGTTGTAAATCATTTCTTCCTCCTCTTCGGACATCGACAGAAATTAGACGCACTATTACAATGCAATTTTAGCATAGTATCCTTAAGAAAACCACCTATGTAAATTGCCCACAGGTGGTTTTCTCCCGTGCTCCGGGTCACTGCTCCAAATTAATAGTATAACTGAGCCTATTTTTCAATTATCACCGACTGATCCACCTCAGCCCAATGGACGTCTGCTCCCAGTTTCTCCATTACATAGCGGGTGGGGAGAAAAGTGCGGCCCTTTATGATGGTGGGCGGTGTATCAAAATCAGCAGGGGACTGATCGATGACCAGGCTCAGGGTTTGTCCGTCCATTTGGACGGTAACCGTCCTTGTTTGCTCGTCCCAATCGACCTGTGCGCCCAGATTTTCGGCAATAAAGCGGATCGGCACCATTACCCTGTTGTTGATAAGCACCGGCGGAACGTCAATTGGTTTGGGTTTATTGTTCACTTTGGCTTTAGGCGTATTAACGTTCCTTAACGGCTACTTTGGGAAGAAGCACCGTGTATGTGCTGTCATAAGCCAGGTTCTCAGCAGGAATTAGCCTTAATGCGTTACTCTCTATCACGGGAGTGTATTCAACAGAGATTTCACCCTTGGTAATGCTGATTTGGGTTATTTGATCCCCCATGATATCTTCATTGAAATTGACGACAATGTCGGTAATCAACAGATATATTCCCTTCACCAGCCTCCGGAGTTGTGGCAACCACAAACGGTCCGACATCCATCCACTGGAGGCGGTGATTATCAGGATCAGCTACCTTTTTACACAATTTCCTTTATTACTTTATTCTTTTTTATCCCAAAATTCCTGCTTTTTCGTATTATTATGGTAAAAATACCAGTTTTTTATTTCCCTTGGGGGAACAATACTTCCGTATATATATCGGCACTGTAAATGCTTTAGCAAACAAAATCGCACTATGAAAATAGCCCGATTTTGTTTGCTGACACTGTTAATATATTGAAATTATTATCTCTTTAAAGTTACTACCACCAGTTCCGGCCGGTTAAACAGCCGCAGGGGAATCACGCTGTTGCCAAGGCCGCGGGAGATCACCATGGTGGTGTTCTCTCGCACGTGAAGGCCGCTGGTGTACTTGGGGAAAAACCCCTGGTCCGGCGCAACGAGTCCCCCCACCAAAGGAAGGCGGACCTGCCCGCCGTGGGCATGCCCGGTAAAGACCAGATCCACCTGGCACTCCGCATAGGTACTGAATAATTCCGGCCGATGCGCCAGCAAAATATTGAGCCCGGAAGAGGAAGGAGAGGTCATCTTTTGCTCGATGGTCTCTTTGACCAGGGCGATGATTTTATCTTTGTCCCTTTCCCCCTTTGCGCGCCGGAACAGGGGATCGCTGATGCCGATAAGATTGAAACTGTAGTTACGGTGCTCGATTGTTACCGCTTGATTGTCCAAAACCGTGACCCCGAGGCCGGTTAACCGGGCGGCTAATTCCTCGTAGCGGCCGGATTTCATTTCATTGTTGCCGGAAACATAATAAACAGGAGCAAGCAAAAGCGCTTGCTCAAGTAAGTTTAAAGAAGGCTCCATATCCTTGCTGAGATTATCAATCAAGTCGCCGGTCACCACAATCAAGTCGGGCTGCTGGTCTTGGAGGGCCGCAAGGAGCCGCTTCCCAAAGTCCTTGTTATGCAGGTCCGAGAACTGCACAATGCGGTATCCGTCCAAACCGGGCGGCGTTTTAGCGCTTACAAATTCATATGAGGTGACCACAAGACCATTATTCTGCCAGTGGAAAAAGGCCCATCCTCCTACGCAGACAACGACCAGGGCAATAAGGCGGAAAAACGCCTGCACTCTTTTGTCAGGAATGACCTGTTTACTCATCATCTGCCTCCCGGGGATCCTGCGCCCTCATTAATTATATTTTCTTGCCATTGTGCAGTTCAAGTTCCACCTGTCGCGCCACAATCTTGGTTGCCCCATATTTTTCCCTTAAGCGGGGTTTTTCAATTTTCCCGGTTGGATTGCGGGGCACCTGGTCGAAAATAACCTTCCGCGGACGTTTGTACCGGGGCAAGGCAAGGCAGAAAGTGTTGATCTCTTCTTCACTGCTTTGCACGCCCGGCTTTAGTTCGATAATCGCCGCCGCGATTTCGCCCAGGCGTTTATCGGGCAGCCCAATAACCGCGGCATCCTTAATCGCCGGATGGGACCGGAGAAAATCTTCCACTTGAACCGGGTAGATGTTTTCGCCACCGCTGATGATGACGTCTTTTTTGCGGTCCACCAAATAAATGAAACCGTCTTCGTCCATCCGGGCCATATCCCCGGTAAACAGCCAGCCGTCTTGCAATACCGCCGCCGTCGCATCCGGATCTCGATAATAGCATTTCATGATGCCGGGTCCCTTGACCGCCAATTCGCCAATCTCGCCCTGAGGCACCTCCCGCCGGTTTTCATCCACAATCTTTACTTCCCATCCGTAGCCCGGTATACCAATGGCCCCAACCTTATGAATGTTCTCTACACCCAAATGAACACATCCCGGTCCAATCGACTCGCTCAAGCCGTAATTGGTATCATATTGATGATTCGGAAAATACTGCTTCCAGCGTTTAATCAAACTGGGCGGAACCGGCTGGGCGCCAATATGCATCAAACGCCACCGGGAAAGGTCATAATCCTCCAGCTTCACGTCTCCTCGTTCGATGGCGTCCAAAATATCCTGTGCCCAAGGGACTAAAAGCCATACAATAGTGATTTTCTCTTCCGAAACGGTACGTAAAATCCAATCCGGCTTAATTCCACGGAGCAATACCGCTTTACTGCCGGAGATCAGGCTTCCGAACCAATGCATTTTTGCCCCGGTATGATACAGCGGCGGAATGCACAAAAAATTATCCTCCCGGGTCTGACCGTGGTGCTTCTGCTCGGTGTAACAAGAGGCCACCAAACTGCGATGGGCATGCAAAATGGCTTTCGGGAAGCCGGTGGTCCCGGAAGAAAAATAAATGGCGGCATCGTCATCGTCGGACAACTCCACATTGGGTTCTTCGGAAGAACAGTTGGCCGTCAGGCGGTCATAGTTTTCCGCAAAAGAGGGGCGGTTTTCCCCGGCAAAAAACAGGGTCTTAATTTGCGGGATCTGATCAAAAATATTTTCAATCCGCCCGATAAACTCCGGTCCGAAAATTAAGGCGGTAGCCTCGGACTGTTCTAAACAGTATTTAATCTCTTCCGCCGAATAACGAAAGTTCATGGGTACCACAACTGCTCCGGCCTTTAAAATGCCGAAGTAAATGGGCAGCCACTCCAGACAATTCATTAATAAAATGGCCACCTTGTCCCCTTTTTTGATACCCCTTTTAATCAGTAAATTCGCCAGCCGATTGGCCTTCTCGTTAAAAACCCGCCAGGTCATATCACGGCGGTATTCCCCGTTGGGATTGTTTTCAATCAGTTCGTATTCGCGCCAGATTACATGATGTCTGTCCTGAAGATCCAGGTTAATCTCGGTCAGACAAATCTCGTTTCCATACAACTGGGCATTTCTGATTAAAAAATCCGTAATGGGCATGATGCTATTCTCCTCCCGTTCTACCATCCTGCAATGGTGGTGTGTATTTACTGCTTAATTATAACAATGAACGCCGCCCTTGCGCAAGGGAGCGACTATGTTATCCAGACTTTGTAATCGGCCCGTCCTGCCGGGAATCATCAGCGACTACGGGCGGCAGCATTTCATCTTTATCAATGGTTTTCAATTGATAAAGGTGAATACTTATCCCGCAGCCGACCAACAGCAAAAAATAGCGGATAGGCCAGTTATTCACCAGTATAATCGATACCGCCAGAGCAAGCCATAAATAAACGGCGGCAATAATCTTGGTGCGTTTCAATACGGCCCGGTGAGTAACATAATTATAGATATAAGCGCCAAAAACCTTATGATTAATCAGCCAGTGGTACAGGCGTTTGGAACTGCGCAAATAGCAGTATGCAGCCAGCAGCAAAAAAGGCGTGGTGGGCAGTACCGGCAAAAACATGCCTATAACGCCTAAGGTTAAGGAGAGACTGCCAACAAAAATCAGCAGGTATTTTTTGATGAATTTGGTCATGGCGCTTTTCTTTCTCCTCTCACACGGTTATTCCCTGCTGGTTTCAAGTTTTTTCCTCCTGGTTTCACATTCTGTTCAAAAAAACACCACCTCATTCCGGTAGTGTTTTACAAAATATTCTACTCTAATGTGTAAAAAATTGCAATGATTGTCACCTTTTTAACGATGTCTCTTCGCCAACCAGTCCCGCCAACACTGGCAAACACCGGGCTGAATATAATCCCAAAGGCTCCACTTCCCCTTTCTACTTTTTCTTTCGTCTCGCTTTTCTGGAGCGACCTGTCGTCAACTGAGTCTTTTGTTTTTGCTTCCGCTCAGGCTCTGCTCCGGACTGATCTGGCTCTTTCCTGGTTCGTTGTCTCTTCGACCGCCCTTTCGGCGTCTCCTTTGCCGACTGCTCTTTCCTCCGGCGATTTCTCAATAGTTTTCCGTCCCAGGCGCCAATACAAGCAAAGAAAACAATCACGGCCAGATATAGCAACAAAAAAGAATTAAATTCTTTGCGCAACAAAGAGCCTAGAAACAAAGCGCCCGGTGCACTAAGCAATATTCCCCATTTCCACGAATAATTCGGAAAAACGAGCCCCAACATGGCACCAACAGCAAAGTAAACCAGCGCAATGGACCCCATGACATTGAACCGTTGTTGCGCTTCAACAACTGCGGAAAGAGAACCAAAAACACCAAAATAGGCGATAAGCAAACCTGCTAGCACGGCGACGACAATCCCTATCAGGTCTCTCATTGTGATGATCAGTGGTTTATTTTTTTCCATATTTTTTGCTTTGTACTCCTTTCAACTGACATACCATAGACAAACAAGCCTGCAAGCTTTTTGCGCTAATCTTTCTATAACTACATCATGCTCAACTACTCCCCTCTTTATTAACTTTTTCTGCCAGCTTCTAATTAGCTTTTTAAGCATATCATATCGTCAAAAAGAAGAATATTCCTGCACAAAAAAGTCCTCAACATATATCAATAATACCGTTAAGGACTTTTCCTTACATACTTCCTTACCAGCCTGCCGCCCAGCCCGCCTAAAGAGGACAAGGCAAAAATGGCCAACATGTAAATCAGGTAGTAAAAATTGAAATTTTTCAGCAGGCATCCAAAAAGGAGGATGATGCCCGGAGCACTGAATAAAATTTGCCCTTTCCAAAAATACCGGGGATCGAAAAGTCCCCATACACCGCCTAATCCGAAATAAAACAGCAGAACCAGGCCAATAGTTATTAAGCGTTCGTTAAGATTATTGCCGGCAAACACAGAAGGAAAAACCCCCAACAAGCTTAGGACAAAACCGGAACCAATGATGTCTACTCCTGAAAACGCTGCCGTACGGTTGTCCTCCATCGATGTCCTCTCCCTTCAAAAAAGCCTCGTTTAATTACTGTATTTGTCATGGCCTTGCCAACTGCCTTTGACCTAGTATTTTACCCACCTTTCACCTTTTTCTCTCGCCAATTCGTATGTTTATTGTAACATGGATTTCGACTTATTTCGACAGCCTTTCACTCCCGCCAATCCTTACATATATCCACCCATTCCCCATAATTGGTATACTGCTCCAACTCAGGAATAGTGAGCTCAATAGCACTGTTACTGCTGCCACAGGCAGGAAACACGGTGGTAAACCGTTTTAACGATTCATCAAGATAAATCTTTACCCCTTCGTTAACGGCAAAAGGACACACGCCCCCCACGGCATGTCCCACCAGTTTTTCAGTCTCCTCCGGTGACAACATTTTTGCTTTAGTCCCAAATTTGCCCTTAAACTTTTGGTTATCAATCCTGGCATCACCGGCGGCCACAATTAGAACACAATGATCATTCACTTTGAAAGACAAGGTTTTGGCAATCCGTTCCGGGGCGCAATTTAACGCCTTGGCGGCCAATTCCACCGTGGCACTGGAAACCTCAAACTCGAGAATTCTTCCCTCCATCCCCCATTGCCGGAAATATGCTCTTACTTTCTCAATCGCCATATGATTACCCCTTTTCCCTAACATTAGTGCTTCTCACAAAACATTACTAATAATTATATTTGCTTTTATCCGTAAACACAACGACTAAGGGATGAGTAAACAAAGGCGATCATGCTTAGCAAATACAAAAACTGAAGGAAAGGAGAGAGCCTTAATAACCCTCTCCTTTCCCCCCTTTTTTTTCTTTTGGCAATTCAGCTTTGCTTTAATATTTGCCAAACTCTTTGTCGTTAAGGATTATTGTGGCATCCGCCGCATCTTCTTTGGAATGGCCAGACTTTTTCTTGTTTTCGCGCTCATTTGTCTCCTCAAAGGCAGGTGCGCTTTCAAAGGCAGCTGAACTGTCAAAAGCAGAGAAGCCCATTTGTCTAATCCTGAATTTTTCCACCTGTCTCTTGAGAAGTTCAGCTTGCGAGGACAGCTCTTCACTGGCCGAAGCGCTTTCTTCAGAAGTGGCGGAATTCACTTGCACCACTTGGGAAACCTCGACGAGTCCCTGATTAACTTGATTAATACTCAAGCTCTGTTCCTTAGAGGCGATATTAATGCCATCAACAATTTCCGCAACTTGCGTAGCAACATCGACAATCCGGTTCAAAGCTTCCGCCGTATCATTGGCAATCCGGTTCCCACCTTCAATGGTTTTTACTATTGGTGCACTTATCTATATACGGACAGTTTTGGCAAACCGCCGGGTCACTTTTAAATTCACGATAGCCTTCTTTATTTGTTGTTGAGTAAGTTAATACTTGATTATTAGGACAAATTACGCAGTTGTAATACTCATCATAGACATATTCGTGGGGAAAGAAAAAACCTTTTTTCCCCATGGGACGTTTATATGGGGTAGAGGGGTTACGACCATCATCTATTATTTTTTTGCATATCCAAGGCGTTTTATAGCCAAAATCTAGTGCAACTGTTTTTACTTCCGGAAATTCTTTTGTTACATTGTCGTATACGCTATCAAATACAATACTATCATGTACGTTGCCAGGAGTAACTTCACATTCTAAAATAAAATTCCTTTTATCACAGGCAACATGAGCTGTATAAGCAAATTCTACTTTATGTTCACCTTTATGAAAAAGACCGCAATCCGGATCGGTAGTTGATACGGTTATTTCTTTTGTTCCTCCTGTGGAAATATCGTTATCATCATCGTTTTTTAAAGGTTTCTTGCCTCTTTGCAAACGATCCTGATTGATTTCCTCTCGTAATTGGGCATCATAATTGCGGGCTGTCTTTTGTGCTAATATTTTGCGATTCTTCTTTTTGTTCGCGTTAGCTTTGATATGAGTTGCATCTATGAAGATAGTGCTTGCATCCACAAACCCCTTTTTAACCGCTTCATCCAATATCCAGGTGAAGATTTTTTCGAATATTTCACTCGGCAATCTAGTAGCAAAAGCGTAGCTCACTGTTGCAAAATGCGGGATCTTTACACTTAAATCAAAACCTAAGAACCAACGGTAAGCTATATTCATATCAATTTCTTTTACGGTTTGCCTTAGTGTTTTTATCCCATATAAATGCTGAATTAATACCATTTTAACCAGAATAACAGGATCTACTGCCGGTCTGCCGTTATCTTCACAATACAGATGTTCTACCATATCATAGATTTTGTTAAAATCCACTGCTCGGTCAATTTTTCTCAATAAGTGGTCTTGCGGAACCAAACCTTCGAGATCAACTACCTGCAAATTTTTTCTTAAATTCTCTGCTCTCTCTAACATTTATCATCACCTATTTAATTTTACCACAAAAAGAGGTAAAACCCTTGCCAAATTCGCATTTGACAAGG
>DGEB01000030.1:0-266 GCA_002385735.1 Peptococcaceae bacterium UBA3937
GAAGAAGCTTGTTCTGGTAGTTGTTCAGAGGGGCATATGAGCCATGTGTTGTCTAGCCGATTAAGCAGTCGTCCGATGAGTTGGAGTCGTAGAGGATTGCAAGTGATGTCTCGATTGAGAGCTTATTGTAGCAGTGGTGGCCAGGTAAAATCAGAACATCTAAAGAAAACCGAATCACCATACAAATGATCGAAAAAGGTCCTTGCTAAGGCTGGAAGAGCACTTAAAAGCAATGCTATAGAAAAACTTGATAATATTACTTTACT
>DGEB01000030.1:504-12585 GCA_002385735.1 Peptococcaceae bacterium UBA3937
CTACAAAAAGTTGACACCGTCTTTGATAAAGTAATACTTGACAATAAATAAGGATTTTTTGTAAGATGAACCCCGTGGGAGCACACGGGGTATTTTTTTGCGCGTTAGCTTAGCTTTCCCGCGGGGAAGCTTGCTTTTCTACTGGATTATTCCGGCAAAATCGAATACAATATTTACTGTAGAGTCGATCAAAAGCGGTGAGAGAGTGGGAAGAATAGAATGAAGCCAGGAAAAAAACTATTTTTGTTAGTATTGGCAGAACTACTGATTGTTTTCGTTGGCCCCCAATTAATTACTGCCTTCGTGGAAAGTGTCGGTTTAAACCTTTTGCTCAGGACGATGCTGGTGCTTCTGGCGATTTATTTGGCGCTGGAAATCACTGTTTCATTTAGACCGGGCAACAAGTAAGCTGGTTATCGTTAGGTTATTTGAAGGAGGAGAATTGATGTTCGATGCGAATTTTTGGCGGGAACTAATGATCAGGCTCCCGGTTATTTTAATCGCCTTAAGCTTTCATGAGTTTGCGCATGCCTATACCGCCTATAGATTAGGTGATAATACACCGAAATATCAAGGACGTTTGACGCTTAATCCCCTGGCTCATTTAGACCCCGTTGGAACCCTGATGATTATTTTTGGGCCCTTTGGCTGGGCCAAACCGGTCATGATCAATCCCTTAAACTTTAGGGGAAGCAAAAGAAAAGGATCGATGCTGGTATCCTTGGCCGGTCCCCTGAGCAATCTTATTATTGCCGTTATTGCAGCTGTTTTGCTTCATTTAGTGGTTAGTTTTGACACGAATGTTTTCTGGCCCACCTTTTTCCAGTCGTTAGTGATTATTAACATTGGTTTGGCTTTTTTTAACCTCGTTCCGGTGCCGCCTTTGGATGGGTCTAAAATATTAGCCGGATTACTGCCTTATCACATGCGAAATGTGATATATAATTTAGAAATGTACGGCCCCATTATTTTGATTATGTTGATTGTTACCGGGGCAATCGGTACAATTTTAACGCCATTGATTATCGGGGTGTATAACTTTATTATCATGATCACCAGTATTTTTAGTTTGCTCTAATTCCTGAAACTTGCGAATGAGGATGTAAAGTCAAGTGGGAGGAAAAAATCTGGAAAAACGGAGGTATAACCAAGATGGACAAGGGTACGATTTTTAGCGGAATGCGCCCCACCGGCCGGTTGCACATCGGACATTTGAGTGTGCTGGAAAACTGGGTAAAGCTCCAGGATGAATATAAATGCTACTTTGGGATTGTGGATTGGCATGCCTTGACCACGTCTTTTGATGCTACCGAGGAGATTCAAGGAAACATCCGGCAGATGCTGCTGGATTGGCTGAGCGCCGGGTTGGACCCGGAAAAAAGCCCCATCTTTGTGCAATCCAGCGTGAAGGAGCACGGTGAATTACACTTGCTCCTATCGATGATTACGCCTTTATCCTGGCTGGAACGGATCCCCACCTATAAGGACCAACTGCAACAGTTGGGCAGTCAGGGGAAGGACATTTCTACCTATGGCTTTTTAGGCTATCCCCTTTTAATGGCCGCTGATATCCTGGTATACCGGGCTAATGCGGTGCCGGTCGGGGAAGACCAACTGCCTCATTTGGAATTCACTCGGGAGATTGCGAGGCGGTTCCATCATCTTTTTGGGCAGGAAATCCTCCCGGAGCCTCAGGCTATTTTGGCGAAAGTGGCGATGCTTCCCGGCGTGGACGGGCGGAAAATGAGCAAAAGCTATAACAATGATATTCCGCTCTCGGCCACTCCTGAGGAAATCTGGCAAAAGGTGCAGATGATGGTGACCGACCCGGCGCGGATTAAAAAAAGCGACCCGGGGCATCCGGATGTTTGTATTGTGCATACCTATCAAAACATTTACAACACCGACGAGGTCGAGGAACTACGGGAAAATTGCTGCCAGGGGAAAATCGGCTGTGTGGAATGTAAAAAACGCCTGGCGGCCATTCTTGATAAGAAACTCGCCCCCTTGCGGGAAAAACGGGCATATTATGCGGAAAAACCTGAGTTATTGCAGGAAATTTTAGAGACAAGCAGTGAAAAAGCACGGGCCGCCGCTGGGGAAACCATGGAGTTAGTGCGGAGCGCGATGCACATTTAACGGGGGATGTATGCCTTAATGGATTATGGAAATAAAGTGGTGAGCGGAAAATGTCGTATCAAGTAAAGCTGCCGGTTTTTGAAGGGCCGATGGATTTGCTCTTGCATTTAATTGAGAAGAATGAACTGGATATTTATAATATTCCGATTGCCCTGATTACCCAGCAGTATCTGGATTATTTAGCCCGGGCGGAGGAACTGGATCTGGAACTAACCAGTGATTTTCTGGTGATGGCCAGTACCTTGCTGGCAATTAAAGCGCGGATGTTGTTACCGAAACCGGTCGTCGAAACCGTGGAGGAAGAAGAGGGGCCGGATCCCCGGGCCGAATTGGTGGAAAAATTGCTGGAATACAAAGCATATAAGGAAAAGGCCAACTTTTTCCGTGAACGGGAAGAGTGTCAGTCCCGTTATTTCTGGCGGGAAATTGACGAAGGCAAGCTGCTGAAGGAATTCCGTCCGGCCAATCCGGTGGGCTCCTTGTCCATGAATGACTTGATGGTGGTTTTATGCAAGGTGCTCAAGAAGGTAGAGGAAAGGCTCGAGTTTGTCTCCATTAGTCGTGAGGAGATTACAATTCAGGATAAAATTGCTGGTATTCTTGCTTTACTGGATGAGCCCTCCCTTGGTAAAGGGCTTTCCTTTTATCAGTTGCTTGATGTTCCGCACATTACGAAAGAAGAAGTGATCGTCACCTTTTTAGCCCTGTTGGAGTTAATCAAATTGGGCAAGATTTACGTCCAGCAAAAAGGAATGTTCGACGATATCTATATTTTCAGCATGCAGACGGTAATGACCGAAAGGAAAGGAGTTTTCGAAGATGCCGTTGTTTCCTGATGAAGCGAAAAACGCCATTGAGGCCTTATTGTTTGTTTCTAATGAACCGCTGTCCGCGCAAACGATTGCCGAGATTCTGGATCGTTCACCTTATGATGTGGAAGTGCTCTTGAAAGAGATTAAAGCTGATTGTGAAAAGGAAGCGAGGGGCTTTTGCCTGATGGAAGTGGCCGGCGGCTATTCCTTTGTTACCAGGCCCGAATATGCCCCCTATATTGAAAAACTGGTCAAACCCCGTTTGAGCACCTTGACCCAGGCGGCTTTGGAAACTTTGGCCATTGTCGCCTACAAGCAACCCATTACCCGCAGCGAGATTGAGGAAATCCGCGGGGTGAAGTGCGATAAAGCGTTGAACACCTTGATTGAACGTACTTTAATCCAGGAACGGGGACGGAAGGACGGGCCGGGTCGCCCCATTGTTTACGGTACTACCAAGGATTTTCTGAAGTATTTTGGGCTGAAAAGCCTGGATGATTTGCCGAAAGTCGATTTACAGGTCATGGCGAAGTTAAATCCGCAACTGGCGGCGGAGACGGAGAAACAGGAGGATACGAGGGTCTCCTGACGGCAAGCGCGGATGAGCGTGGGAGTGTGGAAAAACGAAGGGTGGGCCAATAGTTTTGTAAGGAGTGGGGTCAGGAATGCCATTTGACTACGATCATCATTGTTTCGGCTGTGGGGAAAAGAATCCGGTTGGAATGAAACTGAAGTTTGCGCAGGAGGGGGAGGTCGTTAGTACCACCTTTTGTCCGCCCGCAACTTACCAGGGCTATCCCGGCGTTTTACACGGCGGCATTGTCAGCACCCTTTTTGACGAGGTCATGTCCCAATGTCTCTTTGTTTTGAACCAGCCGGCCTTTACGGCCCGTTTGGAGGTGCGTTTCCGGCACAATATCCCGGTGGAAAAGCCGGTGCGCTTTGAAGCCTGGATTGTGAGGCGCAAGGGCTTGCTGGTGGATTTGGAAGCCCGTGCCTTGCTGGAGGATGGGAAATTGGCGGCAGAGGCCAAAGGGCGTTTTATGCTGATTAAAGAGAAGGAAAACAAGGTCTGATCCCTTAAAAGAAGCATCGTTTTCGTGATGTTTGAATAGAGCTTAGTGCTGGTAAAATCTAAAAAGACAGTCGTCCGTTTGGGGCGACTGTCGTTGTTTTGGCCGCTTCACTATGGAGTGACTTTTTTGTTGTATAAAGGCTCGCATTACTTAAAGTTGATTTTGACCTGGGTGGTATTGCCGGTAAAAAAGGTTTTTTTCGGGCGGTAAATTGGCTGCAAGGGAGCGGCGAAATCTTCCTTTAGTTTTTCCGCCACGGTTTCGGATATTTCCGCGCTTGATTCGGCAAAGGTTTTTGAGCCCCCTGTTTCGGCAAAGGATTCGGTTGTTTGCTCCGCATCTGTTGGGGATAGGGTTTCGGTTCCTTGTTCTTTCTCATGAAGCCCGGTGTTATCGCTTTTCTTTAAGCTTTCCTCCTGGCTGACATCGCCTGTGTTTTCCAGCACCGGTGGGCTGGTGGCGCAGGGCGGGGCGGAAGGCGCAGGCATTTGTTTAAGCATTCTTAAATCCCGGTCCAGATCCATAAGGAATTTTTCAGCTTCTCTCCTAACGTGATCGGCCAAAAGCGGCGGGATGAGACTTAAAATCTTGCAGTTAGTGAGGAGTTGGGTGGCTGCCGCTTTGAAATTCCGGATTTCCGTCCCGGCTTCTTTTACTTCCGCGGTAAAGCGCAACAGGGAAGGAATCGGCCGCGGGGTGATTTCCAGCATGGATTCAAAGTCTTCCGACTGGCAGCGGAGATTGTCAAAGGTATCGCTGAACATTTCGGCCTGGCAGACAAACCTCCGTTCGGACGGATCCAAAAGATGAGCGATAAATTTGGCATGGTCGGCCATAATTCTTAACCAGAAGACTTCATCCTGGATCAGCTCTTCCGTTGGCGTCATCAGTTCGCCGCGTCTGAAACGGATAATATTAATGGCAAAGCGAATCGCTTCTCTTCTGATGTGGTCGATCAATAAGGGATAATTGGCCCCGCCCATTCTGCATTCAATAATCCGGTCCAGCACCAGGGTTTTGTACTGAATGAATTCTAAAACCGCTTTTAAGCTGTCGTTGGCTAATTGGTCGAGCCCGCGTCCTGGGGATACGGCCTTGCTCTTTTCCTCCAACTCGGCAAAACGTGACTCGAAGTCTTGCGCCATTTGGATTAGTCTCGTTTCGTTACAGGGTAAGCCTAAACGGATAAACAGCGCATGTTCTTTCATGATGCGCAGCCAGAACCGGAGTTCGTTTAATAGCAATTCGTTTAGAGGACATCCCACGTTTCCCATTTTCTAACCTCCTGTTTCAAATAAATTACTTTCTAGCTATATGTATATGTATGCGGAAGGTGGTAAGTGTATGGCGAAGTGGGAAATACTAAGAGATGGGAATTAGAAGGAAGAGAGGTTGTTTATGCTGAAAGCGCTTCTGGTGGGGGCTTTACTTGCGTTTATTGGCGCCGCCTTTTTGCCAATTAAGGTGTATTACGATTTTTACAGCGCCCCGGACTTTCGCAAAATGAGCATCCTGGTCAAAATCTGGGCGCTTCCGGTCTATGCCAAAAATGAAGCTAAAGCCCACGAGGCCATCTCGTCCGCTTCCTTTCTCCGGCAACAACAACGAGTGTTGCCCTTTTTTTACCGGCGGCACCAAATTATCTATCAGCTGCTCAAACTGACCCGGTGGTTAAAGCTTCGAAAACTGGCAGTCTATCTTGAATTTGGCAGCGAAAATCCGGCCAAAACCGCGCTGGCAGTGGGCGCCAGTTGGTGGCTGGCCGGGATGATGCATAGCCTGTTTGTTTCCCGTTATCATCTGGCTGATGGCGAATACCGCCTGGAGATTGTCCCCAATTACGAGCGGCAGAATTACTTGCTCATGGATACCTCTTGCATATTCGAGTTCGCTCTGGGCCATATTATGATTATCATGGGTTTTTTAACAGTTAATAGCGGGAAAATCAGAAAATTGGCAAAGGAGGACATTCCATGAGTGATCATCCGATCGAGGGGCTGATGAAAACAGCCATGGAAAGTATCAAGGAGATGACCGATGTCAATACAGTGGTTGGGGATGCGGTGGAGACGCCGGACGGAACTGTGATTATTCCGGTTTCCCAGGTGGCCTGTGGTTTTGCCGCCGGGGGCAGCGAGTTTAGTGTCCGCGGAGGAAGGGAGCGCGGTGAGCAGGATGGAGGAACGACTTTGCCCTTTGGAGGCGGCAGTGGCGCCGGGGTCTCCGTGCAGCCGGTGGGCTTTTTGGTGGTGGGAAACGGGCAAGTGCGTTTAATTTCCGTCAACGAAAAGGGGGTTTTCCTGGACCGGTTAATCGAGGCGGGAACCCAGGTCATCGAACAAATGCAGCATTTGATGAAAAAGAAAAAGGCGATAATGGCGGGACCCAATAGTCAGTGTGTCGGGGCCGAATTTGTCGGGGCGGCGGTGGAAGAGGAATAAGTTGAGGTTTCTAATGCTGCTTAGTTCTTAATGCTGCTTGGTTCTAAATAGTGGCCGTTTTTCATAAGGTTTATTGTGGTCATGGCACTTCGGGGGAGGAGTTAAGAGGGGATGCAATGATTAATTTGGTTTGGTTGGTAATGGTTTTAGGCGGGATCATCCTGGCCGGGCTCAAAGGGCAGCCGGAACTGGTCACCCAGGCTGCCTTTCAGGCGGCGCAGACCGCGGTCAAATACGCCCTGGAGTTAATTGGGGTGATGGCTTTATGGCTGGGTTTGATGAAGGTAGCCGAAGAAGCCGGTTTAATAAAAAAATTAGCGCAAATCTTAAAGCCTTTCACCCGGTTGCTCTTTCCGTCCGTACCCCAGGAGCATCCGGCCATGGGCTTTATTTTAATGAATTTCAGCGCTAATCTCCTGGGGCTGGGGAATGCCGCCACCCCCTTTGGTTTAAAGGCGATGCAGGAACTACAGAACCTGAATCCGCAGAAAAATGTGGCCAGTGAGGCCATGTGCACCTTTTTGGCCATGAATACCTCCTGTATTACCTTGCTTCCGGCCACGGTCATCGGAATCCGGATTGCGGCCGGCTCGGCCAATCCCACGGAAATCGTCAGCACCACCTTGTTTGCCACCACCGTAGGGATGAGCGCCGCCTTGCTGACGGATTATCTCATGCGTCTTTGGTATAATCGAAAAAGTGGGGCGCAGAAAAAGTGCTAGATGTGTGGGATAAAGCTTTGAAAAAAGCTGCCCGCAAGGGCTTTAAAGTTATAAAGTAGTTTTAAGGTTCGGAAAGGTGAGTCTGACGTGGAAAAAGTATTCTACGAGCTATCCCGCTGGGCCATCCCGGGACTGATTTGCTTTGTTCTTGTCTATGCCGCTTTACGCGGGGTCAAGGTGTACGAATGTTTTGTCAAAGGGGCTAAAGAAGGCTTTGCCCTGGCGGTAAAAATTATTCCTTTCCTGGTGGCCATGATGATGGCGGTAAGCATCTTCCGGCAGGCCGGCGTGATCCGTTTGCTGGAACAATACGGCGGTGCGTTTTTTCAGCTTGTGCATTTGCCGCCGGATATCCTGCCCCTGGCGCTGATGCGGCCCCTGTCGGGCGGCGCCGCCCTGGGCATTACCACGGAATTGATCAATACCTATGGACCCGACTCCTATATCGGTCGTCTGGCTTCCACGATGCAGGCCAGTACGGACACCACCTTTTTTATTCTGGCCGTCTATTTCGGGGCGGTGGGGATTGGTAAATACCGTTATTCCCTGGGGGTAGGGCTGTTGGCCGATGTGGTTTCCTTTGTAGCTTCCGTTTACATTGTCAGCAGGGTTTTCGGGGCCTTTTAAGTTTTGAGTTTCTTGCCAGGGCTTTTCCGGTGCGGAACAAGCATCTGGGGCTGGGGCAGCCCTTTGAAACAGGTTAGCATTGCGAATGCAATGTGGTAATATATAAGTAAGGGGAAATGCTGGCAGTTCATGGAACGGTGGTGGGAACACTGGAAAGGTTGCAGAAATATCTGGCCCGCTGCGGGGTAGCTTCGCGCCGTCGGGCCGAGGAAATGATTAAACAGGGTCTGGTGAAGCTTAACGGGCAAGTGGTTAGGGAAATGGGAATCCAGTTGGAGCCGGAAAAGGATATCGTAGAAGTAAACGGCCAGGTTGTAACACCAAAAGAGCAAAAGGTGTACCTGCTTTTGAACAAACCGGTGCGGGTGGTGACCACTCTGGACGATCCGCAAGGCCGAACCAAGGTTACCGATTTTCTGCACGGCATCAAGGAACGGGTATTTCCGGTGGGTCGGCTGGACTACATGACGGAAGGCTTGCTCTTGCTTACCAATGATGGGGAATTGGCCTACCGGCTTACTCATCCGCGCTTTCAAATTGCCAAAACCTATCTGGTCGGTGTCAGGGGCGCGATGTCCGGGGAGAAAGTGGCGCAACTCGCCAAGGGAGTAGAACTGGAAGACGGGCTCACCCAGCCGGCCCAGGTGAAGGTTCTAAAACAAACAAAGGCCGCAACCTTAATGGAAATTACCATTAAAGAAGGCCGCAACCGGCAAATCCGGAGAATGTGTGAAAAAATTGGCCATCCGGTGCAAAGCCTGAAGCGCATTGCCTTTGGGAATCTAGTATTAGGAAATTTAGCTCCCGGCCAATACCGCCCATTATCTAAAACTGAGATTGTACGACTGAAAATTCTTTTAAAATAGGACTTTTATAAAAAATTCTATAAATTCTTTACTTGAAAAAGCCCGTAAGAGGTCGTAAACTAAAATTAGAGGGAGGTTTGTAATTATAACGGGTTTTTTAACCTGTGAAAAATTATCGAGGAGGGGGAAAAAGGATGGCTAACAAAAAAAGGATCGCGTTGATGGTTTTGTTAGTGTTTATCCTGCAGTGTGTGCCAGTTGCGGTGTTAGCAGCGGACTATGATTTCTTTCCTTTCGGTTTTGGTTTTGGAGCCTTTGAAGATGAAAAAACCCTTAGAGAAGACGCCATAGAAAACATCAAAGAAATGTTTGATGGCCTCAATGAAGCAATCGAGAAAATTAATGGCGCGGTAGAGGAAATAAATAAAGTTATTGAAGAAGAAGACATTTTTGAAGACGAAGATTGTGATGTGGAAGCCGTACTTGAAGATCTGGACAAAATTATGAGGAAACATTTCCCGAACATCAATCAAAGAAGAGGACTAGTTAATCGTGAAGACCTCATCGACGAAATTGAAACAGTTGTGGAGAGAGAACTGAACGCCTTAGACGGCAAAAAGCTTGATGCGGAAGAAGCATTGGAAGATATTATGGCGGAAGTTACAAAAGTTGTGAATCGGGAACTCAGGAATTATCCAAGCAGAAGTGGTGGCAATTTAGCTATTGACAACATCATCGCCAAATTCCAGAAGAAAAACCGTGAGCTCATGAGAAAACTTGATTGGTTGACGCTGTTTGGTGATAACAAGAAGATTAAAGGCAGAGGTTTCGGTAGAAATATCCCGATCGGCTTTTGGTTCTAGAAACTTCACACTAGTTTAATATAATTACCACCTGAAAGGGTGGTAATTTTTTTTTGGAGATATTTTTTGGAGCTCTTTCTTTTTGGATATGTTAGAAGGAGAAGAAAAATCAGGTCATGATGACAAGAAAGCGCAGGAGAAAAAATGGACGATAAGGATACGCTCGATTTCTTGGTTGCACGTCTGGAAAAGTTTTTTTATGGCGCGGCCGTTCTTTGCCTGCTTGTTTTGGTGGGGATTCAAACCTTAGTTTTTTTTGTGCCGGGGGCGGGCGGACAGCTTAATCTGGCGCTGCAGAAAGAAGGAAAGCCCCTGCAAGAAGAAGCGCTCTTTTATGAGGTAGGGGCGATTTCCACTGCTCCCTGGACCAGTATCACGCTTGAGTTGTTGGATTACCAGAGCAGACCGGATGTAAAAATTGAGGTAAACGGCATCGAAACGGGCACTTTTTTAAAGAAAGAATATACCCTCTCCGTCCGGGAAGGGGATGTGCTTACCGTTTTTAATCCGGATGAACGTCATCCGGTAAGGGTAAGGGTCAGCAAGAAAACGCCGAATATCATCAAACCTTCTTTAGGAGCGGAAATCGGCGGGATTGGGAGGAGTTATTTTGATCCGGTGGGTTTTAAGTAAAAATTTTGAAAAAAACTTATCATTGGAAGGAAAATATAGAATAATAAACAAAAATAGATACAAAAAGGAAGGAGGATAGTAGGCTGACATAATTTTTTTGCAGCTGTGTTAACTCATAATTTCATAGCATTAAGAAAACCCAAAAATTAAGTAAACCAGGATGTACCATATTCCTGAACCGCCCGGGGAAGTAATCTCCGAGGATCGTGTGGAAGGACCCGGTAAGGCATCTTCCAGAATAGCAAGAGTATATTTTTAATAGATAATTCATACTTTACCGGATGAAAGCACCTCGCAAAAGCACCTTTTGCGAGGTGCTTTTTTTGCATTATAGTTGATATTTTTGCTTCTATATAATAAAATCCAATTTAGAAAAGAAGCTTGCAATAAGCCAAGTATTGAAGACAGGTAGATGATTCTATGAATATTAGCTCAAGAACGATTGCCGCGGCCGCCATCAAAATTGCCTTAACCGAAAACCGGGAAGAGGAAGCCAAGCTTAAAAAGCTATATGCCGACGGGCAGATCAGAACGGTGGCGGTAGATATCGGCGGGGAGTACATAACCTCGATTAAAGTGATTATCGAACGGGCGATTGTGGCGGCCAAGCGGGAAGGCGTGATTAAGGAAAACCATTATGACGAAGGCGCGGTGGCCGGCGCGGCGCGGGAAGCCCTTACCCAGATTATGCCCAAGGCTTTGGGCTTAAACGTGGGCGGCAAAATCGGCATTGCCCGGAAGGATGATCATATCAGTGTGGCCGTCTTTCTGGGTGTCGGGCTGCTTCATCTGAATGAAGTGGCGATTGGCTTAGGGCACCGGGTCGCTCCTTTTACCGGCGAGGATTGATCATGATGAAGATGCTTTTTGGGATTCGCGGAGCCACCACCGTAGTGGCCAATACGCAGGAACAAATCCTGGCGGAAACAAAAAAGCTCTTGCAGGCGCTTTTTACGGCCAACGGGATAGATATTGCGTCTCCGGAACACACTTTAGTCAGTATCATTTTTACCACAACACCCGATTTGAATGCCGAATTTCCGGCCAAGGCCGCCCGTTTGCTGGGCTTAACTCAGGTGCCTTTGTTGGGTTGTGTGGAGACAGCCGTTCCCCACGGCCTGTCGCTTTGTATTCGTGTCTTGATTCATGCTTATTTACCCGAGGGCACGAAGGTAAAACATATCTATTTGAATGAAGCTGCACAGTTGCGGCCCGATTGGCAAGCATAAGGGTAGATAGTGTTGCCGGTAGAATTAAGTTGCCGGGAAGGAGGGGGTTCCGATTCAAATCACTATTGACGGACCGGCGGGAGCGGGGAAAAGCACCCTGGCGCGCATGTTGGCGAATCAGTTGGGCTTTCTATATATTGATACCGGCGCCATGTATCGTACGGTTACCTATATGGCATTGCAAAAGGGTGTATCCCTGGATGATGAAGATGCGCTGCAGCGGTTGACCGCTTCCCTTTCCATTGAGTTAAGGCGGCAACCGGACGGGACTCAGAAGGTTTATTGCAACGGCAGCGATGTCAGTGAGGAAATCCGCACTCCTTTAATTAGCCAGAATGTTTCTAAAGTAGCCATGTATCCCCGGGTCCGGGAGGAACTTGTCCGTTTGCAGCGGCAGATGGCCGCGTCCAAGGATGTGGTGATGGATGGCCGGGATGCAGGAACCGTAATTCTGCCGGAAGCCCAGTGCAAAATCTTTTTAGTGGCTTCTTTAGAGGAGAGGGCGCGCCGCAGGATGGTCGAGTTGCAACAAAAAGGATTCCGGCAGGATTTCGAAGCCATCAAGGATGAAATGGCGAAGCGGGATTATTTGGATGAACATCGAGCCTCCAGCCCTTTAAAACCGGCTCCGGATGCGGTAATTGTCGATACTACGGCTTTAAGTCCGGAAGAGACTTTAGCGGCGATTATAGAGGTGTATCAGGAGAAAGTAAAGGAAATAAACAATAAAAAC
>DGEB01000044.1 GCA_002385735.1 Peptococcaceae bacterium UBA3937
GTGATGCACCGCAATACCTTTTTAAATTCCCCGCAGGTGCTGTTAGCCACCACCCAGCTTAAAGCCCATCCGCGCATCCTGATTGCAGGACAGCTTTCCGGGGTGGAAGGATACGTGGAATCGGCCGCATCAGGGCTGATTGCCGGGATTAACGCCGGTCGTCTTTTTAAAGGACAGGAGCCCTTGCCCGTTCCGCCGGAAACAGCCATCGGCGCGCTGTTAAACTATATTTCTGATTCCAGCCTGACGGATTTTCAGCCCATGAACATTACTTTCGGTTTAATGCCACCCTGGCCGGAAAAAGTCCGGGATAAGGAAAAGAAACATCTCCTTATTGCGGAAAGAGCCCTCAAGGCTCTTGCCGCTTGGAAAGCACAGCTTTAAAAACACGTGGAAACGGTCGCTGCATTAAAAAGATTTGAGTTTTTCCAACAGTCGGAGCTTAAAAAAAGCCAGTTTAAGAAAAGGTTGTGAGACAGATGTTACTATTGCCATTATTAGATAGTTTTTTATCTTATTTAAATAACGAAAAAATGTTGGCAAAAATGACTGTAAAGTCTTATAATAGTGATTGGAATGACTTCTTAAACTTTTTAGAAAATGAAATAAATATTGATATAGCAACTTTAGATGTTAAAGAAATCACTCATCTTACCGTGCGGAAGTACATGGCCTACCTAAGCAACCAGAACTATAAAAAAAGTACGATTGCCCGTCATCTGGCGGCGCTGAAAAGTTTTTTCCGCTATCTTTTGAAGATGGAGTTGATTAAGCAAAATCCCCTGGCTTTGGTGGCGACTCCGCGCATCCCCAAAAAGTTGCCCCGGTATTTGGAGGAAGAAGAAATGGGCCGGGTCATCGAACAACCGAGCCGCCTTGATAACACCGGCCTCAGGGACCGGGCTATTCTGGAACTGCTCTACGGCGCCGGGATTCGGGTCAGCGAACTGACTTCCCTGAACGTATCCAGTGTGGATTTGGCGCTGGGCTACGTGCGGGTGATGGGGAAAGGCAGTAAGGAAAGAGTCGTGCCGATTGGAAAGGAAGCGATTAAGGCTCTAAAAACTTACCTGGAAACAGCACGGCCGCAGTGGGCCGACAACGCTGAGACTGCTCTGTTTGTAAATAAAAAGGGAGGAAGATTATCCGACCGGTCGGTGCGGACCATTGTCCACACTTACTGCCGGCAGGCGGGAGCCAAAGAAGACCTTTCTCCCCATGGCTTTCGACATAGTTTTGCCACCCATTTACTGAACAATGAGGCCGATTTAAGGGCAGTGCAGGAGCTTTTGGGGCATCGAAAAATATCTACGACGCAGATTTACACCCATGTTTCCAATAAAAAATTGCGGCAGGTGTACCGCATGACTCATCCGAGGGCTTGAGAGCGGCTGAAAGCTGAGTCTGGAAAAATGGTGAGAGGCGAGGAGGTGAGGAAAAGGGAATGTTTCATGGAACAACGATCATCGGTGTAAAAAGAGGGAAGCAGGTGGCCGTAGCCGGGGATGGGCAGGTGACCCTGGGTCAAAATATAATTATGAAGCACCATTCCAAAAAAGTGCGCCGCCTGTACCATGGCAAGGTGATTGCCGGTTTTGCCGGTTCGGTCGCCGATGCCTTCTCACTCTTTGAGAAATTTGAAAAGAAGCTGGAGGAATATCACGGAAATCTAACTAAGGCCGCGGTGGAGCTCGCCAAACACTGGCGCACCGACAAGGCGCTAAGGAACCTGGAGGCCATGTTGGTCGTGGCGGACCGGGAAAACCTGTTGGTCCTTTCGGGAACCGGCGAAGTAATCGAGCCGGACGACGGGATCGCGGCGATTGGCTCGGGAGGGCCCTATGCCCTGGCGGCAGCTAAAGCCTTAGTCCAACATACAGATTTGTCCCCTGGAGAAATCGTGCAGACGGCCTTGAAGATTGCCGCAACGATTTGTGTGTATACCAATGAGGTGATCACCTTAGAAGAAATTTAATCAAAAAGAAATTTAAATAGAAAGGGGTGTCATATGGAAAAAGCGTTAACTCCGCGGGAGATTGTAGCCGAATTAGACAAATACATCGTGGGGCAGGAAAAGGCGAAAAGATGTGTGGCGATCGCCTTAAGGAACCGTTACCGCCGGAATGTGCTGGCCGATGAGCTGCGGGACGAAGTTATCCCGAAAAACATTTTGATGATTGGGCCGACCGGTGTTGGTAAAACGGAGATTGCCCGGAGATTGGCCAAACTGGTAAATGCGCCGTTTATCAAAGTAGAAGCCACGAAATATACGGAAGTAGGTTATGTGGGACGCGATGTAGAATCAATGGTGCGCGATCTGGTCGAGATTTCTGTTCGCATGGTGAAGCAGGAAAAAATCAAGGCGGTCGAAGAACGAGCCATGGAAATGGCTGATGAAGTCCTTGTTAACATATTAAGTAATGGCAACAGCAACGATGCGACAAACAACCCTTTTGCCATCTTGTTTGGCGGTAGTGCCACGGATGACACTGAAGAAAACGAGCCAACCGATGTGGATAATAATGCGGAAAAAAGGGAAAGAATAAGAGCAAAAATAAAAAATGGAGAATTGGACCACGAATTTGTCGAGATCGAAGTGGAAGATGCCGCAACTTCTCCGGCAATGGACTTCTTTGTGGGAAGCAATTTCGAAGAATTGGGTATGAGTTTTCAGGATATGTTTGGCAGCATTTTTCCGAAAAGGAAAAAAAAGAAGAAAGTGACAGTGGCCCAGGCACGCAAAATATTGACTCAAAGCGAAGCGCAAAAGTTAATTGATATGGAAGAAGTAATTAATGAGGCGGTAAAACGTACCGAGCAAAACGGGATCATCTTTTTGGACGAAATAGACAAAATAGCAGGGTATGACCACACATCGGCGGATATTTCGAGAGGAGGTGTACAAAGGGATATTTTGCCTATTGTCGAAGGTTCCACGGTTATGACCAAGTACGGCTCCGTAAAAACAGATTATATCTTGTTTATTGCGGCCGGGGCTTTTCATACCAGCAAACCTTCCGACTTAATACCGGAATTGCAAGGACGTTTTCCGATACGTGTGGAATTGGAGAGCCTTTCCAAGGACGATTTTAAGCTCATTCTCATAAAGCCACGCAATTCACTCATTAGACAATACACAGAATTATTAAAGACAGAGGGGGTATTGCTAGAATTTACTGAAAATGCTATTGAAGAAATTGCAAATATCGCGTATACTGTAAACAATCAAACAGAAAACATTGGCGCTCGACGACTTCATACCATTGTCGAAAAATTATTGGAAGATGTTCTTTTTGAAGCTCCTGATGTGGAACCCAAAAAGATCAGTATCGACCATAATTTTGTTAAAAATAAATTGCGCTCTATTGTGGAAAATGAAGATTTAAGTCGGTATATTTTGTAATTATTTAATTTAGGAGGAAAGATATATTATGAAGACACTTTTAGAGAAAACCCGAACGGTAAACAAACTCTTACAAAAGACGGCAGGGAATCCCGTCGAATTCACGGAGATCGCCAAAGTGCTCAGTGACTTGATTGACTGCAACGTGTACATTGTGGGCAGAAGAGGAAAGATATTGGGTTATGCTTTCATGGATGGCTTTGTTTGCCAAGCGATTGAGGACATCGTTATGAAAGCGGAAAGGTTCCCGGAATCCTACAACGAAGAATTAATGAGGATCACGCAGACCCATGCGAACATCTCCTCTAAAGACACCAATGATTGCATTTTCACCCTGGAAAAAGAATGTGGCTTTGAAAATAAAATCACTACCGTTGTGCCGATCATGGGCGGCGGAGAAAGACAAGGAACCCTTTTACTGGTGAAATACGAAAGCGAATTCGCCAACGAAGACTTGGTCTTAGGTGAATATGGCGCCACGGTAATTGGTATGGAGATCCTGCGCACCAAGGCCGAACGGATCGAGGAAGAAGCCAGGAGAAAGGCAGCGGTGCAAGTGGCTATTGGAACCCTGTCTTATTCCGAACTGGAAGCCATTGAGCATATTTTTGCGGAATTAAAGGGTAAAGAAGGTCTGCTGATTGCCAGCAAGATCGCGGACCGCGTAGGGATTACCCGTTCCGTTATCGTAAACGCCCTGCGCAAGTTTGAAAGCGCCGGGGTTATCGAATCCAAGTCTTTAGGGATGAAAGGTACCTACATCCGCATCCTGAACGAAAATCTGTTGGAAGAACTTGCTAAAATGAAGCTATACTAGAATATAAATGATACTACGTTATAACAGATGTTGAACAACAAGCTGGGTTTAATAC
The DNA here is from genome assembly GCA_002385735.1 of Peptococcaceae bacterium UBA3937. Classification (GTDB taxonomy): domain Bacteria; phylum Bacillota; class Peptococcia; order DRI-13; family DTU073; genus UBA3937. Next base: position 4,276 of record DGEB01000044.1, read on the forward strand.
AAAAGAAAGCAAAGACCTTAACCTATCTGTTTGTAAGCGGCTAAGGAAGAGGAGTGACTGTTTAGTTACTCCTTTTTGCTTTCTTTTTTTTGTGCAAATATTAACATTACGGGGCAGGAATATTCGAGTGAATAATGAATTTAAATAAATAACTTTATTTGTGTCGAAGATTTCTGAAAAATAGGGGAATAAGAACTTTAATCATAGGGTTCAGCTTGAAGGGAGAAAAGCATCTAATGAAAAAGAATAGCCTGTCTTTTATATCCTTGCTGCTATTTTTCATCTGTGTAACAAATCTATTCTTTTCTTGTCTTCCGGTGCAGGGAGAAGCTATATCATTGCCGGATTCTTCTGCCCCCGTAACCTCCTTTCTTGATATAGCAGGGCATTGGTCGGAAAAGGAGATTGCCGCCTGGACAACTCATGGACTGGCAGGCGGCTATCCCGACGGCACCTTTCGGCCGGACAGCCCCATAACACGGGCGGAGTTTGTGACTTTGGTCAACCGTGCCTTTGGTTATACAAAGATAGCTGAACAAATAGCTACAACGGTCGACGGACATGCCACCGGTTCGATGACTTTTCAAGACGTCGCGGCAACAGACTGGTTTGCCGGAGAATTCGCCAATGCTTCAGCCGTGGGTTATCTTGGCGGCTACCCGGATGGCACGGTTATGTGCGCGATTTTGCCTGGTCTGCTGATGCAGAATGGCTTTTGATGCCTTCAGTAGCTGGGGTAGCCGGCACTGGTTCCAGTACATACATTCCTGATTATTACGATCAAAATTGGAATGGCAATCATAAAGTTGTTTTCGTCGGTGGCAACTGGTTTGACGATACTTACGCCGGTCTGTTCTATTGGGTAGTTCAATATGAATCTTCACTTGCAAGCTATCTTGTAGGCAGCCGCCTCCTTTATATCCCTAAAGACAAGCATCAGAGCGATCAAAGGTTGTAGAATGACCCGGCACCTTTTCGCCTTTAAAACCAGGTGAGGGACCGCCGATGGTAAAACTTAAATAAGTGTTAGATTTTTGATATAATTAGTAAATAAAAATAATTTTTGCGACCTTTTGTTAAAAATTATTAACGATAAAAAGGAATTTGTTTCTTAAGCTAGAATTTAGTAAATAAGTTGTATATTTTGGTTTTGGGAGATAGGACTAATGATTAACACCGAATTAATCAGCATCCTGAAAGAAGGGATGGCCGGAAGCAGTATGCGCCATACGATGCTGGCCAATAATATTGCCAACGTCAATACGCCCGGTTACAAACGCAGCGATATTGACTTTAAATCTACGCTGGCCCAAGCACTGGACAAGTCTTCGCTCCGGCTGAAAACCACCCATCCGGTTCATTTCAAGCATTTAGGTCTTTCCACCGGGCCGGTGCAAGCGCAGGATTTACAGACCAGCTTGCGGAATGATGGCAACAATGTGGACGTGGACATGGAGCTGGCCACCATGGCGGAAAACAACTTATATTTCAACAGTCTGGCCCAGCTTTTATCCTCTCAGCTTTCATTACTCAGGCAATCTATTATGGAAGGAAGGCGGTAATCAATGGATCTTTTCCATGCATTGAACACCAGTGCCACCGGGTTAAGCGCGGAACGTCTAAGAATGGACGTGATCTCCTCGAATATTGCCAATGCCAACACCACGCGCACGGAGAAAGGAGGCGCCTATCGGCGGCGGGTCGCCGTATTAGCGCCGCAAAACGCGCCTAGTTTCCAGCAGGTCCTGCAGAATTCCCTCCGGAAACAGGCACCGTATAGCGGGGTCAGGGTTGCCGAGGTTGTGGAAGATTCCAGCCCGTTAAAAAGGGTCTATGATCCGACTCATCCTGACGCCGGGCCCGATGGTTATGTGGATTATCCCAATGTGGACATCATGAAGGAAATGGTGGAACTGATCACTGCTTCCCGCTCCTATGAGGCGAATGCCACGGTTTTAAATTCCACCAAAAGTATGTTTTTGAAAACCTTAGAAATTGGACGTCTGTAGGTGATTAAACGATGAATATTACCAATCTTAAGCCTTTTTCTTCAGTCCTCCCCGCCGGGACAGGGGAAAAAACGGAAGCACCAGCCACCCAAAAGCAGGCGCAGGCCTTTGGAGATTTTTTGAAAGAGGCACTGCATAAAGTAAATACAATGCAGCTTGATGCCGAAAAAATGGCGGCAGATTTTACCGTGGGCAAAGACGTGCAGTTACACGAGGTAATCATCGCCACAGAAAAAGCCACTTTAGCCTTACAGTTAACCATGCAGATTAGAAACAAGGCCATCGATGCTTATCAGGAAATCATGCGGATGCAAATCTGATTTGGCTAGAACTTGTTGACTATGCAACCTAACGAATGATGAGGTCGATTTCGTTCTGAGGTGAGACAATGAACTTTTGGACACAGGTTTCCGAACAAATTAGAAATATATGGCAAAAGCTTACAACATGGCAAAAGTTTACGTTGGCAGGGATTCTTGCGCTCTTTCTGATCGTGGTTGTGATCGTTATTTTTGCTAATCGGCCCCAGATGGAGGTCTTGTATTCCGGCTTGAACCCTGAAACGGCGGCGGCTATGACCGCAAAACTGAAGGAGCAGAAAGTCCCCTACAAATTGGTGGATGATGGGCGGACCATCCTTGTTAATGCCAAAGACAAATATCAACTGCGTTTGGATATGGTCAATGAGGTGAACTTTAGCGGTGTAGTAGGATTTGAATCCTTTAACGAAACCCGCTTTGGGGAGACCGATACCGACAAAAGGGTGCGCTTTCTGGTCGCCTTGCAAGGGGAATTGACCAGGACCATCGAAGAGTTGGACGAGGTCGATAAGGCCAATGTCCATATTGCTTTGCCGCAACCCTCATTATTTATTCGTGATGAAAAAGAAGCAACAGCTTCTGTTTTATTGCGTTTAAAGCCTTATGCCACATTAGACCCTGCGCAGGTTAAATCTATTATGTCTTTTGTCAGTCACAGTGTGGAAGGGCTAAAGGAATCCAACGTTACGGTCATGGATGTCAAAGGGAATCTGCTTTCCGAAGGGATTGCCGATGACTCGGAACTGGCATCCACCAAAATATCCGCCAATCAATTAGCCTTGAAAAAAGAGTATGAAAAAGAACTGGGCCAGTCCATTTTGTCCATGCTGGAAAGAATGCGCGGTCCGGGGAAAGCGGTGGTCCGGGCCAGTGTGGAAATGGATTTCGACAAGGTGGAGACCCTGTCTGAAACTTACGGCGAACCGGTGATTCGCAGCGAGCAGATCCGGGAGGAAAGTTACAGCGGGAGCAGCCCGTCCGTAGGCGGCAATCCGGCTGATTCTAATATGACGGGCATTACATATGGAACTACCGGGGGAACCGGAAACAGCGAACACGAGCTCAGCGAACAGGTGCGAAACTACGAAATCAGTAAGGTAACCGAAACAAAAGTAGTCGCTCCGGGGAAAGTGAAGAAGCTTTCCTTATCCGTAATTGTGGACGGAGAGTTAACCCCGGAGGAGGAAAATAAAATCCAGGATGCCGTGGCCATGGCTGCCGGAATTGATCCGGAAAGAGGAGACCAGCTTTCGGTAGTTGGGATGCCCTTTTCGAACACGGAGGCCGAAGAATTGGAGAAAGCCCTGGCGAAAAGGGAAACCTTCGAAAGATGGATGGAGTTTTTCAAAGTGGCGGTTATTCCTTTGACGGTTCTTTTGATTTTAGCTTTTGTGGCTTTTATGCTGAAACGCCATGTTGTCCAGCGCCAAGGAGGGCCCTATCCTGGGGTGGTGAGCCAGGAGGAAATGGCAGCCCAAGGTGAAAGTGAAGAGGGCGTCGAATTGAATTTATCCCCTGAAGCGCTGGAACAGAAGAACCTGGAAAAACAGATTGAAAATCTGGTGAGAACGAAACCTGAAGATGTAGCTAAAGTGATCAAGACTTGGTTAGTGGAAGAGTAGAGGTGAAAGAGTTGGGAAAGGGCCAACAGTTAAACGGTCGTCAAAAAGCGTCGATATTTATGATTAGTTTGGGGCCTGAAAAATCGGCGGAAATCATGAAGCACTTAAGCGATGAAGAAATCGAGCAACTCACCCTGGAAATAGCCAACATCCGCAAAATCAACAGCGAACAGTTACAGGCGGTCAACCAGGAATTTACCCAGTTATACATGGCCTCGCATTATATCGCCCAAGGGGGTATTGAATACGCCAGGGAAGTGTTGGAAAAAGCTCTGGGCACGGAAAAAGCCTTAAGTATCATCAATAGTCTGTCTTCCAACCTGCAAATCAAGCCCTTTGATTTTGTGCGCAATACCGACCCCGCCCAATTGTTGAACTTCATTCAGGGCGAAAACTCGCAAACGATTGCTTTAATCATGTCCTACCTGGATCCTGAACAGGCGGCGGCCATATTATCTTCTTTGCCCAGCGAACGACAAACCGAAGTGGCCAAAAGAATTGCCATCATGGACAGTACCTTGCCGGAGATCATCCGGGAAGTGGAAAATACCCTGGAAAAGAAGATTAGCGCCTTGGGAACCCAAGACCATACCATTGCCGGCGGCATCAACGCCATTGTTCAGATTTTGAACAAAGTTGACCGGTCTACCGAAAAAACCATTCTGGAAACTTTGGAAGTACAAGACCCGGTCTTATCTGAAGAAATCAAGAAGCTCATGTTCGTCTTTGAAGACATTATCACCATGGATGACCGCAGTATCCAGTTGGTCTTGCGTGAAGTGGAAAGCAAAGATTTGGCT
>DGEB01000065.1:0-16631 GCA_002385735.1 Peptococcaceae bacterium UBA3937
CTTCTTGCTTATTTTAGATAAAAGAAAAAAATTCAGTATGCTTTAATATCCAAAATAATTGTTCCGGACAAGGATACAATTGGTGAATTCAAAAGATTAATTAAAATGTTTTTAAAACAAGACAAACAAGAGTCAGGTAATGCACGGGGAAAGGTTTTTGAATACATTGTGTATAAAATTGGGCCAATTAGGCCATCGGCCTTTATTTCACAAGAAATAATAGTAAAAAAAAGACAATGTTACATTGAAACGAAGAAAGGAAGAAGAGTTGGAGGAGAAAAAAATTTTGATTTAGGATTTCATTCTAACTGTATCGTTAATGTAGTTAATAAAAAGACTATAATGGAATTACTAGAGAATAAGGTTAATTTAAGTAACGAACTGTTTACTTGTGATTATCAGCTAGCAGATAAAGCTAGGGAAAAACTTAAATACATGAGAACTGTCAAAAACGCATTGATGTGTTGTAAAGCGGTCAGGGTTGCTTTGGTTACTCTTTTATCAGATGTAAGTGATTATAAGGAAATACTAGATAAAGAAGGATTTGGGTGCATCGAAATTTATACTATTAACGAAATAGAAAAATTACTGAATTGTGAGGGTAAAACAGCTTAGTCGTCAATGTTCATTTTATTTTCGGGCAAAATCAAATATAATATTTAATTATTAAGGTGCTTTCAACATCCTGAACAAATCACCCTTGTTAGGAAAGGTCCCTTTTACTGACAAGGATATGGAGTTGACAAGTGCCTTTATTTTAGGTATTAGTAGTACATGTGTTGGTTTTGGCGTCCCGATTACGCAAAAAAGGGGTAAAGGTGTGAGTTAAAAGTGCGTAAAGGAAAGGTGTTATCGAAAATTAAATATGGCGCCGCGCCGCTGGCGCTGCTGATGGCTTTTATTTTTCTTTTTATCGCCGTAGGCGGTATGGAGTTAGGCCAGGTTATGGCAAGTGCTATGGCTTCGAACATTGATGGGGAAGCGGCGGTGGAGCCCGCCTCCGATACCTATGACCTAATTGTGGTGGGGGGCGAGCCGGAAGGGATTGCCGCCGCGGTGTCGGCGGCCCGTAACGGGCTTCGCACCCTGTTGGTCGAGGAAGGCGCGGCGCTGGGCGGCTTGATGACCCTGGGCGGTCTGAACTTTCTTGATATGAGCTACGGACCGGACAAGGAACTGCTGACCCAGGGAATTTTTGCCGAGTTTTATGAGGAGATGGATAATGCCTTTGATCTGGAAGAAGCAAAAGCCTATTTTCTCCAACTGGTAGAGCAGGAAGAAAATTTGGATTTACGCTTGAATACTTCTTTTGTGGCGCCGGTTTTAGAGGGCAAGACCATTAAAGGCATCGAAGTAAAGGAAAAGGGGCAGGACCAGGCCAAGAGTAAAGTATATTATGGAGCCCGCCTGATTGATGCTACGGTGGATGCCGATGTAGCGGCCGCCGCCGGTGTCCCCTATACGGTAGGGGCCGAGGACTACGGTCGGCCGGAGGAACTTATGGCGGTCACCCTGGTTTTCCGGGTGAAAGGAGTTAACTGGCCCTACGTCTTTATTTATAACAACTTGATGCGGTTGCTCAGCTTGCTGAAGGAGGGCTGGGGCGATCCCTTCGCCGGGGCTAATTGGAAGGTCGCCTGGGGTTATGGGCAACAGGCGTTGGAATACCAAGCTCATGATCCCAAGGTGCGATTCCGGGGACCAAATTTAGCCCGGCAAAAGGACGGCACCGTTTTAGTGAACGCCCTCTTGCTTTTTGGGGTCAACGGGGTGGATCCGGTTTCACGGGTCCAGGGGATTGCCCGGGGCCAAGCGGAACTGCCCTACATTATCGAATTTATGCGGGAAAGATTCCCCGGCTTTGCCCGGGTCGAACTGGTGGATACGGCTGAAAGGCTGTATGTCCGGGAAACACGGCATATCCAGGGCGAATATCGTTTGACGATTACGGACGTTCTGGAAAACCGGGACCACTGGGATCGGATTGCCCATGGCAGTTACCCGGTTGATATCCAGCCTACTGCGCCGGACAACCTGGGGAACGTTATCGGCAAACCGCTGATTTACAGTATCCCTTTCCGGTGTTTGGTACCTTTGGAAATCGATCATTTACTGGTGGTAGGGCGCAGCGCCTCCTATGATTCCCTGCCCCACGGCAGCGCCCGGGTCATTCCGGTGGGCATGGCCACCGGGGAGGCGGCCGGAGTAGCGGCGGCTTATTCGATCGAAAAGGGCTTGGGCTTTCGGGAGCTCAGCCGCAGCGAAGAAGCGATTGGGGCGATTCAGGAGAGGCTCTTGAAGCAGGGAGCGCATTTGAAAGTATATACGCCGCCGCGCCTGGCGGTGATGGACCATTGGGCCTATCCGGCCATGTCCGCCATGCGGGAACTGGGTCTGGCGGCCGGCGGCTACGGTAATGATTACCGGTTGGACCAGCCGATTCAGTATTGGGATGCCCAGTATGTCTTTACGCAGACGCTGGCCAGGATAACGGCGCTAGTCGAGCGGGGATTTGCCAGGGCTGAAAACATTGATGAAATCGAGTCCGGAAAAGCCCCGGTGGAAATTGTCTTTGCCGAAGGGTTAAATAAAGGAGATTTGCTGCTGATGGCCGCAAGGCTGTTGGATAAAAACAAGCGGGAGTGGGAAAGCGCCGATGCAGCTTTAAGCTATCTGGTGGAACAAAAGTATTTGCGTCCCGCAGAAGCGGAGCATTTTGCCGATCTGGCCGGCTCGCCCACTTTCGGGGAGTTGTATGCGGCAGCCGCTGCGTTGCAGAAAGGGCTGTATACAAGGGAGACAAAGTAAATTTCTAACCTGACTGGGCAGAATCAACCAGGCATGATTTGAGGGCGGGCTGAATTGCAAATTAAGGAAAAAGGTGAATCCCATTTCATGAAGAATTATTAAAGGATAAACGAAATTCTTTTTACAAAAAAAGGGAAGCCCATGAAAATCCCAGGATGAAAGAGAACGTAGAGGATAGATTGGGAACCAGGAGGATCTTTTTAGGAGGTAACAGGATTGGAATTAGAGCAAAAAAAACTGCCTAAATGGCTTGTGTTCGGTGCCCTGATTGTTTGTTTCGGGTTTTTGGTGGGTTTTGGCGGTTGTTACTGGTTGAACAAACCGGCGCCGGGTCCGCTCTTAAACGGCCGGCCAGGTTATGATGTGATTGTGGTGGGCGGGGAGCCGGAAGGGGTTGCGGCGGCTTTGTCCGCGGCCCGAAACGGGTTAAAAACCCTGCTGATTGAGGATGACCACGCCTTAGGCGGGCTGATGACCTTAGGTGAGTTGAATTTCCTCGATATGAACCATGGGCCGAAGGGCGAGCTCTTGACCCGGGGCATTTTTGAGGAATTTTACAAGGACCTGGGCAATGCCTTTGATGTGGAGGAAGCGAAACAATATTTTCTTAATAAAGTGAAGAAGGAAAAAAATATTACTCTTCTGTTGAACACGTCAGTCGTCGCTCCCCTCATGGACGGGAACACTATTCAAGGAGTGGTGGTGGAAGACCAAAAGACGCCCGGAACGAAAGAATATTACGGTTTGCGGGTGATTGACGCCACGGTGGACGCCGATGTGGCGGCCGCCGCGGGCGTGCCTTACACCATCGGCGGGGAGGATTACGGCGAAAAAGGCCTGTTGATGGGGGTTACCCTGGTCTTTGAGGTGTCCGGAGTAGACTGGCAGCGCGTGATCCAGTATTTAAAACGGGAAGATAATGACCCGCAAACGGGGGCCGACCAGGTGGCCGCCTGGGGATACGGCAAGGAAGCCATGGACTATCAGCCCCAGGATCCTTTGATGCGTTTTCGCGGTCCTAATCTGGCGCGGCAGAAAAACGGGAACGTCTTAATTAACGCCTTGCTCATTTTCGGCGTTGACGGTCTGGACCCCGCGTCGAAAGCGGAGGGTATCGCCAGGGGGCAGAAGGAAATCCCCCATATTGTGGAGTTTATGCGGGAGAAGTTCCCGGGCTTTGCCAACGCCCGCTTTGTAAGGACGGCAGAACAGCTTTATGTGCGGGAAACCCGGCATATTCAGGGTGAATACCGCTTGACGATTACTGATGTCTTGGAAAATCGGGATCATTGGGATAAAATTGGTTTTGGCAGTTATCCGGTGGACGTGCAGCCCACCAGCCCCGAAAATGCCGGTAACGTCATCGGCAAGCCGGACCTCTATGCCATTCCGTTCCGGTGTCTGGTTCCGCTTAAGGTGGAAAATTTGCTGGTGGTAGGGCGGAGCGCCTCCTATGATTCTTTGCCCCACGGCAGCGCCCGGGTCATTCCGGTAGGAATGGTCACGGGGGAAGCGGCCGGGGTGGCTTGTGCTTATTCGGTGCGGGAGGATGTGCCTTTCCGGGAAATGACGAAATCAGAAGAGGCTATTGCCTGGGTCCAGAAGCGCTTAAAGAAGCAGGGCGCCTATCTGGTCGATTATACTCCGCCTCGTCCGGCGGTGATGGACCACTGGGCCTATCCCGGGGTGCGGACGATGCGGGAACTTGGCCTGATTGAAGGCGGTTATGCCAACGATTACGGCCTGGAAAGAAAGATTAACAAATGGAATCTGGAAAACAAGTTTAATAAGGTGTTACGGGTCGCCCACGAAAGAAATCCGCAAGTTGAGTTGCGGCGGGTGGTCGTGCCCGAAGGAATCACGCGGGAGAAAATGATTTGCGTGGTCGTGGAAGGGCTGACCGGAAAGCATTTGTCTTTTCCGGAGGCGCAGGAACTGTTAAGGGAAAAGGGAATTCTGACGGAGCAGTTGGAAGCCGAGATGAAAGACGGGGAGGGCACACCGACTTTTGCCGAAATGCTGGTGCTTTTGGCCAATACCTATGAGTATTTGCTGGAGAAATAAAGATGCTTGAGGCATTGACAGGGTGGAGGGGGTATTATTGTTTCAGGATAAATATCTCAAAGCGGTAGCTGTTTTCATGATTATCCTTGGCGTGGTTACCGCTTCGTTTTTCAATTATCACCGGATTAAAGGGGAACAGGCCTATACGGCAGTGGAAATCTTAGTGGATTATGATGAGTTGCAGACCTTAGCCACCGCCCATCATCTGCCGCTGGGTGAGGTGGCGGCTAAATTCCGGGAAGCGGGGGCCACCGGGGTGGTGGTAAGGGAAAGAACGGTACAGGATTTAAAGGAAAGCGGCGAGTTGGTTTTGCTTAAGGGTAATGAACTGGCCCTGCAGCAAAGCAATAATTCCCAGTTTCTAGCCGGCATTGTCCCGGTAAGGGAGTATGCTTATTTGCTCTTCCCCTTGGGAGACGGCTTTAAACCCACCAGGCTCGGAAGCGAAGTGCTGCGGCATTTACAAGCGAAAAAAACCGGCGTTACCTCAATCCTTGCCGGCAACTGGCAGGTGATCACCGTTCCCGGTTTAAGCCTGCGGGAACAGGAAAAACTCGGCCTTGGCTTTCCTCATCAGAAACTGGAGGATATTAAAGAGGCCGGGCTTGCCATAGTGCCGCGGATGCGAAGCTTTGGACCCACCGGTGAGGAGCACCTGGCGGTTCTGACCGCCTCCTTGCGTGAACTGCCGGGGTTATCTTTGCTTACCTTTAATGACGAGGCTTTATCGGGCAGTCCGGTGTTTTTGGCCGAACACTTCAAGGAATTACAGGTTCCTGTGGGCACCTTCGAATTCTATAACCAGTACGGGCTGAACCAACTGGGGATCTTCCTGGACAAGAACGTGGTGCGGGTTCATTGCATCAGCGAAGAAGAACTCCGGAATTTCAACGAACAAACGGCCCTGGAAAGATACAGCCTTGCTGTTTCCGAAAGAAATATCCGGGCATTATACGTGCGGCTTTTCGGCCTGGAGCAGCCGGAGCCTGCCCTAGAGAGGGGCATAAGCTTTATTGGCCAGGTTAAACAGATGGTGGAAGGGGAAGGCTTAACGGTCGGGCCGGCTTCCCAGCTTCCTTCACTTCCTTATTCGCGCTTTTTAGTGCTCGCCGTTGGCTTGGGGGTCATCGGGGGCGTATTGCTGCTTTTGCGCCGGGTGTTTTCCCCGGTTTGGACCGCCATCTTGGGCGGCCTTGCCCTTTTGGGTTGGGCCGGTCTCCTTTATGTCCAGCCGCTTTTGGCGCGGAAGGCCTTTGCGCTCCTTGCGGCCATTGTCTTTCCGCTTGTGGCGGTGATTAGTTTTGTGGATGAAGAAAAGAAAACGGTGCGGGAGACGGTGGCGGCTTTTCTTAAGATGTCCGGGGTAAGCCTGATCGGCGCTGTGCTGCTCACCGGGCTTTTGGCCGACAAGTCTTTCCTTTTGAAGCTGGCCCAGTTCAGCGGGGTAAAGTTAGCGCACCTTTTGCCGCTAATGCTGGTGCCGCTGTATTATTTCTGGAAGGAATACAAAGACAACCTTGTTGGGGCCGGCCACAAGCTGCTTATGGCGCCGGTCCTGATTTGGTACGCTGTGGCCGCCGGCTTTATTCTGGTAGTCCTGGTGGTTTATTTGCTGCGTACCGGCAATGATGCGCCAGCGTTGGTTACTTCTTTGGAAACGACCCTGCGGGGGGCTTTGGACCAGTTGCTGGGCGTCCGGCCGCGGACCAAGGAGTTTTTAGTCGGGCATCCGGCGATGCTGCTGCTTTTGTATTACGGCTTTAAGTGGCCGCGTGTGCCTTTGTTGTTTTTAGGGGTGATCGGGCAGATTTCCCTGGTGAATACGTATGCCCATTTACATACGCCTCTGTTCGTGTCTTTGCTTCGTTCCTTCCACGGACTGTGGCTGGGTCTGGGCATCGGTTTGGTGGCCATTTTGGTAATGCGGTTCGTTAATCAATGGCTGGCGAGGAGGCTTCCTAATGGCTAAGATCGTCCTATCCGGTTATTATGGGTTTAATAATTTGGGGGATGAGGCAATCCTATATACGATCGTCAGGACTTTAAAGGAGATTGACTCCACCTTGGAAATCGTTATTTTATCCGGTGATCCCGAGAAAACGCGCCGGGAATTTAATGAAGAAGGGATTAACGCGGTAAACCGCTGGAGCATGCTTGAGACTTTTCGGGCCATCTCCCAATGTGATTTGTTTATTAGCGGGGGCGGCTCGCTCCTGCAGGACGTAAGCAGTTCCAACGGGATTCTCTACTATCTTGGTCTGCTTTGGCTGGTGCGCCTACTGGATAAGCCGGTGCTCATTTATGCCCAGGGGATCGGGCCGGTGGTAAAGCCGCGCAATAAACGGTTAGTCAGTTGGATTTTAAACGGGGTCAATAAAATTACGGTCCGGGACCATGATTCCAAGGAGGATTTAATCAAGCTGGGGATCCAGCAGGAGATTACGGTGACCGCCGATCCGGTTTTTTGTCTGTATAAACATAAGGTGAAGGAGAAGGTGGCCGAGGAGATTTTCGCCCGTTACGGTATCTCAAAACAGGAAAGCGGCAAGCTTTTAGGAATCTCGATCCGTCCCTGGCATAAAAATGGATACCTGCCGCCGCTGGGGGAAGCTTTGCGCCAGATGGCGGAAGGGGGTTGGAAGCTGGTCTTTGTGCCGATGCAGTTTCCGGCGGATATTACCATCGCCCGGGAGTTGGCCCACCTTTTGCGTGATTACGATCCGGTGGTCTTAAAGGAAAAATTTTCGCCTCTGGAAGTATTTTCTTTGACCAGTCAGTTTGATATACTGCTGGGGATGCGCTTACACTCTTTGATTTTGGCCGCCGTAACGGGAGTTCCGATGGTGGGTCTTTCCTATGACCCGAAAATCGACCGTTTCTTGCGGCAAATCGGGCAGGTAGCCCTTTTTTCCACCGAACACCTGGACGCGCAACGGTTGGTGGAAATGCTGATTTGGACCGATGAACACCGGACAGATATGTTGAAGGGGATCGAAGCGCGGACGCAGGTCTTGTATCAGAAGGCCTGGCAAACGGCACGGATTGCGATGAGTATGGTTGAGGGGAGTAGTGGCAAGTGATGGGGAGCATTGCTCAGGCTACCATCATTATTATGATCATGAATCTGGCCAGCCGGCTTTTAGGTTTTGTCCGGGAAACGGTAATTGCCAGGGAATTTGGGGCCACCTCCTTTACCGATGCTTATTTAGTGGCCTATACCTTGCCCTATTTTTTGCAGGCTGTGCTGGGGATGGCTCTGGTAACGGCGATTGTTCCGGTGGTAACCAAATACCTGGTGAAGGGCGAAAAAAAGGAAGCCTGGCGGATTGCCAGCATTACTTTGAACTGGACGGCCCTTTTGATGGCGGCCTTTACTTTGGTGGGGATTTTCGGAGCAAGGGTGCTGGTCTTTCTTACCGCACCCCGTTTTGATGAAGCTACGGCCGGTTTGGCCATCGAGCTGACCAAAATCATGTTTCCCTCCCTTCTTTTCATGGGGGTGGGCATGCTGGTCACCGGCATCTTAAACGCTAACAAACGCTTTGCGGTAGCGGCTTTTGCTCCGGGCTTTTCCAGTCTGATTATTATCTTCTCCGTGCTCCTTTTGGGGAGGTTCGGGGTTCATTATCTGGCCTGGGGCACGCTTTTGAGCATGGTCGGGTTCATGCTGCTTCAACTGCCGGCGCTTAAAAAAGTGGGCTTTTGTTATTATTGGGACTGGAACATCAAGCACCCGGAAGTGCGGGGGATTTTTCTTAAACTGCTGCCGATTTTTGGGGGAACGGCGGTGAACCAGCTTTATTTGGCGATCAACCGCATTTTTGCTTCGGGGCTGGCCGAAGGGAGTATCTCGGCCCTTAATTACGCGGGCAAGCTGATGAATCTGCCCATGGGGGTTTTTGTGCTGGCGGTATCCTCGGCAATTTATCCTTCCCTGGCCGAACAGGCTTACAGGGAAAACAGGGATCAGTTGGGCCGGACCCTGACCCGGGGGTTGCGCCTGGTGCTTTTGGTGACGCTTCCGGCCGCGGCCGGCTTAATGGCTTTAAAGGAGCCGATTGTGCGGCTGCTTTTTGAAAGAGGAGCCTTTGACAGTGTGGCCACCGGCATGACCGCCGAGGCCTTGTTCTATTTTTGCCTGGGCATGTTTGCGGTAGCGGCGAATATGGTTATTACAAGAGCGTACTATGCCCTGGGCGATGTGAAAACTCCTTTGGTGCTGGGCTTTTGGTCCATTGTCGTCAATGTTGTGGCAAGTATCGCGTTAACCCCTTATCTTCGCCATGCCGGACTGGCCCTGGCCAACAGCCTGGCGGCGGCCTTTAACGCGCTGGGTATGTATGCCCTTTTACGGAAGCATGTGGACTGTCTCTATCTTCCGGAGCTTTTCCGGTCCGTGGGAAAATACCTGGCCGGCTCGTTGCTGACGGGATTTGCCGCCTATTATCTGTATTCATATCTGGTCGGCGCCGTTTTCGTGGGGCAGGGGATCAAAATGTTGTTAATCAACGTGCTGGGCAGCGTCGTGGCCGGGGTGGCCGTATACGGGGTCGCGTTACTGCTTTTACGGGAAGAGGAAACCATGGGTTTTTTAAAAAAAATCTGGGCGCGCTTAAAGGAAAATCCGTCGAATTAGCGAATTAATAAAAGGGTGATCATTATAACTGTAAACAAAACGACTAAATTGTCAGATAGATGGATCCGAAAGGGCCAGTTTTGAGCAGACGGCACGAAAGGGAAGTCTTGGCGTGAAACGAGCGAAAAAATGAGGAAAGGAGATGAAAAAGCTGGATATCGAAACGATTAAGGAGATCTTGCCTCATCGCTATCCTTTTCTTCTGGTTGATCGGATTATCGAAATGGTGGAGGACCAGCGGATTGTTGGCATAAAAAATGTGACGGTGAATGAACCCTTTTTCCAGGGTCATTTTCCCCAAAAGCCGGTCATGCCGGGGGTCTTGCTGGTGGAGGCCCTGGCGCAGACGGGAGCGGTTCTGGTTTTGTCCAAACCGGAAAACAAGGGCAAAATCGCGTATTTTGCCCGGATTGATAATTGCCGGTTTAAACGGCAGGTGGTGCCTGGGGATCAGCTGAGGTTAGAGATTGAGGTGCTGAAACTGAAAGGGACCGTCGGAAAATGCCAGGCGCGGGCGCTGGTGGGCGAAGAAGTGGCCTGTGAGGGCGAATTTACCTTCGCTCTGGAAGCCTAGCTGCCGCTTTGGGAGCATAGACAGTATAAACAAGGTATGCTATAATTAGTAGTTAATAGTGGAATAAGTAAAAATACTATGAAAAAAGTTGTCTTTTAAGAGGGAGGAAAAGCAAGGTGGTAGCATTAGCGGGCCCTTTGGTATTAGCTTTTATGCTGGTTTTTTTAGGCACTCCTCTGGTGAAAAGGGTGGCTTATAAATTAAATGCCCTTGACGAGCCTGAAGCGCGGAAGGTACATACGCAGAAGATGCCCCGTTTGGGCGGACTGGCGATTTACCTTGGTTTTTGGGCTACCGTGTTGCTGACTCAGGAAATGACCCCGGTGCTTTATGCTTTACTTGCAGGGGGAAGCTTGATTACCCTGGTGGGTATTATTGACGATATTAAGGGGGTCAGTCCAAGAACAAAACTGTTTATCCAGTTTGTGGCCGCGCTTGCGGTGATGATGGCCGGCGTAAAGGTCGATTTTATCACCCACCCCTTTGGGGAGTTCATTCACCTGCAATACCTTGCTTATCCGGTTACTTTACTGTGGATTATCGGGATCACCAATGCCGTTAACCTGATTGACGGTTTGGACGGATTGGCGGCGGGAGTTTCCGCCATTGCCGCAGCTACGCTGGGGGCGGTTGCTTTTCTGGAAACAACGCAACAAGCGGCGGTATTGGCCTTTCTGTTAGCCGCCAGCATTTTAGGGTTTTTAAGGTATAATTTTCATCCGGCCCAAATCTTTATGGGCGACACCGGCTCCTTATTCCTCGGATACAATTTGTCGGTTATTGCCATTATCGGGATGACCAAAAGTACCACCGTTATTTCCCTTTTGTTGCCGGTAGTAATTCTCGGGATTCCCATCGCTGATACCTTGTTTGCCATCATCCGGCGTTACATGGGGGGGAAACCGATCTTTCGGGCGGATAAAGATCATTTGCACCATCGCTTGCTTAATCTTGGTTTGACCCATCGGGGAACGGTCTTGTCGATTTATAGTTTAAGTGCCGTTTTAGGGCTGTCCGCGATTGCGATGGCTGTGGTGACCAAAGCCCAGGGGATGTTAATGATGATGGCCCTGATTTTAGGGTTTAGCATTATCGCGCAAAAGCTTGGCTTGCTGAAAAGCAACAAAGACATCGTCGGCGAGCAGGAGCCAGCGCAAGGGGAACAGGCTCCGCAGACCCAACGGCAAAGGCAGCCGCAGCATGCCTTTCATGATATTGCCAAATAGGGTAGTAGGAAAATGATTAATTGTAATGAGGTGGGAAAACATGAGATTACGAGGGATTATTGTCATAGGTGCAGCTCTGTCGATCATCGTTGGTTTTTTTGTCGGGAGAACGGTTATCGCCAATTCACCGGCGCCCGGGTCCTATGCCGATCCGGTGGTCTCCCAAAGTTATGTGGACAAAGCGTTAGAAGAACGGGTTAAAACACTGGAATCGGAGCTTGCTGAACTGGCCGTGCAGGCCAGCGCCATCCAGGATACGATTAACGAAATCCAGGGACGGATGGGGAATACCACTTCCAGTAAGCCGTCCACTCCGGCCACTGCTGATTCCACGGAGAATACATCCAATACACCGGCGAACAAACCGGCTAGCAATAAGCCGGCCGCAAATGAGCCGAAAGCGCCGGCTCAACCGCCTGATGCGATCACGGTTGACAATCAGCCGGAGAATAAGCCTTCCGCTCCACCGGTAAGCCAGGGCGGGGACAATTCGGTCATCGGGAAAGCAGCGTATACCAATGTCAGCAGTCCGGTACGCCTGCGGAGCACACCGACAACTGCGGACGACAGTAATATCATTAAGAGGGTCACCCAGAATGACCCGCTGGTCATTCAGAAAGCGGAAAACGACTGGTATTATGTTAAATTGAATGATGGTACGGAAGGCTGGATCTATAGTGATCTGGTTAACGTCCAGTAATTCACCGCAAGAGAAAAAGAAGAAGAAAACAAAGAACTGTGACATGATTTGGCAAGGAAATAAAGAAATAATGAAGAGCTGTTATCCAGGAAGTGTTTCCGGATAACAGCTCTTTTGGTTTGCGCTCCAAGAGCCCAAGAGCCCAAGGATCGACTTATCGAGGGTTGGGTAGCCTGTGGGATGGGGCTTACAGCAGCGGAGAAAACAGGCGGGCCAGGGACTCGGCAAAACGGTGCCGCAGCGGGCGCTCCTGGAATTCCGCCGGCTCCAGCTTTTTCGCATATTGGAGGTCGGTCAGGAAGTCGTTTTGCAAGCGTGTCGCGGTCTCTTTGTCGTAGATCAGGGCATTTACCTCAAAGTTTAAACTGAAGCTGCGCAGGTCCATATTGGCCGAACCGATCGAAGACAGAATCCCGTCGACCACCAGTACCTTCGCATGAATAAAGCCTTTCCGGTAGAAGTAGATTTCCACCCCGGCGGCCAGGAGTTCCTCCAGATAAGACATGGTCGCCCAGTACACGATTTTGTAATCAGGCTTGGCGGGCAGGAGCAGTTTCACATCGACCCCGCTTAAGGCGGTTGTTTTCAGCGCCGTGAGGATACTCTCATTGGGAATGAAATAAGGGGAGGTAATGAAGACGGATTTTTCGGCCGTGGCGATGGTGTAATAATAGACTTGCATAATGGCTTCCCATTGCGTATCCGGTCCACTGGCCATGATTTGCACGATGCGGTTTCCGGTGTCTGGCTGTTCGGAAAAAAGGGGCTCTTCGTTGAGCTCCATCGGTTTTTTGGTGGTAAAGGACCAATCCTGCAGGAAAACCCGTTCCAGGAAACGGACGGCATTGCCCTGCAGTTGTAACTGCGTATCCCGCCAGGGCCCGATTTTCGGGTGACGTCCCAGATACTCATCTCCGATATTCGCTCCGCCGATAAAGCCGATCTTTCCGTCTACCACCAGGATTTTCCGGTGGTTGCGGTAGTTGATTTTGCGGTGGAAAGGCCAGCGGTTAATCGGCAGGAAAGGCTCGATTTCCACTCCGGCGTCGCGGAGCTTGGCGATAAATTGCTTACTCAGGTGACGGGAGCCCAGGGCGTCATACAACACCCGGACCTTAACCCCGCTACGGGCTTTAACGCAAAGCAGGGTGCCAATCGTTGTCCCCAGCCGGTCGTTGCGAAAGATATATGTTTCCAAATAAATATATTTTTGCGCTTCCTCCATGGCTTGTAAAAAGGCCGGAAAGATCTCTTTCCCGTTTTTAAGCACTTTAACTTCGTTGTTGATCGTCGGGGGAAAAGTGGCGTTATTGAGAATAAGCTGCATCAGGCGTTCTTTTTCTTTGGCGATGTGCAGTTCCGGCGGCAGGCCTTTGGGATTTTGGCCTGCCATTGGCGGGGAATCCTGCAGGGGATAATTCAAATGATCATTGAGCCTTCTTTTTTTGGCGGTGATTCTTTTCTTGCGGAATTGCCGGCCAAAAATTAGATAAAGGGCAAAGCCGGCGATCGGTAAAAAAATTAGTACCATCAGCCAGGCCAGAGTTTTGGAGGGGTCGCGACCTTCCAGGATAATCAACAATCCGGCGAAAAGCAGCAAGGAAAAGAAAATTAGGTAAAAAAGATCTTTAAAGTAGGGATAGTTCTGGTCTAAAGAAGAAGGAAGTTCCATAGCTTTAAGATAAAGCTGGCTGAGGTAATAGTAGCAGGTAAACAGCACTAAAACGACGACCAGGCCTAAGAAGAATTCTTTCTTTTTCACGGTCTCCCCCCTTTTGTAAAGGCATTTACCCTTTATCTGCGGTCCTGCTATCCGGCAGGGTGAAATTGCCGTAATTAGGCCTAAAAAGGTGCATTTAGTTATATATTGCACACAAAATTAAAAAATCCTTTAAAAAGTTTATTTAGCGGAATGATGAGGGCGGGAAACAAAGAAGCTTGAAAAGCTTAAGATGCTTTACGGTAGTAAGCAAAGATTAGAAAAAGTAAAAAGTAATCCGGCTACTGCAAGGATTATGAATTGACATTGAATGATGAGAACAATAAAATAAAGAATATGACCGACTGTTCGGTCGGAAAAATTATCGAGTGGTACGCAGGGGGGAAAAAGGATGAAGAAAAAGATCGTCATTCTGCTTATCGGCCTGTTGTTGGTTGCCGCTTTCGTCTGGAAAGCCGGCTCGGTCCTACAAAACAAGGGAGAAGGGGGAGAACTGCTTGCCCCTGTGGCTGAAGAACAGAGTAAAATTCCCGTGACGGTAGAACAGGTGCAAAAAGGGACCCTGGAAAGAAAAATTCCTTTAGGTGGCTTGCTAAAAGCCCGGGAAGAAGTGATGCTTGCGGCCAAAAACCCTTCCTTGCAGATTGTCAGTGTGCCGGTGGAAGTGGGCGATTATGTATCGGTAGGCACCCCTCTGGTGATTTTTGATTCCCGGGAGATTGATCTGCAACTGGAGCAGGCCCAGTTGGCCTATGACCGCAATAAGGAGCTTTTTGCGGCGGGAGCTGTTTCCCAGTTTCAGTTGGAGCAGTCGGAAACAGCCTTGCAAAGCCTACAGTTGCAGAAGGAAAACTGTGTCTTAAACAGCACCATTAACGGTTATGTAGCTGCGGTGACCGCGGTGGAGGGCCAGTTGGCCGGGGCGAGTCCCCTTGTTACGGTGGTTAATACGGAACAGTTGGAATTAACCGTCCAGGTCGGCGAAAACTATGTGGGCGGACTAAAGCTGGGGCAGCAAGTGGATGTTAAGGTAAGTGCCGCATCCCGGGAATCGTTCCCGGCGGTCATTAAGACGATTGCGCCCAAGGCCGACGCCATGAGCAAGGCTTTTCCGGTGACTTTGTCCTTGTCCAACCGTCAAAAACAATTGAAAGACGGCATGTATGGGGAAATCGAACTGGTGGTGGACCGGCGGGAGGATGTGATCGTCATTCCTCAGTACGCAGTTTTGGACCATGAGGGAAAAAAGAAGGTGTTCGTAGTGGAAAACGGCGTGGCCAGGGAAAAGGAAGTGGAACTGGGTCTGGCGCTTGGTGAACGGGTCGAGCTTACCAAAGGACTAAAGGTCGGTGAACTGCTGGTGGTGGAAGGGCAGTACGGGATTAAGGACGGCACGCTGGTGGAGTGGAACGGAGCTCAAAACAACGGGCGAGGTGAAACGAAATGAGGCTGTCCGATTTCTCGGTTAAAAGGCCCGTAGCCATTACGATGGTTTTTCTGGTGATCCTGCTTTTGGGAGCGGTCTCCTGGAGTAAACTAAAAATGGATTTGCTTCCCCAGTTAAATCTCCCCATGGCTATAGCCATCACCTCTTATGAGGGCGTAGGGCCGGAGGAAATGGAGTCCCTGGTGACCCGGCCGATTGAAGAAGCCTTTGGAACGGTCAACGGGGTTAAAAATATTAATTCGATTTCTTCCAAAGGCAATTCCCTGGTTTATGTGGAGTTTGTCTGGGGAACAGATATGAATTTTGCCATGAGTCAGATGAGGGAAAAGCTGGACTTGCTGGATCCGGTGCTCCCTCAGGATGCGAATAAACCCATGCTCTTTAAGATGGACATTAACATGATGCCCGTCATGGTGCTGGGGGTAGGCGGGGACATCGACCTGGTGAGCCTGGATAAACTGGCCAGTGAGGTGATTAAACCGCGCCTGGAAAGGGTCAGCGGAGTTGCTTCCGTGGATGTGGTCGGCGGGGTGCAGCGGGAAATCCGGATTTCCGCCGAGCCGCAGCGTTTGCAGGCATACAACCTGAGTCTGGATAACATCGTCTCCTCCTTGCGGATGGAAAACCGCGATACCTCGGCCGGAACCATTGAAGAAGGACTGAAGGAGCATATTGTCCGGGTAACCGGGGAGTTTGACAGCATTCAGGAAATCGAAGAGTTACTGATCCCGCTGGCTTCCGGGGGAAAGGTACGTTTAGCAGAGCTGGCTCGGGTAGAGGATACCTTTCACGAACAAACGCAGTTTGTTTATATGAACGGCACGCCCTGTGTGGAAATTTCCATCCAGAAGCAGTCGGATGCCAATACCATTGAGGTATCGGAAGCGGTTCATGCCGAAATCGAGAAACTGAAAGCGGAGTTACCCGCTGGAACCGATTTTGTGGTGGGGCTGGATCAGGCTTCCTACATCCGGATGTCCATCGATACGGTTACCAACAATGCCCTGCTCGGGGCATCCCTGGCCATTTTAATTCTCTTCCTCTTTTTAAGGACTTTGCGGAGTACCCTGGTCATTGCCGTGGCCATCCCCATTTCCATTATTGCGACCTTTATTCTCCTCTACTTCGGCGGCTTGACTTTGAACGTGGTTTCCCTGGGTGGCCTGGCGCTGGGTGTAGGTATGATGGTGGACAATTCCATTGTCATTCTGGAAAACATCTACCGGCACCGGCAGGAAGGCTGGTCGCGGCTGGAAGCGGCGAAAGCCGGCGCCCATGAGGTTTCTTCGGCCGTTATTGCTTCGACCCTGACAACGATTGCGGTATTTCTGCCCATTGTTTATGTGGAAGGACTGGCCTCGCAAGTCTTTCGTCCTTTAGCCCTTACCGTTTCTTTTTCCCTGCTGGCTTCGCTTATTGTGGCTTTAACCCTGGTCCCGATGTTATCTTCCAAAGT
>DGEB01000065.1:16900-22976 GCA_002385735.1 Peptococcaceae bacterium UBA3937
TTACTGGTTTGGGCCATTAACCACAAAAAAACCGTTATCGGGACAACGGCCATCTTATTCTTGATTAGCTGCGGGGTAATGGCTTTAGTGGGCATGGAATTCCTGCCGAAGCAGGATACCGGGCAATACACCATCAATATCACCTTGCCCAACGGGACGGCAGTACGGGAGACCCAGCGGGTCACCGACCTGGTGGTGAAATATATCCAGGAGGCGCCGGAACACGAGTGGTGCCTTTATGCTGTCGGAACAGGGGGAAACGTGATGAGTTCCACGGCCAGTTCCGAAAGCGCGATAGTGATGGGGCAATTGGTTAGCAAAGCGAAACGGACCCGCTCCATCGACGAAGTATTGGATGAGATCCGGAAGAAGTGCAACAGCATCCCCGGGGCGAAGATCGAGATTTTAGGCACCGATATGAGCATGATAACCTCTTTAACGCCCATCCAGATTAATATCACCGGCGACAACCTGGATGTGCTCACCGCTTTTGCCGATACGGTGGCGGAAAAAGTAAAGGCGGTGGAAGGCGTCCGGGAAGTAAAGACCAGTCTCGAAGATGGCCGTCCGGAACTGGTGATTAAAATCAACCGGGAAAAAGCGGCGCACTATGGCTTAAACAGCACGCAGCTTTCTTCCTTCTTATCTACGTCCATCAGCGGAACTACCGCTACGAAATACCGGAAGGCCGGGGAGGAAGTGGATGTCCGGGTGATCCTGGATGAAAGATACCGGAGCAACCTGAACGAATTAGCCGCCTTGACGATTGTGTCTCCAACGGGAGCTTTGGTGCCGCTTAGTGATATTGCTACTTTGTCGCAAACTACCGGGCCAACTCAGATTGTGCGGGAAAACCAGTCCCGGCAGGTGACGGTGACCGGGCAAATCAGCGGCCGGGATCTGGCCAGTGTAATCAGGGATATTCAAGCGTCCTTGTCCGGGCTCAGCATCCCCTACGGGGTGCAAATGGAATACAGCGGGGCCAATGAGGAAATGATTGAGGCCTTCCAGGATTTGGCGCTGGCTCTGATTTTGGCCATCCTTTTAGTATATATGATTTTGGCGGCGCAGTTTGAAGGATTATGGACTCCTTTTATCATTATGTTTGCCCTCCCGCCCACTTTAATCGGCGTGGCCTTCTCCCTGTTTTTCATGGGGCAAACCTTGAATGTTCCTTCTTTTATCGGGGTGATTATGCTGGCGGGGATTGTGGTTAACAACGCCATTGTTTTGGTGGACTATATTAACACCTTACGGGAGCGGGACGGGATGAGTTGTATCGACGCGGTTTTAAAAGCGGGCCCCATTCGTTTAAGGCCCATCCTCATGACTACTCTTACCACGGTTTTGGCTTTAATCCCCACCATGTTTGCCACCGGAGAAGGGGCGGAGCTTTCGGCTTCGATGGCTTCGGCCGTGGCCGGTGGGCTGACCTTTTCCACCTTAATCACCTTGGTTCTGGTCCCCTGTGTTTACATTCTGTTTGACAATGCCCGGATGCGGTTCAGACGGAGAAGGCGCCAGGAAGGGACGGAAAAGCCCCTGGCCGGTGTGGAATAAGGGAAGCGGCCGGAGCTGAGCAGTACCACCGAAAGGGAATCATAAAACAGGAGCGTGAATAAAGCATGGCGGAAAAAAGAGGGCCCTCCAAACGGCAATTAATCATCAAGGCTGCCCTGGAAAGTTTTTCCCGCAAAGGCTTTCATAAAACTAAAATGGAAGAAATTGCGCTTTTGGCCGGCATCGGCAAAGGCACGGTCTATGAGTATTTTCCTGGCAAGGCCCAGTTGTTCCAGGAGGTTTTACAGGAGGGTATGGAGCTTTTTGATACCATGCTGCGGGAATGTGTGAGCCAGGAGAATACGACCGCGGCCAAGTTAGAAAGTATTGCTCAACAAAGCATTCTTTTGTGGCAGCGTTACCAGCCTTTGGCGCGTAATGTCCTGTTGGAAAATACCAATTTTGATAAAGAATTTCGGAAAGCCTTGCAGGAAAAGCATTTGCAATGGTTGCGCTATATTGAAAGCGTGCTGGAGGAAGGAATAAGCAAGGGCGAAATCAGGGATATTAATAGTACCCTTTTGGCCCGCCTTTTTTACGGCGGGATGGGGATGATTGTGTTTCCCGAAGGCAATCCCCACGTGCTGTCCAGGGAGAGAATTGCCGAACTGGCCGCCCAAACAGTGGATTATTATTTGCGCGGGATCCGGAAAAGCAGTACAACAAATAACAATTAAATAACAAAAAAGAGCCTTTTCACTTGCGTCCGCAAGGAACATCAGCCCTAAAACACAGAAGAATTTTGGCACTCTAAGGGCAGACGAGCCTCCAAAATGTAATAAAAAATAAAAATGTTATTGACATTGTTAATCAAATCGCGGTAAAGTAATATTTAATGGATGAAAAATCTTTTGATATTGACATTGTCGCAATGAATCTTGACGTAATGGAGGTCGTAACAATGACAGCAAGGAAAGTCGGCATTACTGACACTACTTGGCGGGACGGGCATCAATCTTTGTTGGCGACGCGGATGAAAACGGAGGACATGTTGCCGATCGCCGCGAAAATGGACCAAGTAGGGTTTCATTCGATGGAAGTATGGGGTGGGGCGACCTTTGACACTTGTATGCGGTACTTGAACGAGGACCCCTGGGAAAGGCTGGACAAGATTAAGCAGGTGCTCAAAAACACCAAAACCCAGATGCTTTTGCGGGGGCAAAACCTGGTGGGATACAGGCATTATGCCGATGACGTGGTGGAGGAGTTCATCAAAAAAGCGGTGGCGCACGGGATGGATATTTTCCGCATTTTTGATGCCATGAACGATGTCCGTAACCTGCAAAAAGCGATGGAAGTGGCTAAAAAAGAAGGAGCCCATGTTCAAGCCACCATTTCATATACGATTAGTCCGGTGCATGATTTGCAATATTTTTTAAAGTTGGCTCAGGATCTGGTGGATCTGGGTGCGGATTCGCTTTGTATCAAGGATATGGCGGGGATTTTGAAACCTTATGCCGCCTTCGAACTGGTCGGTGAATTGAAAAAAAGATTCCAGCTACCGGTGCAGATGCATTCCCATTATACCAGCGGCATGGCCTCGATGATGTACCTGAAAGCCATTGAGGCGGGGGCCGATGTAATCGATACGGCTATTTCCACGATGGCTTTAGGCACTTCCCAGCCGGCAACGGAAACCATGGTGGCCACTTTAGAGGGCACACCCTATGATACCGGTTTAAATCTGGAGCCTCTTTCGGAAATCGCGGCCTACTTCAAGGAAGTGCGGAAGAAATACCGGGATTATGACGTTTATAAAGACGGGGTGGACGTCAATGTCCTTTTATATCAGGTCCCGGGCGGGATGCTTTCGAACTTCATTTCCCACCTGCAGCAGCAGAATGCCCTGGACAAGCTGCCGGATGTACTGGCGGAGGTTCCCCGGGTGAGGGAAGAATTGGGTTATCCGCCCCTGGTTACCCCTACCAGTCAAATTGTGGGGACCCAGGCCGTTCTGAACGTTTTAATGGGGCGCTATAAGATGGTGACCACGGAAGTACGCAACTACATGCGGGGGCTCTATGGGGCTA
This sequence comes from Peptococcaceae bacterium UBA3937, assembly GCA_002385735.1. Lineage (GTDB taxonomy): Bacteria > Bacillota > Peptococcia > DRI-13 > DTU073 > UBA3937. Next base: position 20,491 of record DGEB01000065.1, read on the forward strand.
CCCCGGCTCCGGTTGACGAGGAAATCCGCAAAATGATCATCGGTGAGGAAGAACCGATTGAGGGCCGGGCAGCCGATTTAATTGAGCCGCATTTACCCACTGCCCGGAAAGAAATCGGGATGTACCTGCAAAAGGAAGAGGACGTCCTTTCTTACGCCATCTTCCCTCAGGTTGCCAAAAAATTTTTAGAGGAGCGTTATGCCGGCAAATGCGGAGTGGATTTTGCTTTGGCCCGGCAGAATGAAGCCGAGACAGGGGCCCAGGTTTATCCCCTCTAAAAGAAATGTAAAAAACAGGATGGAAGAAGTGAGCAAAAAGCTCACTTTTTTTATTTTACAGGAAGAAAATGAATATTCTTCGTAGTCAAGCAGGAAAAAAGTCCTTTCGAAGCGAATAATAAGTTAAATAAAGATTAATTTTAAATAATAAGACTATTTAAGGGGAAATTGAGGCGAAGGAATGGATCTAATTGCAATCGAAAAAAGCCGGGATCAAATCTTCGAAATTGTTGAAAATACTCGTTCTGAAACGGACCGCCTGCGTGAGGAATTAGCCCAGATCAAGGCTAGTGTCACCTACGACAAGGCCGGCGAGCTTCAGGCGAACCTGGCTTCCCTCCACGAGCGGGAAAAACAGTTGAAACTGCGTCGCGATGAGCTGGAGCGTAGCTTAAAAAAGCTGGAACAAACCATTCATAAAGCCGAAAATCTGATAACCCAGATTGGGGTTGTTTTTGAACATCTGGAAGGAAACATGAAGGATCTTCATAAGCAGTTGGGGAAAGCCCTGCAGCAACGCCAGTTGGCTCCGAAAATCATTGAGACGCAGGAAGAAGAAAGAAGGAGAATTGCCAGGGAAATCCATGACGGGCCGGCCCAGTCCATGGCGAATATCGTTTTAAGAGCGGAAATCTGTGGAAAAATGCTGGGCAACGAGCGGCCGGAAGTACGGCAGGAATTATCCGAACTAAAGGATTCCGCCCGGAAAAGTTTGCAGGAAGTGCGGCGCATCATTTTTGACTTGCGCCCGATGGGGCTTGATGATTTGGGCTTGTATGCGGCGGTTACCCGTTATATCGAAAACTTTAAAGGAAGACATACCGAGTATGAAATTGAAAGCAAATTCGTTGGGTCACGGCAACGGTTGGATTCACTGGTTGAAGTTGCACTATACAGAATTATTCAGGAGGCGATGCAAAATATAGTGAAACATGCGCAGGCGAAAAAAATCAAAGTAGTGATTGAAAACGACAAGAAACAGCTTACAGTAAGGGTAATTGATGACGGTAAAGGCTTTGCGGTGGGAAAAAACTTTCAACAGCCGAACCGGGAAAACTATGGCTTGCTCGGTATGAAGGAACGGATGGAAGCGATCGGGGGACGGCTTAACATTTTATCTGAGGAGGGTAAAGGCACGGAAGTTCTGGCGGTTCTGCCATTAGACCAATAATTAGTTTTAAAGGAGTTTTAAAGGAGTGGTTTAGATTGAAAACTTCAAAAATTCGTGTTGTCATCATCGATGATCATCCATTGGTGAGGGAAGGGATAAAAAAACTACTGGAATTTGAAGAGGATATCGAGGTTTTAGATATGGCCGGCGACGGGCAGGGAGCGATTAATATCGCACGGAAATTAGTACCCGATGTCATTTTAATGGATATCAACATGCCGGGAACCAACGGGATCGAAGCGACCAAAGTAATTAAACGGGAATTCCCCCAGATTGGCATTGTCGCTCTAACTGCCCATGAGGAAAAGGATTATGTTTTGGATTTAGTGCGGGCCGGGGTCTCCGGATACGTGTTGAAGGATATTTGTCCGGAAAAACTGGTGGAAACGATCCGGGAAGTAGCGCAAGGGCGTTCCGTGATCGATCCCAGTATCACCAAGTTGCTTTTTACCGAGGTCAACCGGATGACGAAACCTCAAAACCGGGAAGAAGGAAAAGCCATCACCAGCCGGGAAATGGATATCCTGAAACTCCTGGCCCGTGGCTTAAGCAACAAAGAGATTGCCAGTGAACTGTCGATTAGTGAGAAAACGGTTAAGAACCATATTACGAGCATTTTCCGCAAAATAAAGGTGGAGGACCGGACCCAGGCGGTGTTATACGCCGTAAAACACCATCTGGTGGAATTATAATCCATTCCCCCACCGAAAAAGGTGGGGTTTTTTCTTGTCCGCTTGTGACATTTTCTTGCTCCTGGCATAAAGTAATGGCACAGGGTAAGGGGAGTGGAGAAAATGGGAGAATTGATCCTATTCTTTGTGGTCGTGGTGTATTTTTGTTATGGCCTTTATGCTCTTTACAGGGAAAGCGGGCAACCCTTCCTCCGGCTTATCAGGGACTTAGGTCACCGTATGACCATAGGATTTAAGGACCAATTTTCTAGGACCGAGAAGAATAAACAAATTAGGACTAATTTAGCAAAGCGGGCAGGAACAATGGATAATAGTAATTTGTCAAAATAGGCAGTATAATAAAAG
>DGEB01000065.1:23272-38321 GCA_002385735.1 Peptococcaceae bacterium UBA3937
GGTGAGGGATGTAACGTAAGCGCCGGAAGGAAGAAAGGATGACATTGGGCTCTGCGCACAGTGAGTGGAGTCCAATTGTCCTTTTAAATGCCAGAATATTAAATGACTATATGATAAGCATGAACAATGATCGGCAAAAAGGGGGGTGATTTTGTGAAGATACCTGCGGGGACCGTGGATGTATTTTTAGTGGTCACGCTCCTGGTTTGTTGTTATACGGATTTGAAAGAACGGAAAATCCGCAATGTAGTGTTATTCCCCGCCGCGCTGCTTGCTCTGATTTTGCACATATTGTTGGAAGGCGGCGCAGGAGCCCTCCTTTGGATAAAAGGACTTGGCGCAGGTATCGGCCTGTTTTTGATCCCTTTTGCTTTAGGCGGAATCGGGGCTGGGGATGTCAAACTGCTGGGGGTGGTAGGTTCCTTCAAAGGGGCGGTTTTCGCTTTCCACGCATTTATCTATACGGCCTTGATCGGCGCGGTTTTGATTTTGTTTTTTCTTTGGCGTAAAAAAGAATTATGGCCGACCATGGTGAGAATAGGACGAGCTATTAAGCTTTTTTTCTATTCCGGTTTCCGGCTCTGGGATTTGGGAGAAGAAAATAAGGCCGTCACCGTCCCTTATGGGCTGGCGATTACCCTGGGAAGCTTTGTTTGCCTGGCAGGTGAATTCCTATGCTGATCCGGAGAAAAAGAAGAGGCGAAAAAGGACAAGCTTTGGTGGAATTAGCAATAGCGCTGCCCCTATTAATCATGCTTTTGTTCATGTTCATTGATTTTAGCCAGGTGATGGTGGCCAAGATCGCCGCGACCCATTTGGCACGGGATGCGGCACGTTATGGGGCAACAGAAGGCGTTAGCGAATCAAGTATAAGAAGCCGGATTATTACAAGCGGGGACTATATTTTAGATGATCCTCGCACAGAACACAAGATGATTAGCGTTAACAAAGACACATTTAATGGGGTGGGCGAGATCAAGGTAAACATTGAGCTTGGTTTGCGCTTATATGCGCCGCTTGTTTCAGGCATTCTCCCGGATCCCTTTGTCGTAAAGGGTAAAGCGGTTATGCGCGTCGTACAGTAAGACGGAGGAGTGTCGATAAAGGAGGGAAAAAAGATGGACAGAAATCAGAACAGGCTTTTCCGTTGGTTTTGGCTTTTAAACGGGGATGATACTGGTGCGACTTTGGTGCTTTTTCCCATCCTTCTGACCATTATCCTTGGTTTGCTGGCCCTGGGAATTAATGTGGGTCTGACCTATATTATTGATGCGAAGCTTGCTACTGCGGTTGATGCGGCGGCTTTTGCCGGGGTTCAGGCCTTACCTGTTTCCCCTTCCGATGCGGAGGCTTACGCGTACGAATATGCCGCCAAAAACGGGATTCCGGCAGAAAATGTGGAAGTCGAGATCTCTGATGATAATTCCGAAATTAAAGTGATTGCAACGAAGGATGTGGACTATTTTCTAGCGGGACTCTTTGGGATATCCCCCGGCCTGGTTCGTAAGGAAGCCAGGGCCTCGGTAAAAATTACTACTACTAATGATGCAGCGCCCTGGGGTGTATTGCCGGAGGATTTTGACAAAGGAGAGGAATATGTATTAAAGGAGGGTGGGGAGCCGATTTATGATGGTGATGGAGACCCCATAAAGGATTCGGATAATAATCCGGTACTCGACGAAACTCCGCTGGCAGAGGATTGGTTTGGCGCTTTATTATTTCCCGGCAACGAGGAAGATTGTATGTACCGGGGCGCGATTCGGTTTGGCTATCAAGGACAGCTTATAAAAGCAAGTAGATATAGCGAAAGTGGCCCCTATACGGGGATCCTTTCTGTGGGTGATGTGGTAAAAATCAGGCCCGGGCTGATGGCGAGAACGGAACAAGGTGTGAAAGACCCTTGGGACACGGATTGGTCCCATACAGGGGTTAACCTCGCGATAGGTGCATGTAATCACACTCCTCCATGTACTGCGGATAATTATGTGGAGGATTGTCTCCGCGTTATCATCGTGCCGATTGTGGAGATGATCAGTGATGATGAGGTGAGAATAGTAGGTTTTGGCCGCTTCTTCCTTGAGGAGTTCGATGAGTTGCATCACCGGGCGTGGGGGACATATCTTGGTGGGTATTAAAAATAAAGTATTTAGCTTTTAATCAGCGGCGGAACCGACCGGGAAGGGGGGAGAGTTTTGAAAAACAAGGGAATTTACATAATTGCTTTGCTGTTTGGTTTGTTAACCAGCTATTTTCTTTATGAATTTTTGGCTAAGGTGGAAAAAGACACGACAAAAATAGAAATGGAAACGGTAGTGGTAGCAGCTCAGGATGTACCGACCCATACCCTATTAACCAGGGAAATGGTCAAACTGCAAAAAGTACCGGTTGGGTCGGCGCACCCGCATGCTTTGCGCCAGCCGGAAGAAGCTGTCGGGAAAATAACCATAATCCCTTTAATTGCCGGAGAACAGCTATTACAAGAAAAAGTTGCGGGAAAAGACAATTTGGGAAACGGACTTGCTTTTAAAATCCCGGAAGGGAAACGGGCGCTCAGTATACAAACGTCTGCAATCAGGGGAGTGGCTGGTTTCCTAAAGCCGGGAGACCGGGTGGACGTCTTATGTGTAATGGAGACCGGGGAGACGAGCGAGTCGATGGTTATTTTACAGGATATTGAAATTCTCGCGGCAGGGGCAAACCTTGATCCCCATAGAGAGAGTGAGGAGCAGGACACGAAATCAGAAAACAACCAGACATTGACGTTGGCGGTAACCGTGGAAGAAGCTCAGGCGCTTTTTTTAGCTGATGTACGAGGAGATATTCGTTTAATCTTGCGTGGTCCTGCCGAAGAGCAGACGGTAGAGGCTAAAGCGTTTCAGATGAAGGATTTATTTGATTAAGGCAATAAATCGGGACGAACATCCGGTTAACATGAAAACAAGAGGAGTGGAATTAATGGATGGATAAGGCAGAAAAAATTCGTATTTTAATCGCTGATGACAATGAGGAAGCCAGGTTGAATATTCGCCGGATGCTTTCCTTTGACGTCAAGCTGGCTGTGGTGGGAGAAGCCTGTGATGGCGTGGAAGCGGTGCAGAAGGCTAAAGAACTGCGCCCGCACTTTGTCCTGATGGATGTTAATATGCCAAGGATGGACGGGTTGAAGGCCACCGAAAGGATCACCCTTTACATTCCCGGGGTTTCGGTAATTATCATGAGCGTGCAGGGAGACCAGGAGTACTTGCGCAAAGCGATGATGGCAGGAGCCCGTTCCTACCTAAACAAACCCTTTAGCAGTGACGAATTAATTCATACCATCAATAGTCTTTATCAAATCACCGGTCGGAAACAGTACTATCCGGAAGCCCAGGAAATAGCTCCCCCCAAATGTGAGATTGTCACTGTCTTTGGCACCAAAGGTGGTGTGGGGAAAACGACCCTTGCCGTCAATTTGGCGATGCATCTTGCTAAAAAGAAAAAGAAAGTGGTTTTGCTGGATTTGGATTTGCAATTTGGTGATGTGGCGATTTTCCTCAATCTGTATCCGAAGCATACGATCGCCGAATTAATTCAGGAGGGGGATTCCTTTGATCTGGATTTACTGGAAAATTACCTGACGCCGCACGACTCGGGCTTGAAGGTGCTGGCGGCCCCTGGGCGTCCGGAATATGCCGAGTTGATTACGGCGGCCCACGCGGAAGAGATTATTAATGTTTTGAAGGCAGAATATGATTACATCATTGTGGACACCCCACCGCTCTTTAATGACATTAACCTCGCTGTCCTGGATATGTGTACCCAGGTGCTTTTGGTGTTAGGAATGGACCTGGCTACGATTAAGAACACCAAACTAAGTTTGGAAGTATTGACCATCCTCAATCACCGGGACAAAATCAAACTAATTTTAAACAGAGCGTCCGATGATATGGGGATTACCATCGCTCAGGCAGAAGAGACCCTGGATTTTGATGTGATGGCCAAGGTTCCCAGTGAAGGGAGGGTGGTGGTTCCTGCCCTCAATGAAGGAATCCCCTTTGTGGTGTCCAATCCAACGAGCAAGGCCAGCATGGCGGTGCAAAAACTAGCGGATATAATCATGCAGGGAAAGAAAAACCAGAAGATACCCAGAAAAAGAAGCAAGAAAATGTTTGGCCGCTTGTTTAAACAGAGGTGAGCATAAATGTCCTTATTACAGCGTTTGGAGAAAAAAAAGGAAGTAAAGGAAGGACCGTCGGGGGTCGAAAAGCAAGCCCATTCGCCGGAGGATCCTTTTCAAGGCTTGAAGCAAAAGATCCACCAGAAAGTCATCGAAGCATTGGACGAGGAATCTTTCAGGCGACCGGTCCCTTCCAACCGGGAGGAAAAGGATTTTAGCGCACGGGTAGAAGAGTTGATTAACCGGATTATGGACCGGGAAGCCGAGTATTTGTCCCGCATGGAACGGCAGAAAATTGTGACGGAAATAATGGATGAATTGGTGGGATACGGTCCGATTGAACCCTTGATCCGGGATCCGGAAATATCCGAAATCATGGTAAACGGACCGAAACAAGTTTTTATTGAGCGGGATGGCAAACTGGAAAAGACCGGGATTAGCTTCCGGGATAAAGAGCATGTGATGCACATTATTGATAAAATCGTCTCGCCCTTAGGCCGGAGGATTGACGAATCAATGCCGATGGTGGATGCCCGTCTTCCGGACGGCTCACGGGTCAATGCGGTTATTCCTCCTCTTTCCTTGATTGGCCCGGTCATCACCATCCGGAAGTTTTCCCGCGAGCCCCTGACCATTCAGGATTTAATCCGTTTTGGCACTTTGACTCCCCAAATGGCTACTTTTTTGGAGGCTTGTGTGAAAGCGCGGCTCAACATCATCATCTCCGGTGGGACCGGCAGCGGAAAAACCAGCACCCTTAATGTGCTCTCCTCGTTTATCCCGGCCAATGAGCGGATCGTGACCATTGAGGATGCGGCGGAATTGCAGTTGAACCAGGAACATGTGATTACCCTGGAAAGCCGGCCGCCCAATATTGAAGGTAAAGGGGAAATTACGATCCGGGATTTGGTTCGTAACGCTTTGCGGATGCGGCCGGAACGGATTGTGGTCGGAGAAGTGCGTTCCGGTGAAGCTTTGGACATGCTACAGGCTATGAATACCGGGCATGACGGTTCCCTGACTACCGTGCATGCCAACTCTCCGCGGGATCTGCTGGCCCGCTTGGAAACGATGGTCATGATGGCCGGGATGGAGTTACCGGCCAAAGCCATTCGTGAACAGATTGCTTCGGCTTTTGATTTGATTATCCATCAGGCCCGCTTGCGTGATGGCAGCCGGAAAATTACCCATGTGACCGAAGTAGTAGGGATGGAGGAAGACAAAATTACCCTGCAGGATATTTTTGTTTATAAAATCACCGGTACGGATGAACGGAACAGGGCCCTGGGGAAATTCCGTGCAACCGGGGTAGTGCCCAGAGCGCTGAACAAGCTGGAGACAGCCGGGATTCATCTCCCTCCTAATTTTTTCCTTGATAATTAATTTGGAGAATTTTCCCGAGCTCGCGGGGTCTGGGGAAGGAGGTCGGCGGGATGGGGACTAAGGCCATTGGCCTGCTAAGTTTTTTATTTGTTTTTCTCAGTGTAATCAGTGTGGGTAAACTCCTGACCAGGCGTAAAGAAGCGATCCAGGAACGGATGACGCGTTTACATGATATGAGCGTGCAGGACTCCTGGGAGGAGGACCACGAAGAAGGAGCCAGGGGCAGAAGACCCGCCGGTTTACGGATCATTCTTACTGCTGCCGGAAGAATTTTAGAAAAACGGGGGATTATCAAGCCCATTGAGGAAAAGCTGGTGCGGGCGGATATTCCCTTGCGTGGTGAAGAGTACCTGTTTCTGTGGTTATTGTCGGGTCTTTTGCCGGGTCTACTGGGAGTGCTTTTAAACGGCCGGCTGGCTTCAGGGGTCATTTTAAGCTTCATCGGCTTGATTTTACCTCCCTTGTTGGTAAAAAGAGCGGAGGAGAAGAAAATCATCAAATTCAATCTGCAACTGGTGGATGCCCTGGCTATCCTCTCCAACTCCTTACGGGCCAGCTATAGTTTTCACCAGTCCATTGAGTTGGTGAGCCGGGAAATGCCCGCTCCCCTGGGGAAGGAATTTGCCAGGACTTTTCGGGAAGTGAACCTGGGAACCCCCTTGGAAGAAGCCTTAAATAACATGGGGAAAAGGATTGCCAGTGAAGATTTGCAGCTCATCATTACGGCCGTGCTGATTCAACGGCAAGTCGGCGGTAATCTGGCAATCATTTTGGATAATATTTCCGAGACGATTCGGGATCGTATCCGGATTCAAGGGGAGATAAAAACCTTAACCGCGCAAGGAAAGATCTCAGGATTGGTGATTGGGTGCTTGCCATTTATCATCGTGGTCATCCTGATGCTAATGAATCCGAAGTTTTTAGAACCCTTGTTTCAGTCAAGCATGGGGATAATGCTGATCATCTGGGGACTTGTTTCGGAAGTGATTGGCATCATTTTCATTAGAAAAATAACGGCCATCGATTATTAGTTCGGACTTGGGAAAGCGGGGGAACAACCATGATGAAAGTAGTTCTTTGTTCTTTTCTCTTTTTTACCACCCTGGCCCTGGCGTTTTTCCAAAACAAACTGCGGGGGAAAAAGCTTTTTTTGTCCCGTTTGCAAAATATCGCCAGAAGCCGGAATATGCAGGATGAGTTGGTCGATGATGAGTTAAGCAAGCCCTTTTTCGAAAGAATTATCAGCCCGTTTTTGGAATGGGTTTCCCAAGCGATCGCCCGTCATTTACCAACCAAAAACAGGGACAAATTACAGCAAATGCTGCAGTTGGCCGGCTACCCCGGCAACCTGCATGTGCATGAATTTCAAGCCCTTCAACTGGGCGTGATTATCCTGTTTATGCTTGGTTTTTGGCTGCTCGCTTATCTGAGGCACCAGGGAGCGGTGGGGCAGCTTTTCCAACTGCTCATCGGCGCCATCATGGGGATCCTGTTCATGCGCTATTATCTAACCGTGCGGATCAGGAAAAGGCAGGAAACCATCGAAAAAGAACTACCGGCCATGTTGGATCTGTTGTCCGTAAGTGTGGAGGCCGGGCTGGGGTTCGATGCCGCGCTGGAGCGGGTGGTTAGTAAAGCGGAAGGAGAATTGAGCGATGAACTGCGGAGGACATTTAAAGATATTCAAAGAGGCAAGTCACGCCGGCAGGCTTTAAAGGATTTGGCGGAACGCACGGGGGTTGAAGATGTCCACTCCTTTGTGGGAGCGATTATCCAGGCCGAGCAGTTGGGGGTATCCATCGGCAAGGTCGTTCATACCCAGGCCGAACACGCCCGGCAGAAAAGGCGCCAGCGGGTCGAGGAGAAAGCCATGAAGGCACCGGTAAAAATGCTGATTCCCCTTGTCCTTTTTATCTTTCCCACTATTTTTATCGTGCTGTTAGGACCGGCGTTGATTAACCTGATGGAATTTTTATAGAAGCTTTTAAAAGAGGGAGGCCGAAGGACGGATGTTGGTGAAAATATACCGGGGGGAAGAACTCATCGGCGGGCAGATTAGGCTTGCCGCTAATTTTTTTAGCCGTTTAAGAGGCTTGTTGTTCCGGCCGGAACTGAAGGAGGGGGAAGGGCTGTTACTTTTCCCCTGTCGTCAGGTCCATACTTTCCTGATGGCTTTTTCCATTGATGTGCTTTTTCTGGACAAAAAAGGAGTCATTGTGGAACTGCTGCCGGAAATGGGGCCGGGAAGGGTTTCGCCCCTGGTGCGGGAGGCTTATCAGGTTTTGGAGCTGCCGGCCGGGCTGGTGCAAAAGAAAAAACTGCGGAAAGGGGAACAATTATTCATTACAAAAATGGCAACAGAAAGTATAAAGTACTAAACGATGGAAATACTACTAACAACAACTACTAAAAAAATTGCCAATAGGGGGAATTTAGTGTGGAAATGCAGTTGTTGTTAGAGAAGACACGGGTGTTGCATCAGCTCTTACAGAAATCGGCCGGACAAACCCTGGATTACGACACGATTGCCCAAGAACTGTCCAGGATAACCGAGTCCAGCATCTACCTCACCAACAAAAACGGGAAACTGTTAGGAAAGGAGGAAATAGTCACCGTCCGGGGCGGCTTCTTTTCCGAAGCAGAGATTACGGAAGGACAGTTTGGGGAAAAAAGCCTGCAATGGCTCTCCGGTTTTACCCATACGGAAGTAAATTTGCTATTAAAAGACTCGGACTATTACTGTGTTTTGGCCCCGGTTTTCGCCAGCGGCGAACGACTGGGAACGGTGGTGTACGCCCGGGAGAAAAAACCTTACACCCCGGCCGAAACCATTTTGGCCGAATATGGGGCCAGTGTGGCCGGAATGCAGATCCTGCGCAACGCCAACGAAAAAATGGAAAACGAAGTGCGGAAAAAAACCGTCGTCCAGTTGGCGCTGGAAGTGCTATCTTATTCGGAACTGGAAGCGGTCAAGTATATTTTCAATGAAATCGAAGGCAACGAAGGCTTTTTGGTAGCCAGTAAGCTGGCCGAGGAATACAAGTTGACCCGTTCCGTGATTGTCAACGCTTTGCGGAAACTGGAAAGCGCCGGGGTCATCGATGCCCGCTCCCTGGGGATGAAAGGGACCTACATCAAAGTGCTGAACGATTATTTGTATGAGCAATTGGCTCAGATCTAAACAGGAAAGGACGAATAACGATAGCCGTCCCATCGGCAGGCCCGGCGCAAAGCAGGCCCCAGCTGATGGGGCGGTTTTTTCATTTTTCAGCTAAATTGCGAAAAGGAGGGGAAAAGAAAACAAAGTCGAATATTATTCATAGAGAGCGAAATAAAGAGGGAGGTACGGGGGATGGGCTGGAAGGAATGGCAAAGTTCTTTAGTGGGGCTTCTGTTCCCGGGGAAAAAGGTCTGCCCGATTTGTGGGCAGAAAAAGACGGAAGTTTACCATAAGGGAATTTGTCAGAACTGTGCCTCTCGTATTTTAAGCATTTCCAAAATGGAAATAGTGTGTCCCCGGTGCGGGTTTTTTACGGCAGGGGAAACTTGCCCTAATTGTCGGTATTGGAGTAATGCCCTGTTCCAGGTGGGGAGTGTGGTGCCTTATGAAGGCGTATTCCGCGAAATGATTCACGATCTCAAATTTAACCGGAAAAAAGAGAATGCCTATCCTTTAGGCTATTTGATGGCTTGCCGGGTGAAGGATTTGGGGATTGCCGACATTATAGAAGCGGTTGTCCCGGTGCCCCTCTATTTAGGGAGAGAGATTGAACGGGGGTATAACCAAAGTCTCTTGCTGGCGCAAGTGATCAGCGAGGAGTTAAAGAAGCCCCTTTGGCCGAATGCCCTAACGCGCAAACATTTCTATCAAACCCAAACGGTTCTGGGGCGCAAAGACCGGTTAGAAAACTTAAAAGACGCCTTTGAGTTTGCCGGCAAGGAGAAAAAAGTGCGCTGCGTTTTATTGGTAGATGATATAATTACTACAGGAGCTACTTTGGTATCTTGCGCCAATGTTTTGGAAGAGCGGGGAATTAAACGGATTTACGGGATTACCTGGGCCGCAGGTTATAGTGTCAAAATGATGGAAAAACTGGAGAATATTATTTGAGATTTTCCCATAGGAAAGGAAGCGAAGACCGATGAAACTCAGAAATTGTCCGNNGGAAAACCCGGGTGCTTTAATTACGGAAGTCAGTGAAAAAACCGGGATTGGCGAAGAGAAAATCCTGCGCTATTTGAAAGAAGGCCGTTTTTCCGTGGGGACGAAGATTCAGGTTAAACTGCAATGCGAGCTGTGCGGAGCGGCGATCAACGCGGGGCGGTATTGTCTTCCTTGTCAGGAAAAGCTTACTGCCGGGCTCAAAAAAGTGATTCGCGAGCAAAATGAGAAGGTTGCTGCGGAGGCGAAGAAAAAACAGGAGCCCGTGCCCCAAAAGGGACGGCCCCGGATGCATAGCGCGGAATCCTGGCTGGAGCATAAGAAGAGATAGTCTGAGCGCGGGAGAAGAAGGCAGATAGGGGCAAAAAGCGGCAGTAAAACGTCCAAAACAGAGCAAAACGGAAAAAACGGGCTAATTTGGCCGTCAACAAATCGGTATACCTATCCGATATAACGGGTAGGTATACTTTTAGTATTTTTGAAGTAGAAAAAGGGAAAGGTGAGCATGATGCGGATAAGCAATCAGCCGATTCCGGAAATCAAAAAGATTTACAATCAACAGAATAAGGAGAACGTCGTTGACAAAAGCCCGGCCGCAGCCAAGTCCGACAAGGTGCAGCTTTCTGAGGAAGCTTGCTTTTTCGGGATTGCGATGAAAGCGCTGCAACAATTACCGGAAAGTTCCGCGACGGACCTCCAAAAGCTGGAGTCGTTGAAAACAGCCATCAAAACCGGAACTTATGCCGTAAAAAACGAGGAAGTAGTCGAGAAGATTTGGCAGGAGAGCATGGACAAACGAGTGTAAAGCTGATCAGGAAAAATGCTTAAAGGGGTGGAAGAAATGAATCCGGCTAACGAACCGCTGCGTGGACAAACGATTAACCGCTTAACGGAGATCCTATCGGAACAAAAAAAGCTTTATGAACGGTTGTTGGAACTGTCCCGGCAAAAACAGAAACACCTTATCAAGAACAACCTTGGCGCTTTGGAAGAGATCGTCGCTCAGGAAGAAGGCCTGGTGCTGCAAGTTAGCAAACTGGAGGAAGGGCGTGTCGCCTGTTTTTCTTGTTTAGCCGGGGAGTACGGTTTAAATGCGGAAAGTACGCTGCTGGAGTTTTTGCAGCACGTGGCTGAACACCATCGCGCTCAACTCAAGAAGCTCCATGAGGATTTATCCGGTGTGCTGCTTGATTTACGCCAGCTCAATCAGGAAAACACGGCCTTATTGGAGCAGTCTTTACAATTTGTGAATTTTACGATGGATGTGTTAAGTCAGCAATCCAAACCCTTGTATAATGCTGATCATGAGATTAAGGTGGAGCGGCTGACTAATTTTTTAGATAAGAAAGCCTAATCGTCTTTTCGGAAAGAACTTCACGATGGAGCACAATCTGGGTTTGAGACGGAGAGTGATAAGATGCGGTCAACTTTTTTTGGGCTTAATATCGGTTACAAAGGGCTCGCTGCCCAGCAAAGAGCTTTGGACGTAACCAGCCATAACATCGCTAATGCCAACACGCCGGGTTATACCCGTCAGGATGTTATTATGGAGCCTACTCCTGCCCAGAAGGTTTTGGAAGGTTATGTGGGCACCGGGGTGACCATTACCGATTTCCGGCGGATCCGGGACTCCTTTATTGATATCCAGATGCGGACGGAAAACCGGGCGTTAGGGGAATGGGAAACCAAGGACAACATTATTAAAAAACTGGAGGTTATTTTTAACGAGCCTTCCGATACCAGTATCCGCTCGGTTCTGGACCAATTCTGGGAGGCGTGGCAGACCTTATCCAAGAATCCCGAAAGTGTTTCGGTGCGCACCGATGTAATGCAAAGAGGGGTGACCTTAGCCAACACCTTTAATCATCTGGATGCGCAATTTTTGGATCTGCAGATGGATATTAACAAAGAGATTGGTTTGAAGGTCAATGAAATCAACACCCAGGCCCGGCAAATCCGCGACCTTAATATCAAGATTATGGAAGCGGAAAGCGGCGGGCATACGGCTAATGATTTGCGGGACAAGCGGGATATGCTGGTGGAGCAGTTGGCCAAAAACATCGGGATTGATGTGGTTGAGGATGAATTAGGAGCGGTGAACATCCTAGTGGGCGGACAGACGCTGGTTTCCCGCGCTGTTTTGGCGGAAATCCAGTTTAATAACAATTCTCCCCTTAATCCGACGGCGGCCACTCTGGAGTGGTATGTGCCGGCCGATGGTACTTATCTGGGCCAGGTCAAGCTTACCGGCGGGATATTGAAAGGATATGTGGACATGCGGGATAGTGTCATCCCTGCTTATCAGGCTGAGGTGTCCGAGTTAGTGAAAGCGGTTGCGGAAGAAGTAAACGCTTTGCACCGGATCGGTTTTGGTCTGGACGGGACCACGGAGGTGGATTTCTTTACCACTACCGACGGAAGCCTTGAGTTTAACACTAAAAATATTCAGGTTAACTCGCTCATTCAGGAGGATATCAATTTAATTGCCGCGGCCGCTACGGATGACCCGGAAGTATACGCGGGGGATAATTCCAACGCGCTGGCCATTGCGGCGTTAAAGAATAAGCTGGCCATGAATAACGGAGTAGCCTCTTTTAACGATTTTTACATGGCGATCATCGGCAAGCTGGGGGTGCAGGGACAGGAAAGCGGGCAAATGGTGGCCAACCGGAGTTATATCATCGAACAGTTAATGAACCAGAGGGAGTCCGTCTCCGGGGTTTCTCTGGATGAAGAAATGACCAATATGATTAAATACCAGCACGCCTATTCGGCGGCGGCCCGCATTATTACCGCCATGGATCAGTGTCTGGAAACCCTTATTTTTAGATTAGGCGTCGTGGGACGTTAATTAAGGGAGGGAGCCTTATGCGGATAACCAATAACGTATTGGTAAATAATCTGAAAAACAATCTTTCCAGGACCATTGCCAATATGGAAAGACAGCAGCGGCAATTAGCCACGGGAAGGCGCATCGGCAAGCCATCGGAGGATCCCACCGGAATAGTGGAAAGCATGCGGCTCGTTTCCCGGCTCAGAGAGAACAAGGTGTATCAGGATAACGCCAAGGATGCCATCAGTTGGCTGGAAACGGCCGATGATGCTTTGAACAGTTTGACCACGGCCGTGCGGAGAGGATATGAATTGACGGTACAAGCGGCTAACGGGATCCTTAGTCCGGAAGACCGGGAGGCAGTCAATGCCGAAATCAGGCAGCTTATGGATGAGATCGGCGTGATTGCCAATACGATGCATAACGACCGGTATATTTTCGCGGGTACCAACACAATGAACAAACCATATGAGGATGGCGTTTGGCAGCATAACCAGGAAAATGTTCTTTACGAGGTAGGGATTGGCGTAAAAATCCCGATTAATTTGACGGCCGAAGAGGTCTTTCTGGAAGAGGATATCATGGGTTCCCTTCAGAAGGTAGTGGAGCATTTGGAATATAACCAGACCCAGGAATTGGGGGCGGATATCGAGGCGCTCCAGAAGTGCATTGACCAGGTTTTAGCTTGCCGTGCCAAGGTGGGGGCAAGTATCAACCGGCTGGAAATGACCGTGGCCCGTCTTGAAGAGCAGGAGGTGCACTACAAGGAACTGCAGGCGGAAGTGGACGGGGTAGATGCGGCCCAGTTGATTATGGAAATGAAAAATGATGAGAATGTGTACCGGGCGGCGCTGGCGGTGGGGGCCCGGGTGATTATGCCGACTTTGGTTGATTTTCTCCGGTAGCCTCAAAACATTTAGCTTAAACATTAGCAGCTAACCACACGGAGGTGGTGGGCATGGCTCTGGAAATCAGGACGACCTGGAGCAAAATCGGGATCCAAACTTACCGCCCTTTTCTTGAAATACAGCAACCCAGCGGTAAATTAAAGATTAAATCGCAAAAAACGCAACTGGTCATTGACCGCGAGTTGCCGCGGGTTCTCATTGACCAGTCTGCTTGTTTTAAGGAGTTGGGCTTTAAAACCCCGATGGAGTTTACGGCCGAAATGGCGCAGAAAGCCCGGCAAAGAGCCTTGGAGTACGTGGGAGAAATTGCGGAAGAGGGGGATTTTTTAGCGCGGCTTGAATACAAAGGACCGCACCCGCTTGCCGAACTGGCCTTAAGGCGCATGGAACGGGACGATTATTTGGAATGGAATTTTGACCTGCTTCCTAAAAGCAGGCCGAAATTTGACGTCCGCGGCCACCTGAAAATTGACTGGCAGGTGCTGGAGGGGAAGATCGAATTTGAACCACGCCCTCCACAGCTTCATTATCGTCCCTGGGTGACGAAAATCTACCTAAGGCAGCAGGGAGAGGTCCAAATCCGTTATATTGATGAAAAAGTATGAAAGAAAAAACCCTGCTAAGAAGGAAGCAGGGGACAATAGCGAGAAAACAGGAAGAAGATGCCGGAGAGGATTATGAAAAGAAAGAGGGTTTGTGGAGATGATCTTAGAAAGTAGTATTTTAGGGCAGTTGGAGTATGACGAGGAAAAAATCATTACTTTTCCCCAGGGGATTATCGCTTTTGAGCAGTATAAACGTTATCTTCTGGTGGAAAACCAGGATCAGCATAATCCCCTTTGGTGGTTACAGTCGGTTGATGAGCCGGATTTGCTTTTTACGGTGATCAACCCCTTCGTGATTAAGCCTGATTATAATTTTGAGCTGGCGCCGGGTGATGTGGAGGATCTGGGCATTGAAAAACGGGAAGACCTGGTGGTTTTGTCCATCGTCGTTGTGCCGGAAGATTTTAAAAAGATGACGGCGAACCTCTTGGCGCCGGTAGTGATTAACGCCCGGCTGAAAAAAGGAAAGCAAATCATCCTGCAGGACAAAAACTATTCCCCTAAACACCTAATTATCGAAGAACTGCAGCAAAGAAGCAGCGGTCAGCAGGCGCGTCCTTCCAAGACGCCCTCTTCCCGCCAGGGGACCCAGACCGGACCTAGTAAGGAGGAATGCTGCCATGTTGGTGCTGACCCGAAAAAAAGATGAAAGCATTATGCTCGGTGAGGAAATCGAAATTGTGGTCTTGGAGATAAGCGCAAACCAGGTTCGGCTGGGGGTAAAAGCGCCCCGGGACTGTGCTGTTTACCGCAAGGAAATTTTTACGCTGATCCGGGAGGAAAATATAAAAGCGGCCCGCCAGCATGGGCAGGTAGATGCGCTGCAAGCGGAAATCAAGCAGCTTTTTACGCCGGAAGGTCCCAGTAAGTAAAAAATTTTATATAAATTGTGCAAAAAAGGCTAAACTTTTTAAGGCAACGATTCGATATAGATTATAAGGAAGAGATCGGTTGAGGGCCCCAACTGATTTTCCTTTTCTTCAAGGATGAAGAAAAAATAAA
>DGEB01000028.1 GCA_002385735.1 Peptococcaceae bacterium UBA3937
CCATCTGTAATTCTTTCCTCCTTTACATAATTAAAAACCCTTCACAATTAAAATCTATGTATTCCTAAAAGAACACATTCCGCTCAACATATTCTACAATATTTCAAGAGCTCTGTCAAATATATACATTCCCCCGCCGCCGTGGGCTTTTCAGCCCTTTTAATAGGCCCTCCCGGCCATTTTAACGGGGCTTTTGCCCAAGAATAAAAAAGAAAAAGAGGCACAAAAAAAACCACCCTCCCGGCCGGTTTTCTCCTGGCAAAACCAAAACCCGTCCCGCCATCTTAAAAAGTCCTCAGAAATGGTGGCGGCGCAGGGACTTGAACCCCGGACACTGCGGGTATGAACCGCATGCTCTAGCCAGCTGAGCTACGCCGCCAAAAAATATGATGGAGCT
This sequence comes from Peptococcaceae bacterium UBA3937, assembly GCA_002385735.1. Classification (GTDB taxonomy): domain Bacteria; phylum Bacillota; class Peptococcia; order DRI-13; family DTU073; genus UBA3937. Next base: position 398 of record DGEB01000028.1, read on the forward strand.
GACGACCGGGATTGAACCGGTGACCTTATCCTTACCAAGGATACGCTCTACCGACTGAGCTACGTCAGCATGATTTTTTGGTTGCGGGAGGAGGATTTGAACCTCCGACCTTCGGGTTATGAGCCCGACGAGCTACCAGCTGCTCCATCCCGCGTCGTAAAATACCGGCTCCTCAAAACAGCCAGCGAAATTCATTATATAATAAAAACAATGATGAGGCAAGTCTTTTCTCGCCTCTTTTTTGTGGTTATTTATCCCTTTTCCCAAAGCCGCTTCCCGATGATCGGAAAAAATACCTTCTATAATAATACTTTTCATATTATTAGTATGGTTCAGCGGCTTTTTACTTGTTGCGCTTTTCTAAATAGCGTTCCAGCTTTCTTTTGACCCGCTGCAAGGCATTATCAATGGATTTAACGTGCCGTTTCAATTCCACCGCGATTTCCTGATAGGTTTTGCCGTCTAAATAAGACATCAGGACACGCCATTCCAGCGAGCTTAAAATCTCGCCCATTTTTTCCTCAATATCGTAGAATTCTTCTCTGCTGATAATCAATTCTTCAGGGTCCGTGATTTTGGTCCCGGTAATCACGTCCAGGAGGGTGCGGTCGGAATCCTCATCATAGATCGGTTTGTTTAAAGATACATATGAATTCAAAGGAATATGCTTCTGCCGTGTCGCCGTTTTAATAGCCGTAATGATTTGCCGGGTAATGCACAGTTCCGCAAAAGCCCGAAAAGACGACAACTTATCATAACGAAAATCGCGGATGGCTTTATAAAGCCCAATCATGCCCTCCTGAATGATGTCCTCCCGGTCTGCTCCAATTAGAAAATAGGACCGGGCTTTGGCGCGAACAAAATGCTTGTACTTGTGAATCAGATATTCAAGAGCCTCACTATCCCCTTCTCTGGCCAAATCCACAACATACTCATCTTCCAATACATCAAAAGAGGTCAGCGATTCTTGCTGCACACTCAAGCTCATGGAATTATCTCCTCCATACCATTAGAATTGTTAACATTGAAATCCTTTTTCTAATTAGAACTTGTCCCCCTGTTTTGAAATTATTATAACTGAACTTGCCACTTCCCGTCAAGTAGACGCAGCAAGCGTTTCCGCAGGATTGGCAGGGTGAGGACAAAAGCCTTGTTGATACCGTTTTCTGCCATTTGCCTTCATCCGGCTAGGACCGGCGGCTCTCCCCTCCGCCAAACTTCCCCCGTTGCCTGGCCGCTTCATACAAAAGAAGCGCTCCGGCTACTGAAACATTCAGGGAATTCACCTGTCCCAGCATGGGGATTCCCACTAAAAAATCACATTTTGCGCGGACTAACCTGCTCATGCCCTTCCCTTCACTGCCTAAAACCACCGCCAAGGGCCCTTTTAAATCAGCCTGAAAATAGAATTGTTTTGCTCCGGCCTCCGTCCCTACAATCCAAACTCCTTTTTCTTTGAGCTGCTCCAGGGTGGTGGCAAGATTAGTAACCCGAGCCACCGGCACATGTTCCACCGCACCGGCGGAGGCCCGCGCCACTCCTGCCGTTAAAGGGACAGAGCGGTGCTTGGAAATAATCACGCCATGGGCACCCACGGCATCCGCCGTGCGTAAGACCGCCCCTAAATTATGCGGGTCCTCCAGGTTGTCCAAAATAAGCAGTAAGGGGTCCTCCCCCCGTCGTGCGGCCCGGGCCAGCAACTCTTCCCATTCCACATACTCTTTTACCCCTGTTTGGGCCATGACGCCCTGATGGAGCCTTTTTCCGGCCAACAGATCAAGCTTCTTACGCTCCACGAATTGATAAGGAATGTTGCGCTCTTTCGCCAACTGGCTAATCTCTTTCACGAAAGCAGGATTTAAGCCTTGCGCCAGCAAGATCTTATTAATGGGCCTTCCCGCTTTCAAGGCCTCCAGCAGCGGATTCTTCCCGATAATGAATTGGTCTTGCGTCTTTTTTTGTTCTTCCACCGTCTTCACCTTTCCTGGCTTTTTCACCTTCCTATCCTTGTACTTCTAAGGGCGCTCCGGAACATCCGGATTCTGCGTCGAAAGCAAGCGGGTGATGAGCGCCTTGAGCCGCTCCTCTTGTCCGGTCAAAAACAAGTAGCCGAGGAGGGCTTCAAAGCCCGTGCTCAGATGATAATCAATCATTTCGGCATTTTTCGGGACATGACTCGTTTTGGCATTACGCCCCCTGCGCACAATATTCTTTTCCTCGTCGGTAAGCAGTTCCTCCAGCCGGTGAAAACAGCGAGCCTGGGCGCCGGCATTAACCAGGGCCGTAGCCTCCCGGTGGAGTTGGTCCACTTTCACCCGGCCCTGACTGACGAGAAAAGACCGGACGTATAATTCATAAACAGCATCCCCGATATAGGCCAAAACCAGCGGCGACAACTCCCGGGGCTCTTGTTGCAGATAAAACCACATTTTACATAAACCTCCACCGCACCCCTTGCGGGGTATCCTCCAGGATTACTCCCAGCTTCTTCAAGTCATCCCTAATCAAATCGGCCGTCTGGTAATCCTTCCGCTGCCTGGCTTCCTGGCGCACCTTAATCAACAGCTCAATTAAGGAATCTGTTAACGCAGAAGCTTCCTTGCCCCCTTGCTTTGAGGAATGAAGCTCTAAACCCAAAATCCCCGCCAGTTGGTGGTATTTGGTCTGGGCCTCCTCCAGAGCCGCTCTTTCCTGGGGTCCAAGGATCGCCACTTCCCCTAAAGAAGCATTAAAGCCATTCACCGCTCTGGCCAGGTCAAAGAGCGCCGCGATCGCCAAGGCCGTATTAAAATCGTCATTCATAGCCTCGCTGAAAGCTTCCTCAATCCTGGCAATCTCTTCTTTAAAGGCCTGCCAGGTTTCCGGCGACAATTGGTCCTTTGCTCCGGCCTCCCTCTTTAAGGTTTCTTCCAGCAAACGGGCCGCGTTTACTAACCTTTCCAGCCCTTTTTCCGCTTCCTGCAGTTTTTGGTCGTCAAAATCCAGAGGGCTCCGGTAGTGGGTAGAAAGCAAATAAAAGCGCACCACCTGCGGGGCATATTTTTGGAAGATTTCCCGGAGCAGGAAGAAGTTGCCTAAAGACTTGGACATCTTTTGCTCATTGACCGTGATAAAGCCGTTATGCAGCCAGTATTGGGCCATGGGCGCATCATGCAAGGCTTCGGATTGGGCGATTTCATTTTCGTGATGGGGGAAAACCAGATCCAGGCCGCCCGCGTGAATATCAAAGGTCGACCCTAAATATTTCGTCGACATGGTGGAACATTCAATATGCCAGCCGGGGCGTCCTTTGCCCCAGGGGCTGTCCCACCATAGTTCCCCCTCTTTGGCGGCTTTCCAGAGGGCAAAATCACC
>DGEB01000029.1:0-181 GCA_002385735.1 Peptococcaceae bacterium UBA3937
CACATCGCCCCGCACCCGGAAGGTACCGCGGGTAAAATTAAGATCATTCCGGTCGTATTGGATATCGGTCAAACGCCGGAGGATAAAATCCCGGTCCAGGGTCTGCCCCACCCGTAAAGACAGGGACTGGTCCCGGTATTCTTCCGGCGAACCCAAGCCGTAAATACAGGAAACACTGGCC
>DGEB01000029.1:401-4883 GCA_002385735.1 Peptococcaceae bacterium UBA3937
CCGTAAATACAGGAAACACTGGCCACCACGATGACGTCCCGCCGTTCAAAAAGAGCTGCCGTGGCCGAGTGACGCAGTTTTTCAATTTCCTCGTTAATCGAAGCGTCCTTTTCTATATAAGTGTCCGTTTGGGGCACATAAGCCTCCGGCTGGTAGTAATCATAGTAACTGACGAAGTATTCCACCGCGTTTTCCGGAAAAAACTCCTTAAACTCGCTGCAAAGCTGAGCCGCCAGAGTCTTATTATGGGCAATCACCAGGGTCGGCCGCTGCACCCGCTGGATGACCTGGGCCATGGTATAGGTTTTGCCGGTTCCGGTAGCCCCCAGCAAGACCTGCAGCCCCATCCCCTTTTCCACATTTTGGACAAGAGCGTCAATAGCCCTGGGCTGGTCTCCCCGGGGCTGAAAATCCGCTACCAGTTTAAATTGGTTTTCCATCCTGTAAATTCACTTCCACTCTAGTGTGTAATCTTCTTCCACCATCTTTTCAGGAAACCGCCGGAGGTGGAAACAAATAAACACCTGCCGGTATCCCGTGACGGAACAGGGACGTAGCCCAAGCCTTCCCCGTCTCGTAACTGTACTGTTGCCTTTCTCCTTGGACCCGCCACTACAGCCTCTGCCGCATCCCGAACCGCCGCATCCCCGGCTACGTCCTCCGCGGCCAGATACTCCAGTTCCAGGCTCCATCCCGCCTTCCCCCGCTTTTTTCGCCCGGGGGATTCCACGGAGGCGCTGCTTTCTAAAGTCACCATTAAAGCCTCCTGCAAATCCCTTTCATCATGCACCGAAAGCCCGTTCACCGCCAGGATAAGGTCGCCGGATTTTATCCCAGCCCGGGCCAGGGGGCTACCGGGCCAGACATGCAACAGCCTTAAGCCTGCAGCGGCCGGCACGTACAGGGGCTTCCCCCGCGCTTCCCGGCGCCGCCCTACGTAAATAATGGCTTCATGGCCCAGGGGTCCGAACAAAGCCGCCACATAGGCCAAAGAACTTACCCGGCCGGCCGCAATCGCCAGCAAAAGCAACAGTACACTGAAGACCGCCAGTTCTTCGGCGGACCGCCTGGTTTTTTCCCGCGGGGTCATGTTGGTGGCCGTATCGCCATAACCCAGCACCGCCGGAATGGCCAGCATACTGTAAACCAACTCCCCACCGTCACCGCCCGGCCCGCTCAGCTCCGGCTGAATCAAGGGCCACCAATCGGGCATTTCAATTAACCCCTGCACCACCCCCGGGTCGGGATAGATCCCGGCAAACATCACCACCAGGGGCAGGGGCCAGAACTTTTGCAGGTTAAAGCCGCCAATGATCCTGTTGTCACGGTGGCAAATATATACCGGCAAGGAGTAAAGGCTGCCCGTCAGGTAAATCAGGAGCGCCTCCACTAAATGCAATACGGCAACCAGGGCCATTACCTGCGGAACACTAAGCTCCTGCGGAAAACCAAACAGCAAATGCAGCAGGGACAGCACCCCGCCCGCATAGGCAAAACACAAAAAGCGCTGTTCAATCAGCATTAAGCCCAGGGCGGTAATCAGAAGATACAGACCCCCGATTTTATTAACCGAAATGCCCACCAAAATCAAAAGGAGGCTCCCTAAAAAGCCGCCGATGATCCCGGAAAAAACCGCCAGGAGAAATAAACGCCAAAAAGACTGCTTCGGGACTGGAAACAGGTAACGAGAAGCAGCCTCCATTTTACGGTACAGGAGGGCAACCACCCCCATAAAAATCCACATAAAGGGCTGGCCCAAAATGCTGATGAAGCTATAAAAAACCTGCGGCAAGAGCTCAGTTATCGGAAACATCTTTTTCCCCTGCAATCTTCTCTTTTAATACTTCCACGGCCTTGAGCAATTGCTTATCCTCTTCATCTTCAGCCGTCAGGAGTACTTCAATGTCCGGATGAACTCCATCGGCCTGGAGGTCTTTCATGTGGGGTGTCAAATACTTGGCATGGGTTAACTTGACCACATCGCCGTCGCGCAGCCGCAAAAGCTCTTGCACGGTAGCCTTGCCAAAGGACTTTTCGCCGACAATTGTACCGCTCTGATGATCCTGAATCGCCCCCGCCAATATTTCGGCAGCGCTGGCGCTGCCTCCGTTGATTAAAACAACCAGCGGAAGCTCTATTCTGTCCGAATTGTCATTCCGGATGGTTGCCACAATGTTGTTTTTCCTGACCGTATGCAGGATAGCTCCCTGGGGCAGGAAATACCGGGCGATATTCACGCAGGACTGCAAATCGCCCCCCGGATTATCACGTAAATCCAAAATTAAGCCTTTAACCTTTTGCGTCAACAGTTTGTCGAGATGATCATTCATCGCTTCGTCCGAGTTGATGGCAAATAAGGCCAGTTTCATGTAGCCGATGGGGAATTCTTCACCGGTCAATACTTCGCTGGCAATGGTCGGAAGATTGATGACATCCCGCATGATCTCAAATTCCTTGAGCACGCCGTCCCGCAACACACTAATCCTTACCTTAGTCCCCGGGTCCCCCCGCATATGGTTTACGGCTTCATCCAGATCCATGTCCCGGACATACTTATCATTAACCTTGTAAAGGATATCGCCCTTTTGCAAGCCCACCTTCTCGGCAGGGGTACCGGCATACACCGAAAAGACCACAAAATTTTCTTCCTCTACGCCGACCGCCACCCCGATTCCGCCGATGGCTCCCTGGAGATGCTCCGCAAATTTCTCGTATTCTTCTTTTTCCAGATACACAGAATAGGGGTCATTGAGGGAGTCCACCATCCCCCGCACAACGCCCCCCAGTAGTTGCTGATAAGAGACTTCTTCCAGGTATTCCATTTTAATCAAGGTGGCTACCTGCACGATTTTCATGATTTCCTGATAGTTCGTGACGAAAAAAACACCGACGAACACCGTAACGCAAAAACAAAAAACAGAAATCACCAACCACAATCGATGCCCAAGCTTCCTTATGTCTAACAATCAATTCACCCCATCGCTTATTCGGAAAAGTACCTTTAACTTAATCAATATGTAAGCCCGTTGAAGATTATTATACTATAGCATAACACAAATTCCGGCTTTTGTAACTTACGGTTTCACATAATTTAAAGGATTCTGGGGCTCGCCTTTCACCCGGATAATGAAATCCAAATGCGGTCCGGTACTCCAACCGGTATTGCCGATTTTGCCGATGGGACCACCTTTTAACACCACATCGCCAACCTTCACCAGGTATTCGGACAAATGGGAGTATTGGGTGGAAATATCCCCCCCGTGGTCAACAATAATGCATTTCCCGTAAGCTCCGTTGGTCCCGACATAAACAACCTTGCCGTTTTCTGCCGCTACCACATTGGTTCCGGCGGGAGCCGGGATATCGATTCCGGCATGAAAGCGCAGTGTTTTCAGAATCGGATGAATCCTGTTTCCAAAATAAGAGGAAATCCGGCTGTGCCCGGGCACCGGCCAGCTCATCTTTCCGGTCCCCATATAAGCGGTTTGATGGGCCGCTTGCCACTCCCGGATAAACTTGTCCAGGCTTTTCCGGATGCTGTCCAGTTCGTCCAGAGCCTTGATGTATTCCTCTTTCTGCTCCTGAATGGACTTTAACACATTGCCTTTTTGCCGGGATTGCAGTTGCATCTGCCGTTGTTTGTGCTCTTTTTGTTGCTGCAAATCACAATAAACATTCATGCGTTCCTGCAATAAGGCCTCTTTTTCCATCAGGAGCCGCTGGGCCTTTTCCAACTCCCTGAGGGTTGCGGCGTCATTTTCGGCAATCCGCTGCAGGAAATCAAAGCGAGTTAGAAAATCGGTCAAACTCGTTGACCGCAACAAAACCTCCCAAACACTTACTTCCCCCTGGATATAAATCGTCCGGACACGATTATTGAAATAGGCTAATTGTTCCTCTACTACTGCGCTGCAGAATTCTACGTCCTGCTGGGCGATCTCCAACAACTCCTGGGTGGCTTCAATCCTTTCCTGGAGCGATTGCATCTCGTTTTCCAGCTTTTCGATACTATCTTCTAAATTTTTGATTTGTTTCAGGACATTATTTTCTTCTTTACTTTTTTGATCATACAGTTTTTCATAACGGGCAATGGCCTGATTGATTTCCTCCAATTCCTTCATTTTTTCCTCTAGTTCGGCATCCGTAGCCCAAAGCGGGGAGGGAAAGCAAAAAGACATCAATACAGCCCACGCCAACAACACGGCAATAAGTGGGCTGAACAGGCCCTTCTTATGAGCACCCATGCTTACCCCTCCTTCGCTTCTGTTGTTTCTCTTTACCTTGACCCGGCTAGATCCTCAAGAAACGATGCATGCTAATTACACTTCCGATCGCCCCTAAAGAAGTTCCGATCAGGAGCAGGCTTTTATATACACTCTTAATGAGGCTTTCGTCCTGTAAAATAGGCAGGAAATTTAAGGTTACCATGATGTTTTGTACCAACTGATTGTAAATCAACTGTAAACAAAGCACGGCCAGACC
>DGEB01000029.1:5117-15464 GCA_002385735.1 Peptococcaceae bacterium UBA3937
CTGATGGCCTTGCGACGGGCAAAAACCGTCAGACGAATGGTGGTGGCGATTAAAAAAACAGCTCCTAAACCAATGGCGACCACCAGGACAATTCCAGCCGTACGCAACCATTGGGTAAAGGCCAGCAGCTTTTCAACCATGCCCTGACCGTAGCGCACCGTGTCCACACCCTCAACTTCCTGAATCGCCTGTGCAATTTGGGGCACTTCTTCCGCGATTTCCGCCTTAATGCTATACATATCCGGCAGGGGGTTGCTTTCCCCCAGCGTGTCCACAATGCTGGTTTCCTCTCCGAAGCGGTCCTGCAATCTTTGCAGGCCTTCCTCCCTGGAAACGAAGCTGACCTTCGCCACTCCCGGTACCGCTTCCAGCGCCCGCCGCAGATTCAGCGCCTCCTCTCTCGTCAACTCCTGCTGCAAATAGGCGTTGATCTCTAACTCCGATTCCATCGCCGAAGCCATATGCTGCGAATTGAGGACCAGCAACCAGGCGCTGCCGAGAATCAGCAAAGAAATCGACATGGTGGCCACCGAAGCAATGGTCATGATGGCATTGCGACGGATAGACTGAAAAGCGTCGCGAATAATATAACGTAAACTGCTTAGTTTCATCCTTAGTACTCTCCCCTTTCCTCATCACGGACAATCCGGCCGTTTGAAAGGGCCACAACCCGCTTTTTCATCAGATTTACCATGTCCCGGTCATGGGTAGCGATTATGACCGTGGTCCCCCGTTTGTTGATGGCTCTGAAAAGAGTCATCACCTCCCAGGAGTTATCCGGATCCAAGTTCCCCGTGGGCTCGTCGGCGATGATAATTTTCGGATCATTGACCACGGCGCGGGCAATGCACACCCTTTGCTGCTGTCCACCGGAAAGTTGATGAGGATAAGCGTGTAATTTATCTTTTAACCCTACCATCTCCAAAATTGCCGGAACCCGTTCGCGGATTTCCGCAGCAGGCATCTCGATCGCTTCCATGGCAAAAGCCACATTCTCATAAACCGTCCTGTTCATCAGTAAACGAAAGTCCTGAAAAACAAAACCGATTTTCCGCCGGTAATAGGCAATTTCTTTGCCTTTCATTCTCAGCAAACTGCGGTCTTCCACTAAAAGCTGCCCTTTCGTAGGCAGTTCTTCGCGAATCAATAAACGGGTTAAGGTAGACTTCCCCGCTCCACTGGGTCCCACCAGGAAAACGAATTCACCTTTTTTGATATGCAGATTAATATCAATTAAGGCTTCCACCTTTACTTCTCCATAAAAAGTTTTGGACACGTTAAAAAACTGAATCATATAGTCATTCCCCCCAATTACTTATTTTCGACAAGCGCAAAAGAATCCCTTCAGGAAATGGCTACAAATTCAGTTTAAATGTAAAAATTGGCGGAAGGATGAAATATGGCCGGGTTTTAGTGGATATGGTGGCGAACCACAATCGTGTACTGGCTTCCGGCATCGCCCTCCCGCCCCTGCCTGGTATACTTCCGCTTTTCCAGTAAATCGCCGTTTTCAGCCTCTTCGAAAGTTATCTCCACATGAATGGTTTCCCCGGCCACGTCGATTTTGGTCTCCGTGTTTCGCGGCCGCGGTCCTCCTTCAAAATACGGCAGCAGGTTAGCCGCTAATAAGGCCCCCCGGTCCACCATTAATATTTCCTGTTTTAAAGCTTCGTCCATCGCCAAAACCGCCGCCACCATAGGAACAGTGGACAAGGCCACGAGCACACCATAGAGGCCACCTCCCACCGCGCCGCCGGAAACCCCGCTTACCGCCACTCCGGTGCAGCCCGCCACCGTACAGCCGGAGAGCAGAGCCATGGCCGGGTCTCCGGCAATGGCCGCCATGGCCGCTCCGTTTACCGCCTCTAGCGGTACGGCGTTTTGCACCAACAAGGCAAATTCATCATGGGAGAGGACAAAGTATTCGTCCTTGCGCAGGGCTTCCTGCTTAAACCGGTCCATGACCTCCCTTGTTTTGTCCTGATCCCGATTTTCCAGGCCGAGGAAGGAAACCAGGTAGGCGTCTTTCAACCTTCCCGCATAGAGCACGGTATGAAAGGGTTTGTCCCCTCCTTCCTTAAAGTTGTGCTCAAAGCTGGTGAAATTAGCCTTCTTTTTGCCGGTCTCGGGGTCCATGTAGGTGATCACCGTGTTCAAACACAGTCCGGCCTGATCCGCACCGGCGCCTTTCTTATGGCAGACAATCCGCTCCAGAGATAAGGTATAGGAGCGCTCCGGCAGCACGTCGCCGTTGTTGAGCGCGGCCGAAACCGACCCCTCCGCGTTTTCCACGATTACGCCCTTCTCAAAGCGCTGGTGATAGACCTGCCGGAATCTTTCCGCTTCCCCCAGCGGGTAGCCCAGGGCACTATACTCCTTCCCCAGGCAGACCCATTGCTGGTAGATGTCCCCCGTGATGGCAAGGGGTTCTTCCCCCCGCCGGTTAATGATAATCCCTTTCGTGCAAACCAGCTTGTAGCCGGAACCATCCGCCAGTTCGGCAATCGGGCCGCAGGGGTCCCCAATCTCGCTGGGATGGCGGTCCAGGAGCTTGAATTTCCGGATGATGGCCGCTTTGTACTTGTTGGCGTTATCCCACACCGGCCAGGCAAAAGCGGGAAAATAGTCGTACATGGTGACGCTGTAATTGGGCATCGCATAACCGCGGGGGTCAATGTGCCCAAAGTAGATATTACCGGAGACCTCGTCACAGGAACATAAGCCAAACCTGGCCTCCGGAGCAGGAAGGAAATTCCCGCCGTACAGCTTGTTGATTAAGCCTTCCGTGCCGTTAAAATCATGGATCATTTCCCAGCACAGGGCATCATCGGCCATCCGGCCCAACTGCCATTTTTTATAATTCTGCTCCAGAATCAGGATTTGCGCGTTTTCCCCCTGGTAATTCCCCACCAGGGCAAAGGTAAATTTATCCCTGGCTTCGCCGACCTGCCGCCAATTAAGCTGCCCGTTTTGCACAAAACCCAGCCAGAAGCTTTTGTTTTCCGGATGGGCAAAAAGGATTTCCGACTTGGCCGAATGAACAAAATTGCCGACAAAATACTGCTGCTTATTGCCCAGGCTTTCTGGTGCAAGCCCCAAGCCATCCCCGCAATAATGCCACAGTAACTTTCCGTCGGCAAAAGTTCCCAGATACCATTTTTGTTCCCCTGGATGAAAGCCGAGCAGTTCGCACTTCCCCGCCGAGGAAAAAGGTCCATTCAGGCAGAAAGCGCCGTCCACCGGTCGAAAAGTATCGCCATCTGCGCCACTGATGGCTCCCCGCCATATAAAAGCGCCGTCATCCAGTTCCAGCATCGACCAGGTCCCGGAGGAGGGATCGTACAAAAGAAGCTCCGCCACCCGGTCGCCATCATAATCGCCCACCCAATACAGGGACTGCCGGAGAGCATCTTCCACCGGGTAGCCCTGCCCTACTTCGTTGATGATAAAACGCTCCGCTTTTTCGTCCACATAGCCGTACCAAATCCGTTGTTCCCCGCCAAAGAAAAACAGCCCCATTTGATGATGAGCCGGCTGAGCCGAAAAGTGCCCCGTGACCGCAAAAACCTCTTGCAGGGAAAAACCCTCCGGTAGATCGCCCTGGAGTTCCTGCCAAAGCAGATACTTGTAGCCGGGCAAGATCTGCCCGATTTCCCAGCGCCCTTCGCCGGTATACCGCAAAAGATTGGCCTTCGACCCGGCGGTAAACTTACCGACCCAATACCAACTGTCCTCCAACCGATTGAGGTTTGACAACACTTCTGCCGCCCCCCTTCTTTTCCCCATTTTTTCATCTTTAGGGTTTCTTCCGTCTTTTCAGGCAAATTGTTACTTTTATTCTATCATTTAATTTGTCTCAGACAAGCAAAAAATGTCGGAAAACGAAAAAAGGATAAAGAAAAATCCGTTGTCACCTGGCATAGATGTTCAACGGATTCTAGGATTACCCGGCCGCTTCGCCTTTCCCTTTTATTAATATTTTACCTTCCTTTTAATCACCTGATAAACCGCTTCCTTTATTTCTTCCTTGGTAAGCCCGTATTTCTTCAATAACTCCGCAGGCTTGCCTGATTCACCGAAGACGTCCCGGACCCCCACCCTTTCCAGAGGCACGGGAGCGTTTTCCACCAAAAATTCCGCCACGGCGCTCCCTAAGCCACCGATAATATTATGTTCCTCCACCGTCACTATCCCGCCGGTTTCCTGGGCCGCACGCCATACCGCCCCCAGGTGCAGCGGTTTGATGGTGGACATGTTCACCACACGCACATTGATGCCCTGGGCCGCCAATTCTTCGGCCGCCAGCATACTTTCCGCCACCATGATTCCACAGGCAATAATGGTGGCATCTTGCCCGTCCCGTAATTGAGAGGCCTCTCCAATCCGGAATTGGTGCTCCTCCCCGTAGATTACCGGCACCGCAGAACGCCCCAACCGGATATACACCGGTCCGTCATGCTGAGCCGCCGCATAAACGGCCTGCTCCGCCTCGATCCCATCGGCGGGCACAATTACCGTCATATTCGGCAAAGCCCGCATAATGGCAATATCCACAATGGCTTGATGGGAAGCCCCATCTTCCCCCACGGTTAAGCCCGCATGGCTCGCCGCAATCTTCACATTCAGCCGGGGATAGGCTACCGAATTACGAATCTGCTCAAAAGCCCGCCCCGTCGCAAAGATCGCAAAGGTACTGGCGAAAACCGTCTTCCCCGCCGCCGCCAGTCCCGCCGCCGTGCCGATTAAGCTTGCTTCCGCGATTCCCATGTTGAAAAACCGTTCCGGATAATGCTTGCAAAACTCATAGGATTTGGTGGACTTCGCCAGATCGGCATCCAGGACAACTACATCAGGTCTTTCCGCTCCCAACTTTGCTAATGCTTTTCCATATCCTTCACGAGTGGCCATCTTTCCCATTTGCTAATTCCTCCTATTAAGCAAGCTCGGCAAGAGCCTGTTCAGCTTGTTCCTTACTGGGCGCATTGCCATGCCAGCCTAGCTGGTTTTCCATAAAGGATACTCCCTTACCCTTGATGGTTTCGGCAATGATCATTTTCGGCTTGCCTTTAATGGTTTTTGCCGTTTCGACGGCAGCGGCAATCTCTTTAAAGGAATGCCCGTTGATTTTTTGCACATGCCAGCCGAAAGCTTTGTACTTCTCATCGATGGGCTCCGGCGACATGACCTCGGTTACCGGTCCGTCAATCTGCAAGCCGTTATGGTCCAAAAAGACGATCAGGTTATCCAGTTTATAGTGGGCTGCCGCCATCGCCGCCTCCCAGACTTGTCCTTCCTCCGCCTCGCCGTCCCCGAGGATGACAAAAACCCGGTAATCTTTACAGTCGATTTTGCCGGCCAGGGCCATTCCTACCGCCGCCGAAATGCCCTGCCCCAAAGAGCCGGTGGACATATCCACTCCGGGTGTTTTAATCATGTCGGGATGCCCTTGTAAGCGACTGTTGATTTTACGCACCTTCATCAGTTCTTCGCGGGGGAAAAACCCGCGGCCGGCTAAAGCCGCATACAGCGCCGGCGCCGCGTGCCCTTTACTTAAAACAAAGCGGTCCCGGTCCGGCCAGGCCGGTTTTTGGGGATCCACGTTCATTTCTTTAAAATACAGATAGGTCATTATCTCCACCGTCGATAAAGAGCCACCGGGATGTCCTGATCCCGCCTCCGCCAGCATGGAGATAATATCCCGTCGCATTTGTTTTGCTATCGCCGCTAGTTGTTCTTCGTTGAGCGCTTTACCCATCAATAAAAACCTCCTAACATTTTTAACTCAACTGCCACGCCAAACTTGCGCTGTTCCTGGGTCCATCCGGTATACTGTCATCTTCCGTATTCTTCTAGCCGGAAAACCGGCGTAAATAAGCCTCGATAAAAAGATTGATTTCCCCGTCCATGACGCTTTCCACATTCCCCGTTTCCACGCCGGTGCGGTGATCTTTCACCATGCTATAGGGATGGAAAACATAAGAACGGATTTGACTCCCCCAGCCGATTTCCTGATGTTCGCCCCGGAGATTATCCAGCTCTTTTTCCTGTTCCTGATGCTTTATTTCCAAAAGACGCGCCTTTAAGATTTTTTCACAGGAGGCCCGGTTAAAAAGCTGGGAACGCTCATTCTGGCATTGCACGACAATCCCGGTGGGTAAATGGGTCATCCGCACCGCGGAATCGGTCTTGTTCACGTGCTGCCCGCCGGCCCCTCCGGAACGGAAGGTGTCCACCTTAATCTCCGCCCAGTTTAAGACAATTTCCTCCGTATCGTCATCCACCTCCGGTAAAACATCCACCGCCGCAAAAGAGGTGTGCCGGCGGCCGGAAGCATCAAAAGGCGAGATGCGGACCAGACGATGCACGCCTTTTTCTGCTTTTAAATGCCCGTAGGCATTGTCCCCTTTGATGAGCAAAGTGGCACTTTTGACCCCTGCTTCATCGCCGTCCAGATAATCCAGGGTTTCCACACTAAAGCCTTTTCTTTCCGCCCAACGGATGTACATCCTTAACAGCATCTCCGTCCAGTCCTGGGATTCGGTGCCCCCGGCCCCCGCATGAAGGGAAAGAATCGCATTAGCATGGTCGTATTTATCATGGAAAAGTAACTGCAGTTCTTCCTTTTCCAACGCTTCCCAAAAAACTTGCAAAGTCTTTGCGGCTTCCGCCAGGTACTCTTCTTCCGGTACCTGCTGCTCGTCTTTTTCAGCTCCGGCTGATCTTGCCTGCTCTTCCTGGGCTAATTCATAAAAAACCTCCGCATCTTCCAGCGTCTTCGTTAATTCATCAAAAGCCCGCAGTTTTTCCTTTAAGCTGGTGACCTTCTGGGCCACCTTTTGGGCTTTCTCCGGATCATTCCAAAAATCAGCCCGCGTCATCTGCGTTTCCAGTTCGCGTAAGCTTTGTTCTTTGCCCGGCAGGTCAAAGAGACCTCCCTAAAGTATCCAGTCTGGTTTGGGCTTTTTCCAGTTCCCGTTTTAATTCCGTTACACTCATTGCTTCTCCCTGCTCCTTCGCTTTTCCGTCTTTTTACTTTAATCAACTATTTTTGCCGCAACATTTTTTATACTTCTTCCCGCTGCCACAGGGGCAAGCGTCGTTCCGTCCGATTTTTTCCACCTGGCGGGGCTGCCTTTTCACCGGCTCCCCGTCGTCCGCACGGTTTTCCACCATGTCCTGCCGCTCCTGCGGCCTTTCCACCACCTGCACATGGAAAACGTGGCGGACAATTTCCTCCTGAATCTCCTCCACCATCTGATTAAACATATTATATGCTTCGTATTTGTATTCTACCAACGGATCCCTTTGTCCATAAGCCCGTAAGCCGATGCCGGTCCGGAGCTGGTCCATGGCATCCAAATGGCCCATCCACTTTTCATCAACCACCCGCAAGGTAACCAGGCGCTCCAGTTCCCGGAGCTTTTCGGCACCCATCTCCTCTTCCCGTTGCGCATAAAACTCCAGTGCCTTTTCCAGCAGCAACTCCCGCGCTTCCTGGTTCTCCAACTTGGCCAGGTCCTCCGGCCTAAGGTTGTGATTGGGCCAAAACAAGAAACGCGCTTTCTCCAGCAAGCCCTTTAAATCCCATTCCTCGGGGTAATTGCTACCGCCGGTATAGCTGTCGATGGTGCGGGCCACGACTTTTTCGATCATCTCCAGGATGTTTTCCTTCATGTCCTCGCCCATTAACACGCTGCGGCGCTGGCTATAGATAACCTCTCTTTGCTGGTTCATCACATCGTCATATTCCAGCACGTTTTTCCGGATATCGAAGTTGTGGGCTTCAATCCGGCGCTGGGCGTTCTCAATGGCCCGACTCACCAGCCTGGCCTCAATGGGCACGCCGTCGCTCATGCCCATTTTATCCATCATGCCCATGATGTTTTCCGAACCAAAAAGCCGCATTAAATCATCTTCCATGGACAAATAGAACTGGGAAGAACCCGGATCCCCCTGCCGACCGGCGCGGCCCCGGAGCTGATTATCGATCCGGCGGCTTTCGTGCCGCTCCGTGCCGATAATATGCAGTCCGCCTAATTTCACCACTTCTTCGTGTTCCCGGTCGGTTTCCTGCTTCATTTTTTCGTATAGTTGGTTGTAACGGGCGCGGGCCCGTAAAATTTCCTCGTCATCGACCACGCTGTGGCTGGCCGCCTCCTCGATGAGCGCCGAGGAATAGCCTTCCTCCAGCATCTCCAGCTTGGCCATATAGGCAGGGTTCCCCCCTAACAGAATATCGGTACCCCGTCCGGCCATATTGGTGGACACGGTCACACTGCCTTTGCGTCCGGCCTGGGCCACAATCCGGGCTTCCTTATCATGGTACTTGGCATTGAGGACCTGATGAGAAATGCCCTTTTCTTTCAGCATCTTGCTTAACCGTTCCGATTTTTCGATGGAAATGGTCCCCACCAGCACCGGCTGCCCTTTGGCATGGTGCTCGGCGATGGCCTCCACCACGGCCTTGAATTTTCCCTCTTCCGTCCGGTAAACCACATCCGGGAAATCCTGCCGGATCATTTCTTTATTCGTAGGAATCACGAACACTTCCAGCTTATAGATTTTCCGGAATTCTTCTTCTTCCGTCAAAGCCGTACCGGTCATGCCCGCCAGTTTATCGTACATACGGAAATAATTCTGGAAGGTGATGGTGGCTAAGGTTTGGGATTCCTTCTCGATCTTGACGCCTTCTTTGGCTTCAATGGCCTGATGCAGCCCTTCGCTGTAGCGGCGGCCGTACATCAAACGGCCGGTGAATTCATCGACGATAATAATCTGGCCGTCTTTCACCACGTAGTCCACATCCCGCTTCATCAGGGTATGGGCCCGCAAAGCCTGGTTCACATGATGGCTTAACTCGATATTGACGTCTTCGTAAAGGTTCTCTACCCCCAGCATTTTTTCGACCTTGCCGACCCCTTCTTCGGTCAGGGCCACGGTCTTCAGCTTTTCGTCCACATTGTAATCGACTTCTTTTTTCAAACGGGGAATAATTTGGGCCACCTGGATATATAAATCCTTGGGCTTATCCCCGGCACCGGAAATAATCAGGGGCGTACGGGCTTCATCAATTAAAATGCTGTCCACCTCGTCGACGATGGCATAATGCAATTCCCGCTGCACCATGTGCTCCGGATGAACGACCATGTTGTCCCGCAGGTAGTCAAAACCAAATTCGTTATTGGTTCCATAAGTAATGTCGGCACCATAGGCCTGCTTTCTTTCCTCAAAGTCCAGCCCATGCACCACCAAGCCTACCGATAAGCCTAAAAACTTGTAAATCTGCCCCATCCATTCACTGTCCCGCCGGGCCAGATAATCATTGACGGTGACAATGTGCACCCCTTTCCCGGTCAGGGCGTTTAAATAGGCCGGCAAGGTGGCCACCAGGGTTTTCCCTTCCCCGGTCTTCATCTCGGCGATATTGCCACCGTGCAGCACCATACCGCCGATTAACTGAACATCAAAATGACGCAAGCCTAAAACCCTGCGTGAAGCTTCCCGCACTACCGCAAAGGCTTCCGGAAGCAATTCATCAAGTGTTTCACCTTGCGCCAGCCGTTCTTTAAATTGAGCGGTTTTGCCGCGCAATTCCGCATCGCTTAACGCCATTAAAGAGCTTTCCAAACGATTGATAAGCTCGACCTTTTTCCTGAGCCGGTTGATTTCCTTGGCATTTATATCAAAGAAATTCTTCAGAAATTCGAAAGCCACTTTTGCACCTGCTTTCTTTAGTCAATCAAAATCCGGGCTGTACCAAATACATTCCATTTTTTTATTTTAACACTTTGTGCCCGGTCGTGCAATGCCCACAATAAGCCCTGAAATACTGCTGGCGTGGAAGCTTGTTTCTTCCACGCCAGTATTTCTTTAACCCGTTCCTGCTCTGTTGAGTTATCTTGTGCTGTTCTCTTGTCTTGTTATGTTGAAGATAGACCCTGATTATGTGAAGAGATCAATCGATCTCCGGCTCAATCAACCCGTAATTGCCATCTTTCCGGCGATAAACCACGTTGATTTGGTCGGTTTCGGCATTAGAGAAAACAAAGAAGCCATGATTCAGCAAATTCATTTGCATAATGGCCTCTTCCGCCAACATGGGCTTAAAGGCAAAACGTTTGGTTCGGACCAGGCGATGCCCTTCCTCCCCTATATCGTCATCATCCTTGGGCATGCCGGGCACACCCGGTAACAACTCCTCGGCACTGGTGGCAATATCGCTGACCCTAAACTCCTTTACCTTTTTATTAAGCCGCGTTTTATACTTGTCCATTTGTCTTTCCAGCTTGTCTATCACTAAATCCACCGAAGAATACATATCGGATGATTCCTCTTCTCCACGCAGGA
>DGEB01000029.1:15701-20306 GCA_002385735.1 Peptococcaceae bacterium UBA3937
CCTTTTTTCGATGTATTCCTTTAATCCTTCAGTGACCTGAATGTTTTTTCCCCTGTACTGAATTTTCATCATGTCCACTCCTCTCTCGATAACTCTCTAATTATATTATTCCCTCCCTGCAAGAAAAATCCTGCAACAGAAGAGAAAGATAGACAATTCAAACAATATTCCTGATACAAAAACCCCGGTACCTTACATACCGGGGAAGAACATTCCAGCACCCTTCCCGTCAGGGAAAAAAGCGCTTAGCATTTTACCACATTGGCGGCCTGCAAGCCTTTGGGGCCGTCCACAATCTCAAACTCTACGAGTTGCCCTTCGTATAAAGTTTTAAAACCTTCCTCCTGGATGGCCGAAAAGTGGACAAAAACGTCGTTCCCGTCCTCTCTTTCGATAAAGCCATACCCTTTTTCTTTGTTGAACCATTTTACTTTTCCTTGCATTGAAAACATTCCTCCTAAAAAAAAACTAGCAGAATAAATCTACTTCGATGATTATAGCACTCCTCACCCCTGAAGTCAAACGAATCCGCCAAAAATTGGATATAACTCTAAAATTTTTTTCACAAGATTTTACTTAAAAAGCTCCTGGTCCTTTCGTGCTGCGCCGCCTGGAAAATCTGCTCCGGTGTCCCTTCCTCCACAATGCGCCCTTCATCCATAAAAAGCACCCGGTCCCCTACCTCCCGGGCAAAACCCATTTCGTGGGTCACCACGATCATCGTCATCCCTTCCCGGGCCAAGTCCTTCATTACATTCAGGACTTCACCCACCATCTCCGGGTCTAAAGCGGAAGTCGGTTCATCAAAAAGCATCACCCGCGGCTGCATGGCCAGGGCACGGGCAATGGCCACCCGCTGTTGCTGGCCGCCCGAAAGGGATTCGGGATAGACATGGGCTTTCTCGCTTAAACCGATTTTTTCGAGCAAATAACTGGCCCTTTCTTCCGCCTCTTTCCGCGACAGCCCCCGCACTTTCATGGGGGATAAGACGATGTTCTCCAAAGCGGTCATATGGGGAAAAAGGTTAAAACGCTGAAAGACCATCCCCACTTCGGCTCGTAACTTATTGAGATCCGTTGCCGGATCCGTCACGGTAACATTATTTATCACAATCCTGCCGGAGGTTGGCTGTTCCAATAGGTTCAGGCAGCGTAAAAAGGTGCTTTTCCCGGAACCGGAGGGGCCAATCACCACCACGACTTCTTTTTCCGCCACCCGGGTGCTAATCCCTTTTAAGACCTCAAGCTTGCCAAATACTTTGGTTAAATCAGTTACTTCGATCACTAACCGCCAGCCTCCTTTCCAGCATGCTGACAAAACGGGAAATGGTCAGCGTCATCGCCAGGTACATCAACAGAACACCGGTATAAACAGGGAAAGGAGCAAAAGTAACCGCAATAAACAACTGCCCTTTACGGGTTAATTCTTCGATGCCGATTACCGAAAGCAACGAGGTGTCCTTCAGCATGGCAATAAACTCATTGCCCAGCGGAGGAATAATCCGCTTAAAGGCCTGCGGCAGGATGACATAACGCATCGTCTGCCAGCTGTTCATACCCAGGGAACGGGCCGCTTCCGTCTGCCCCCGGTCAATCGACTGAATTCCGGCGCGGACGATTTCTGCCACATAAGCGCCGGAATTTAAGCCGCAGGCCATAACCCCAGCCACATAAACATTAATCGGGAACTGTTGTCCCAGCAGTACGTTCAGCAAATTCGGGATCCCTAAATAGATGATAAAAATCTGAACTAACAACGGGGTTCCCCGAATCGCATCAACATAGACCCGTGCCAAAGCACGCAGCCACGTTTTTCCTGATATACGAGCCAGCCCTACGACAAGACCAATCAAAACCCCGATGGACACCGCCAAAGCAGTAATCCAGATCGTGGTGACCGCACCCGTCAAAAGCTGCGGAATAGCTCGTACAAATAGTTCCGAAAAATTGGCGATATCCAAGCACCCCCTCCAACGCGGCTGTCAAAAGCTTCAAAACTTTAGTTCAGGGCCCCTTGCCTTACGGGCGCGCATTGGCCGGAAGGTCATATTTAGCCAAAAGCTGCTCATATTTCCCGCTGGCCATCACTTTTTGCAAACCGTCGTTGAGTCTTTGCAAGAGCTCCGTATTGCCCTTCGCTACCGCAAAACCATACTGCTCGGTATTCATCTGTTCCCCCACGATTTTAATATCATCATGGCCGCTCTTAATAAAGGACTCGGTGACCGCCGCATCATTAATTACCGCATCAACGGTGCCTTTCGTTAATTCGGCCATTAAAACATCAATGGTGTCATAAGTTAATACTTTTTCCACAATCCCTTGTTCTTTCAGCTCATTGGCTTTCATCGCACCGGTCGTGCCAATTTGAACAGCTACCGTAGCCCCCTCGAGGTCTTCTTCGGACTTAATGGTCTCATTAGACTTCGCTACGGCCAAGGCTAAGCCGGCATTAATATAAGGCTGCGTAAAATCAACCTGTTTGCTTCTTTCCTCATCAATCGTCATCCCGGAAGCAACAATATCAATCGTTCCCGATTGCACCGCCGGAATCAGGGCGTCAAAGCCCAGGCTTTGGATTTCCACTTTAAACCCGCCTTCCTCGGCAATGGCTTTAATCAAATCAATGTCAAAACCAACGATCTCGTCTGTTTCCAAATCCTTATACTCGAACGGTTGGAAGGTCGGCTCCGTCCCCACTTTATACACCGTTTCCTCCGCGGCGCCGTTTTCCTGTTCGGCGGTATTGTTACCACAAGCCACCACGGTTACCATCAAACCAAACATTAACAAGACTGCCCAAACCAGTTTCATCGTTTTTCTCATTTTCATCATCTTTTCTTTCCTCCCTCTTCCTTTCACAATGATCTTTTTCATGTCACCATGAAATCCCATTAAAACTTATTATATCTTTTCTTTTCCCGAGAAACAAGAGCCTTATTTTTATGCTCCTGTAAATTGTTGCACAATTTGTCCGCGCAAGAAAAACAGTTTTCTGCCTTTTTTTCACATTTTCAGTCAAAAAGTGTTTTCCTTTTTTTCCGCAAAAATTGTGGATAATGTGGATAACTCTGTTTATAACTTTTCATACCCGTTTTTTCACTGTGGGTTATTTTTTAATCCCCCCACAAAAAAAATTTTTTTCCTGTCTTTTAGCCCTTGACAAGAAAAAAATCATTTCTCTTCACGATAAACACCGTATTTTAAATTTTAAAACTAGCTAAAATAATAAAAAATGAGCAAAAAGCTTGACGATAAAAACCTGCGTGCTTATTTGGAATAATCAATGAAGGCCCCGCCGTCGGCCTTCGGTTCTCCCTGGTAGGCCTGCTGCACTTTTTTTGCTTCCTGGACATTTTGCAGTTGTTGGCGGGTTTGTTCAATGGCCCTCCGCAACGCGTCTTCGTTTTGCCCATCCAGCTCTTTAATCTGTTGCAGGAGCTGCCCTAACTCATCGATCACAATAGTTAATGCATCCACCCCGACTCCTTCCACCCGCTCCCGGATCCGGTTCAGGTTGAATTCTTGGATTTCCAGGGCAGCCACGATTTCCTGCTTCAAGGCATTAATCCCCTCGCTCAAACCTTCCAGGGTGTCGATCAGACCCTGCCGCTCATTAATATACTCAAAGAGCAGGTCCATCTTCACCTCTTTTTGTTGCAGCAATTCCGCCTGTTTTTGGGCAATCTCCAGCATTTGCCGGTAATAGGGGACTTGTTGCCGGTACCCTTCGGCCAGACGCTGAAACACATGGTTTAAAATGCTATCTTTCAAGATCTCCACCGCCCGCCACCATTTTCTTCTCTTTTCTTACCTGTAGAGCGACTTCGGCCCACATTTCCCGTAATTCCGTAAGAAAAGAGCTCACCTCGTCGAGGATCGCCGCATCCTTTTTAATATTCGCCTCCACTAAACGCCGGTACAAGTAATCATAAATGGCCCATAGGGAAGAAGAAATTTCATAATCCATATTCAAGCTGCTTTCTAGTTCCATCACAATATCCTGCACACGCACGATATGGTGATGGGCTTCCTCCAGCCTCGCCTCTTCCAAGGCATTTTTCGCCTGACGGCAAAACCGTAACGCCCCGTCAAAAAGCATCAGTAACAATTTATCCGGCGGAGCCGTCATAATTTGCTGCTGTTGATATTGTTGATAGGGTTGATTTTGATAAGGATTCAACATCGCCATTTGCTCATCCTCCCGTTACTTTTCCGCAGTTAAAATCCATTGCCAAAGTGCATCATCAGCCAGGCACTTTGCTGGTTCATCATATTAATTGCCTTTTCCATCGCGGTGAACTGCTTCCAATAGCGTTCTTCCCGTTTGGCTAAATAAACTTCCAACACATCAATTCTTTGAGTTAAATCCTTGATATCATCATCCAGGGCGCTGATGCTCCCGTGCTTAACCACAAAATCCAAAAGGATCGTGGAACTCACATTACGATAAAGTTCGCTGTCCTTCCCCGGACCGGCTTTAACAATTACATCCTTCATCCCGGCAATCAGATTATCGTACAAACGGGTAATCAGCCCGCTCTGGCTTCTTTTTTCCCTGATTTCTTCGGCCGTCATTTCGCTTTCTTGTTTTAAAGTCAAACT
>DGEB01000041.1:0-36784 GCA_002385735.1 Peptococcaceae bacterium UBA3937
TGTTACTGTTACTGTTACTTTCACTTTAATTCTCACGCTGGTGCTTGTGTGACTCTGTTCTTGCTCTTACTCCGTAAGCAGGGAGGCGCTAAACTCTTCCGGGATAAATTCCCGTAAACTATCGATGGTTTCCCCGAAGCCCAGATATTTCACCGGTAATTTGTATTCATTCTGAATGCCTAAAATTACTCCACCTTTCGCCGTGCCGTCGGTTTTGGTGAGAATCACCCCGGTAACGCCGGTGGCTTCGGAAAAGAGCCGGGCCTGGGAAAGGGCGTTTTGACCGGTGGTAGCATCCAAGACCAACAATACTTCCCGGGGGCCATCCCCGCTTTCCCGGTCAATAATCCGGCGGATTTTCTTTAATTCTTCCATTAAGTTGGTTTTGGTCTGCAGCCGGCCGGCGGTATCAATCAACAGGACGTCCACTTTCCGGGACTGGGCGGCTTGCAGGGCATCGTAAACCACCGCCGCCGGGTCCGCTCCCTCATGATGGTGAATCAACTCCAAGCCGCCTCTCTGACACCAGGTCTGTAACTGCTCAATGGCGGCAGCCCGGAAGGTGTCGGCTGCAGCCACCATCACTTTATACCCCTGCTGTTTCAAACTATAGCCTAACTTACCAATGGTCGTTGTTTTCCCTACTCCGTTCACCCCGACCACTAAAATCACATTTAACCGCCCTTTGGCTACATCCAGTTGATGATTCCCTTCCGAAAGCAGCAGGGCAATTTCCTCTTTTAACACTTCCTGCAGTTCTTCGGCGGAAGAAAGTTTTTCCTTTTTGGTCCGCTCGCGCACCTTATCCACTAATTGGACGGAGGTCTCCACGCCCACATCGGCCGTAATCAAAGTTTCCTCCAACTCCTCAAACAATTCTTCATCAATCTGTGTTTTCCCGGACACTACTTCCGCTACCTTTTGAAAAATCGCTCCAAATAAACCCACCCTATGTTCCTCCGTTTCCTTCTTGCTGATTTCATGCTTGCCCTTTCAGGCTCACCAATTCATAGCTGCTATCAACTTTGTATATTTCCTCCTGACTCCATATTAGCTTAACCCCAATGGTCTAATTCTCTTCTTAAATATTTTTCTCCTCGCCATATTCTCCCCCAGTGCTCTTTCCATGCGCTATCTGATATTCAACTGGCGTCTTTCTGGGCATCCTCCAGCTTCACCGACACCAGGCGGGAGACTCCGGTTTCCGCCATGGTTACGCCATACAAAACATCGGCGGCTTCCATCGTTCCTTTCCGGTGGGAAATCACGATGAATTGGGTTTTTTGCGCAAAATCGCGCAACAAATCGGCAAAACGATAAACATTGGCCTCGTCAAGATTGGATTCAATCTCGTCCAGCACACAGAACGGGCTGGGACGTACCTGCAGGATCGCCATCAATAAAGCAATCGCCGTCAAAGCCCTTTCCCCACCGGAAAGCAGGGAAAGATGCTGGGTCTTTTTCCCGGGGGGCTGGACCATAATTTCCACCCCGGTTTCCAATAGCTGAGAAGGCTCGCTTAAAACCAGTTCCGCCTTCCCGCCGCCAAACAGTTCCACAAAGACCTTCTTAAAGGCTTCATTCACCTGCTCAAAAGTCTCCTTAAACCTTTTCGCCATAATCTGGTCCATTTCCCGGATGACCATTTCCAGACGGGTCTTGGCTTCCGTCATGTCGTTAACCTGTTTTTCCAGAAAATCCAAACGCTCCCGCAGCCGGTTATACTCGTCAATCGCCCCCAGGTTCACTTCCCCCAGCTCTTGCAGTTCCGCCTTCAATAAGGCGATCCTTTCCAGGCACTTTTTCCGGTTGCCCGGCAACATAATCTCCCTGGTTTGGGCTTCCGCCAGGGTAAGCTGGAACTGTTCGGTCAATCTTCTTTCCGCCGCTTCCAAAGAAGATTCCCATTTGGACCGCTGGAGCTCTAATTGATGCAGCTTTTCCTCCTTTTCATGCAAAAGATAGGCAATTTTTTTGATTTCCGCGGTCAGCTCGTCCATTAATTCCTGTACCTTCAGCTTGTCTTCCCGTTTTTCCCCCTGCTCCGCTTCTAATTCCCGCAAGCGCCGCAGGCAGGTGGCTATCCCTTTTTCGGCCTCCTGATAAGCCTGCTCCAACTCGCTTACCTTTTGCACGCTGTTTTCTGCTTCCATGGCTTTTTCCTGAAGCTCCTGCTCCAGTTGAAGCAGCCGCTGTTCGTGATAATTCTTTTCTTTCCGGAAGGAAGTCAGCCTTGCTTCGGCCGTGGCCGCCTCAATGCGCAATTGAGTAAGCTCCTCGTTCCGCTTCAGTTTTTCCTGCTGGCATAGCCGGACTTTTTCCTGCAACTGCTCGAGCTCGGCCAGACAGGCCTTTTTCTTTTCTTCCAGCAAAAGTTTTTCCTGGGCGTACTTTTCCACGCTGGCCAGGATATTCTCCTTTTCCTCAGCCGTCTCTTCCCGCTGGACCTGCAAATGGTCCACTTCCGATTCCTGCCGCCCCCGGTCCGCTTGCCAACGGTCCAGCACGGAGCTCACTTCTACTTCCCGCAACCTTAAGCCCTGGATTTTCTCCTTGACTTCTTCCCACTGCCGGCGCGCTTCCTGCACAGCATCTTCCAAAGCCTGTTCCTGTGCCGCCCCTTCGGCAAGCGCCGCCTCTAAGGCCTTAATCTTTTCCTGTAATTCATCAAGGTTTCTTTTTCTTCCTAAGATGCTGCTCTGGACGGCTTTGGCGCTGCCCCCGGTCAGGGAGCCCCCCGGGTTGACCGTCTGCCCGTCCAAGGTGACAATCCGGTATTTAAAGCCGGTCTCTTTAGCTTTTTCTACCGCCAGGGCCAGATTCTCCACCAGCCAGGTCCGGCCCAGGAGGAAATCCATGATCCCTTTGTACTTTTGATCATATTGAATCAACTCACTGAGCCGCCCGATGACCCCTTTGCCGGAAAGTCCTTCCTTTTTGGCATCCACTTCTTTGCCGGCACTTTTGACGGGCGTTTTCCCTGCTCCTTTTACCGTGTCCAAGGGCAAAAAAGTGACCCGGCCGCAGTTGTTTTTCTTCAGCCATTCAATGGCCGCCCGGGCCGCCTGCTCTTTTTCCGTCACCAGGTGCTGCAAAGCGCCGCCCAAAACTACCTCCACCGCCGTTTCATAGGCCCGCGGCACCTCGATGATCTGGGCAACCGTGCCGATAATCCCACTCAAAAGCCCTTTTTCCTTCTGCTGCAGGATTTCCCGCACGCCACGCCCATAACCCTGTCCTTCCTTCTCCATCTCCAACAGCACATGGTAGCGGGATTCCAGGTTGCTTTTTTCCTCTTTCAGCTTTTGGTTTTGTTCCTGCCGCTGCTTTAGTTTTTCTCTTTTCTCCAGATATTTTTGGTCCCTGGCGACTAATTCCTGTTCCAAATCAGCCAGCTTGGCGCTGTTATCCTGGGCTTCCTTTTCCAAATCAGCCAGCTTCTCCATAATGGCCGCCATTTCGGCTTTCATCTGGCTTTCCCTGGTGTTGAATTGCTCTTCCTGTTTCTGTATAAGGATCATCCGCTGTTTTAAGGCCGTGATATCATTCTGCACCGCCGTCTCTTTTTGCAGTAGCTCAAAATGCTCGTTCTGCAAATCCTCGATGCGGTCGCGTTCCGCCTGCTCCCGCCTGTTTTCCTCGTCCATTTTCGCTTCGTACTGTTGCAGCTTTTCCTGATCGGCCGCCAACTGTTTGAGCAAAGCTTCTTCCTGCTCCTCCTGGTCCGCCAGTTTTTGCCGGATTGAAGCTGCCTCCTGTTGCAGTTGTTCCTGTTCCCTGGCCAGTTGCTCTTGCCGTTGGAGCAAATCCGCCTTGCGGGCGCTCACTAATTGTTTTTGGCTTTCGTGCTTTTCCAAAGCAACGTTTTCCTCATAGATTTTTTCTTGATAATCGGCCAGCTCTTCGTCTTTTTTCTGCAGCTCCAGCTTGTACTCTTCCTGCCGGGTCTGGACCTGATGATAACCGGCCCGGGCTTCCTCCAGGCTCATTTCCAACTCCCGCCCGCTTGCGGCATTTTTTACCAGCTGCTGTTCATAATGGGCCGTTTCTTCCACAATCATGCCGATCTCCAGGTTGTCCAATTCCGTCTTTTTACAGCGATATTCCCTGGCCTTTTCCGCCTGTTGTGCCAGGGGTTCTTCCTGCATCCGCAGTTCCTGAATAATATCCTGCAGCCGCACCAGGCTGTTTTCCGTTTCCTCCAGTTTCTTCAGGGTTTCCCGTTTCTTGTAACGGTATTTGACGATTCCGGCTGCTTCTTCGAGCAAGCCCCTTCTCTCCTCGGACTTCACGGATAAAACCTCATCGACCTTTCCCTGGCCGATAATGGAAAAACCCTCGCGGCCAATCCCCGTATCCATGAAGAGTTCGTGGATATCCCGCAAACGGCAGGGCACCCGGTTGATTAAATAATCGCTTTCCCCCGAGCGGTAGAGCCGCCGGGTCACCGTGATCTCATGATAATCCAAAGGAAACTGGCCCGAAGAATTATCTAGGGTAATGGATACTTCGGCCAATCCTAAAGACCGCCGGTTTTCACTGCCGGCAAAAATCACGTCCTCCATCTTGTCGCCACGTAAAGACTTCACGCTTTGTTCGCCCAAAACCCAACGGATCGCATCAGCAATATTGGACTTCCCACTGCCGTTGGGCCCTACCACCAGCGTAATCCCCGGTTTGAATTCCAGGTTGGTTTTATCGGCAAAAGATTTAAACCCTTGGATCTCCAGTCGCTTCAGATACACCTGCTTCTTCATTCCTCTCCCCTAAAGTTGCATCCTTTATCTCAATTCGATATTTCTTTAAGAACTCCTTTCTCGGAATCAGGATTGCTTGACTAATCGTCCTGATTTCGATATCTTCCACCTCGTTTTCTCCATCTTTTCCTGCTTCCGGCTTTTCTCCGGATCGGGTTGCGCTTCCCCCTTCCCAGATCTCTTCGTCCGACCGGCGGTATTTCTGCGACCGGGGCAGCACAACCACGTTATACCCGTATTTTTCCCGCAGGAACATGATGTTTTGCCGCTTTTGCCCAATCACCTTCGACTGCACACTGGGGTGAACCAAAAGCTGCAAAACTCCCCTTTCTCCTTCTTCATCACCGCGGCTTTCCCCCGGCGCTCTCCGGCGTTTTTTACCCGTGTCTTCTCTTCCCGGTCCCCCCGCGCCTTTATTTTCACTGGCTTCTGCCCCTTTCCTTAGCCTTTTAAGGCCATCCTCGATTTGCCATAAAAAAAGGCGGCTGGCCACCAGTTCGCCGAACGCCGGGTGATAAGGCCCGGCCAGCAAATCCTGCTCCTTTGTAAAGTTCTCGGCAGCCTGCAGGCCAATGCGGATTACCGGAATTTCATAATAAGAAAAAGTCCCCAGCCAGGCTGCTGCCGTATCCACGGCCAAATCCAGGCTCCAGGGCCGGTATTGTTTTGCCAGGTACCATTGGGCTAAGGTCGTTCCTTTGAAAACCAGAGTGGGATAAATCCGCACAAAATCCGGCGCCGCCTGCACAGCCCGCTCTAAGGTTAAACAGGCCCTATCCGGGGTGTCCCCGGGCAAGCCCAGCATTAACTGCAGCCCCAGCTGCAAGGGGTATTCCCTCAGCAGTTCTACGGCCAAAAGAGTATCTTGGGCCGTATGCCCCCGGCCGGTTTTCTGCAGTACCTCATCCACCAGCGACTGCACCCCTAATTCCACCGTGGTTACGCCGTAAGCCAGCAGCCGCTCCACAATGGCCCGGTTGATAAAATCAGGGCGGGTGGATAAACGGATCCCGCAAATCCGCCCTTTTTTTTGCTGCTCGGCCGCCGCCTGCAAATAAGCCGTCTGGATTTCCGGAGCGAGAGCAGTAAAGCTTCCTCCATAGAAGGCTATTTCCACATGCCGGTCCTGATGCAGGCGCGCTCTTTTTAAATAGGCCGCCACATAAGCGTCAATTTCGTCCGGCCGGACCACCTCCGCCGTACCGCTGATTTGCCACTGATTACAAAAAACGCAGGTAAAAGGACAACCTGCGTGCGGAATAAAGAACGGGATGATCAGAGGATTTTGGTATGTAAACGGTTTTTTCAAGCCCTTTCTTTTCATCAGCTAACCCCCAACTTGTGTAAGGCCTCCCGCGCCGCGTTTTGTTCCGCTTCCTTTTTCGTTTTACCGCTCCCGACGGCCAATTCGGTCTCGTTTAAATACACGGCGGCCCAAAACATCTTGGCGTGGTCCGGCCCTTCTTCCCGCGAGATTTTATATTGCACACTGCTTTGGGGATCCTTTTGAATATACTCCTGCAGCTTTGTTTTGTAATCCCCGAAATCCCCTTTGACCGCATGGTCAATCACCGGTTTTAACACGGACAGAATCAGCTTTTTCACCTTTTTCAAGCCCAACGAGAGATACAATGCGGCAACCACGGCTTCGAAACAGTCGGCCAGGTTGGAGTCCCGGTTCGCTCCCCCCATCTGCTGTTCCCCGCGGCCCATCAGAAGATATTCCCCCAGCCCCCAAGCGCGCGCCGCCTGGACCAGGGAAGCTTCACAAACGATAGCTGCCCGCATTTTAGTTAATTCTCCTTCGGATTTGCCGGGATAATTGGTATATAGATACTCAGCCACCACCAGACCCACCACCGCATCACCTAAAAACTCCAGTCGTTGATTGTGGGCTTCCCCCATGGCACCCTTTCCTTCAAAAAGAAAAGAAGGATGGATAAAGGCTTGATTGAGCAAGGGCAAGTCCACCTTCTCCTTAATCTGCAGTTGTTCCAGAAATGCGGTTAGTTTCTTGATGCGTAGCTTTTTTAACTCCACCTTCATGGCTTTTTCCCCCTAATCTAGCCCGCGAATTTCCCCAATACAATCGTGGCATTATGGCCGCCGAAACCCAGGGAGTTGCTCAGGGCATATTTGACCTGCGCGGCTCTGACTTGATTAGGGACATAATCCAGATCGCATTCCGGATCCGGGTGTTCGTAATTGATGGTCGGATGAATCTTGTCATGGTAAAGGGTCAAAGCCGTGACAATGGCCTCAATTCCACCGGCTGCACCCAACAGGTGGCCGGTCATGGATTTGGTGGAACTGATGGCCAGCTTTTTCGCATGTTCCTTGAAAACATCCTTAATGGCCATCGTTTCATACTTATCATTCAAATCCGTCGAAGTACCGTGGGCATTGATATAGTCAATGTCTTCAGGCAAAAGGCCGGCATCGGCAATGGCTTGGGCCATCGCTTGCGCCGCTCCTACTCCACCGGGGGCCGGCGCCGTAATATGGTGGGCATCGGCCGTTGCCCCATAGCCCAGCACTTCCGCGTAGATGCGGGCCTTTCGTCTTTGCGCCGATTCCAAACTTTCAAGGATTAACAGCCCCGCGCCCTCGCCCATGACAAAGCCATCACGGTGAAGGTCAAAGGGGCGGCTGGCTTTAGCCGGTTCATCCACAACCCGGGACATGGCTTTCATGGAGCAGAAACCGGCAAAGGCCAAGCTGGTAATCGCCGCTTCCGTTCCTCCGGTAATCACCATATCAGCCACACCGTTCTGAATCATCCGGAAAGCCTCCCCGACCGCATTGGTTCCGGAGGCACAAGCCGTAACCACGGTCAGGTTGGGACCGGTAAAACCAAAGATGATTGCAATCTGCCCGGCCGCCATATTCATTATCATCATCGGCACCAGGAAGGGACTGACCCGTCCGGGTCCTTTCACCCTTTGCACTTCGATTTGCTCCAACAGTGTTTCCATGCCACCGATCCCGGAACCAAGCACCACGCCCACCCGGTCTTTGGCGATGACGTCCGGATTGATGCCGGCATCTTCAAGGGCCATTTTGGCCGCCGCTACCGCAAACTGGGTAAACCGGTCCATTCTTTTGGCTTCTTTGGCATCCATAAAAGCGGCCGGGTCAAAATCTTTTACCTCTCCGGCAACTTGGGTCGGCATGTTACTGACATCAATCCGCGTCACCCGGTCAATTCCCGAACGCCCTTCCAGTAGTCCCTGCCAAAAAGCATCTACACCGATCCCCAGCGGTGTGACCGCTCCCATACCAGTTACCACAACTCTTTTTTTCATAGTTTACACCCCATTACTTCTAAAATTATCTTCCGGAAAACCTCTGGATAACTCATGACCCACTAAGCCTTTCTATAAACTCTCTATATCCTTCACTCTATAAACGGTGAGTGGTCCTGGAATGACCGCTCACTAATTTTCGCCTGATTTAAGATGACCTCTCTATAACCTTTCCGGATGACTTATGTGGCGCTAAAGGGCAGCCTCTGCTTCCTGCAGCAAACGGCGAACAATCTCTTTGACGGAGAGGATTTCCTTGATTTTACTCACATATTCCCCCGCAAAGATTAATCCTTCCTCCAGGTTCCCTTTTTGAGCATTGATTAAAGCCTTCATAATGCAAAAATTGCCCTTGCAGTTTTTCAGGCACTTGTTGCAGACATCGGGCTTCGGCGCTTTTCCTGCAGCGATTTTCTCGGCAAAACAATTGCGGATCGCACGCCCCGGCAAGCCGACCGGGCTTTCCACCAGCACAATATCTTCTTCCGTCGCCTGGAGATAGGCCTCTTTCAGCCTCGGCGCCGCGTTGGATTCCGTACTGGCCGCAAAACGCGTCCCGATTTGCACGCCGTTGGCGCCAAGCCGCAACGCCCGGACAATATCCTTTCCCTCCACAATGCCCCCGGCGGCAATAACCGGAATAGTGACGGCCTGCTTTACGGCGGGGACAAGGTCTTGCATCGGGCAAGCGGTTCCCAAATGCCCGCCGGCTTCCTTCCCTTCCACCACCACCGCCAAAGCCCCCAGCTTTTCGGAAATCTGGGCCAGTTTCACGGTGGAGACAATGGGGACAACCGGAACATTGGCCTCCTTCCCCCAGGTGAACATATCCCTGGAAAAACCGGCTCCCGAAACGACCAAATCAATCCCTTCCTGGACCGCCGCCTTGAATAAATCAGCAAAAGCAGTTACCGCGTACATTACATTAATTCCTAAAATCCCTTTGGTAAGCGCCCGGGCCTGCCGGATCTCCTCCTTTAATTCGCCGGTGGTCATCCCACTGGCAGCAATCAGGCCAATTCCACCTTCATTGGCCACCGCCGCCGCTAAAGAGGCGGTAGAGATCCGCACCGCCATCCCCCCCTGGATGATTGGTAAGGTCGGCCGCAGTTTTCCAATCCGAAGCTCCGGTAGTTTCACATTAATTCCTCCAGTACCGAATCTCAACTTTAAGCACCATCTGCTGCTTAAGTCCCCTTGCTTTTACTTTTAGGAGGCTTCGCAGCCTTTACCACGAAACCTCCCACCGTAGTCTTTCCATGCCTATTGATTATGTATTGATTATTGCTTGGCCTTAATATACTCGACAGCATCACCTACTGTCTTAATTTTCTCGGCATCCTCATCCGGGATTTCGATATCGAACTCATCCTCCAGCGCCATAATTAATTCCACCACGTCCAGAGAATCAGCATCCAATTCATCAAAGGTGGTTTCTAAAGTAATCTTCTCCTCATCTACTCTCAACTGTTCGGCAACGAGGGCTTTAATTCTGCCAAATACATCCACAGGTATCACCTCCTTCCAAAAAGTTGAAACCGGTCAGCTTACATAAACATGCCGCCATCCACCGCAATCACCTGGCCGGTTAGATAGTCCGAGCCAGAGCCGGCCAAAAACACGGCCAGATTGGCGATGTCCTCCGGTTTGCCTAAACGTCCCAAAGGAATCTGTGCAGCAACCTGTTCCTTAATTTCGCTGGATAAACGCTCCGTCATGTCTGTCACAATATAACCGGGCGCTATGGCATTTACCATTATACCACGAGAGGATAGTTCTTTGGCAGCACTTTTTGTCAAACCGATGATCCCGGCTTTTGCCGCAGCGTAGTTGATTTGTCCCACATTCCCATGAAGACCCACCACCGAAGAAATGTTAATGACTTTTCCCCGGCGCTGTTTCATCATGGGGCGCGCTACGGCTCTGAGACAATAATAAGCCGAATTGAGATTTGTTTCAATAACCTGATGCCATTCTTCATCTTTCATTCTGATGATTAAATTATCACGGTTGATTCCCGCATTGTTCACCAGGATATCGATCCGCCCTTCGCGTTCCAGAATTTGCTGCACCATGGCATCCACCTCACCGGCGGAGGAAACGTCTGCCTGCAGGCAATCGGCCCGGCCACCTCTTTCCGTAATCTGCCGCTTAACCTCTTCGGCCGCGGCCCGGTTGCTCTTGTAATTGATATATACTATGGCCCCTTCGCGGGCCAGCGCAAGGGCAATGGCCCGCCCGATACCCCTGGAGGCCCCGGTTATTAATGCGACCTGCTCAGCTAACATTTCTCTGCGCCTCCTTCAAAGCAAGCAAAGTTTTTGCCAACGATTCACCATCTTCTATATTAAATATTTCTACGTTTTTATCAATCTTTTTGATTAAACCGCTTAACACTCTGCCTGGTCCAATCTCGATGAAAGTGGTAACCCCGGCGGACAAAAGCTTTTCCACAGATTGCTGCCACAGCACGGCACTGCTTACCTGTTTGACCAGGTTTTGCTTGATTTCCTGAGGATCTTCCGTGAATTCCGCGCTGCAATTGGCCACTACCGGCACCCAGGGCCGGGAAATCAGCACCTGTTCCAAAATCTCCGCCAGGCGCTGGGAAACCGGTAACAACAAACTGGAATGAAAAGGCCCGCTGACACTTAAGGGCACCGCCCGTTTGGCCCCTTGGGCTTTGGCCAGTTCCATCGCCCGTTCCACCGCGCCGGTATGCCCGGCCACGACGATCTGCCCGGGACAATTGTAATTGGCCGGTTGCACCACTTCATTTTGGCAGGCCTTTGCACAAACTTCCAGCACTTCGTCCATGGATAAGCCAATTATGGCCGCCATCGTACCTTGTCCGGGCGGAACCGCCTCCTGCATCAGGAGCCCCCGTTGCCGGACCAATCCCACGGCATCAAAAATCGTAAGCGACCCGGCGGCCACCAGGGCGGTGTACTCCCCTAAGCTGTGCCCGGCGGTGTAATCCGGCCGGATTCCTTCCTGTTCCAGCACCTTCAGAATGGCTACGCTGGTGATGAGAATGGCCGGCTGGGTGTTGGCCGTGAGCCGCAATTCTTCCTCCGGACCGTAGAAGCAAAGCTTGCTCAACAATAAGCCCAGCTTTTCATCCCCTTGATGATACACCTTTTTCGCCGTTGGATATTGTTCGTAGAATTCTTTTCCCATACCCACATACTGGGAACCCTGGCCAGGAAAAACAAAGGCAATCTTTCTATTTTTCATTGTCCTTCTCCCTTTAATTTTTATATTTTTTCCGGTTAAACCATTACTTGCTTCGGGCGCTGCGCCAGGACTTCTTCCGCCTCAGTCACCACCTCGCGGATAATCTCGCGGGCCGGTTGCACCTTGTTGACCATGGCGGCAACCTGTCCCGCCATCAGCGAACCCATGCGCGTGTCGCCCTCGATCACCGCTGCCCTTAACCGGCCGACCCCTAAAGCTTCCAGTTCTTTTTCATCGGCCCCTTCTTTCATCAGCCTGGCAAACTTATGAGCCAATTCGTTTTTCAAAACCCGCACATAATGGCCATTGTAACCGGTCAAAACCGTATCCCGGTCTTTGGCCCTGAGGATTTCCTTTTTATAGTTCGTGTGGGCGATACATTCTTCGGCACAAATAAAGCGGGTCCCCATCTGGACGCCTTCGGCCCCCATACAGAGCACAGCCGCCAGTTGCCGGCCGTCGGCAATCCCGCCGGCCGCGATCACCGGCAGGTTTACCGCGTCAACCACCTGGGGCAGGAGGGCCATGGTCGTCAATTCGCCCACATGGCCGCCGCATTCCATCCCTTCCGCAATGACCGCGTCGACCTCCAGTTTTTCCATCCTTTTGGCTAAAGCCACGGAAGAAACTACCGGAATAACCTTAATCCCTTTTTCTTTTAAAAGGGGGATGTGTTTGCCGGGATTGCC
Source organism: Peptococcaceae bacterium UBA3937 (assembly GCA_002385735.1). GTDB lineage: Bacteria > Bacillota > Peptococcia > DRI-13 > DTU073 > UBA3937. The sequence continues at coordinate 11,989 of DGEB01000041.1, forward strand.
GGCACCGGTGGTAATCAAATCGACGCCTTCTTCCAGGAGCACCTGGATTACTTCCTCCACGAAAGGAGACAGGTAATAGACATTGACGCCAAAAGGCTTGGTGGTTAACGTTTTCGCCTTTCTGATCTGTTCACGGACCACTTCCCCAGGAGCGCTGCCCGCGCCGATGAAGCCGATTCCGCCGGCTTCCGAAACGGCGGCGGCCAGTTCGGCCGTGGCCACCCAGGCCATCCCGCCTTGGAAAATCGGATATTCTACCTGGAAAAGCTCATTGATTCTCGTTTTCAACATCTTCTCTTTTCCCCCCACTCCAACTTCTCTACCGTTCACCGCTCCTTTCCGCGGCCGTCTCTGCTTGAACTATTTCCGGAACTTAGCTACTTAGCCCATTTCAAGACACAGGACCCCCAGGTTAAACCGGCGCCAAAGCCGACCAACACCACGATATGCTCCTTTTTAATGAACCCTTTCCGGACGGCTTCATCCAGAGCCACCGGCACCGAGGCGCTGGACATATTGCCATACTTATCCAGGTTGACATAGACCTTATCGGCGGAAAGATTCAGCCTTTTGGCGGCCGCATCGATAATCCGGTTGTTGGCCTGATGGGGAACAAAGTAATCAACCGCTTCGGGAGATAAACCGGCGCACCGGATACTCTTTAAGGAGGTTTCTCCCATGATTTTGACCGCAAATTTAAATACTTCATTCCCGTTCATGGTGATGTAGTGCTCATTATTCCTTACCGTTTCCAAGGTGGCCGGTTTGCGCGAACCTCCGGCGGGCACCTTTAACAAATCCGCACCGGCACCGTCTGAACCTAAATCAAAGGCTAAAAAACCATAACCTTCTTCCACCGGCTGCAAAACCACCGCACCGGCACCGTCCCCAAACAGAATACAGGTATTGCGGTCGCGCCAGTCGACGATTTTACTGAGCGTCTCTGCTGCTACCACTAAAACATTGCGGTACATTCCGGTGGCCACAAACTGGCTGCCCACGGCCAGGGCGTAGATAAAACCGGAACAAGCGGCGGAAAGGTCAAAGGCGGCCGCATTAACCGCCCCGATTTCATGCTGGATCAGACAAGCGGTGGCCGGGAAAAACATATCCGGGGTAATCGTGGCCACAAGGATTAAATCAAGCTCTTCTGCCTTTAAACCCGCATCCTCCAAAGCCTTCTGGGCAGCCTGCACACCCAAATCAGAAGCGGCTTCCTGTTCTGATGCTTTCCTTCTTTCGGAAATACCTGTCCGGGTTACGATCCACTCGTCCGTCGTATCAATCATCTTCATTAAGTCAAAATTCGATACTGTTTCCTCTGGTACCCATGATCCTAATCCGGTAATTCCTACCGGGCGAAGAGCACTTTCCATTTAATATTCACCACTTTCAATAACAATTCACCAAAAGGCATAACATATTTATACTTTTGTCCTGATGATCATCTTCTTAATCATGCGTTTAATTAGCATCTGCTTTTTTGGCCTCGTTCATCGTCTTGATTCTTTCGGAAAGTTTCCGAACCACCTCCTTTTCCACACAACTGGCCGCCACGCAGACGGCGTTTTGAATGGCGTAAGCCTTGGAACTGCCGTGACAGATGATGCTGATTCCGTCAACGCCCAAAAGCGGGGCTCCACCATATTCCGCATAATCCAGGCGCGCTTTTAACGCCTTCAGCACGGGCTTCAGCAACAATGCCCCGGCTTTGGCCCGAAAGTTTTTCTGCAATTCCTCTTTCAACAAACCGAACAGAGTTACGGCCATCCCTTCCAACACTTTCAGAATTACATTGCCCACAAAGCCGTCACAGACCAAAACATCTGCCGGCCCCTGTAAAACCTCGCGGCCTTCCACATTCCCGTAAAAATTGATGGCCGGATTATTTTTCAGCAATTGATGTACTTTAACCACCAATTCACTGCCCTTGGTCTCTTCCGTCCCGTTACTGATTAAACCAACGGCCGGATTGACCATACCCAGGAGTTCCTCCGCATAAATGCTTCCCATCAGGGCAAACTGCACCAGATGTTCCGGCTTGCAATCGCTATTGGCCCCCGCATCCAAAAGGAGCTTCGGTTTATGAGCCCCCGGAATGACCGTAAGAATCGCAGGACGCTCGATCCCTTCCAGGCGTCCTAAACCAAACAGCGCCGCCGCCAACTGGGCTCCGGTGCTGCCGGCCGAAACCAGCGCATCCCCCTGTTTTTCCTTCACCAGGCGGGTCGCCACGGTAATCGAGGCATCTTTTTTCCTCCTATAGGCTTGAGCGGGATGCTCATCCATCCCGATTACTTCCGTGCAGTGATGAATGGTCACCCGCTTTTGGTCGTACCCTTCCGGCAAACACTCTTTAATCGCGTCTTCCCGTCCCACCAGGATAATATGTAAGTCCGGATTGACCGTTAAGGCCTGCAAGGCCCCCTGCACAATCTCCCGCGGAGCATAGTCTCCGCCCATCGCATCAACCACTATACGCATCTTTGAACCCCCTATCTGGCCACAAAAATAAATTTGCCCATGAATACTTCCTCGGTCCCCACTTTGGAGATCACCTTAATCAAATATTTATTGATTTTTTTCCGTGCCAAAAAAGCATGGGCCACGATTTTCTCGTTTAAATATACCGGCCGGCGGAAACGCAGCCGGGCATTACCGGTCAAAACAATGTCGGCGTCGATCAAGGCCGCCGCTAAACGGTTGGCCTGGGAAAAGATATAGTCACCGCTGCAGACTTTACTTTTTTCCGTTACCATCTCCGGCGTAACCTCCATCACGGAAGTGGCAAAATGTCCCAGTTCCACCTCCACCAATTCGCCCATCATTTCGTCGGCGGCGATGGAGCGTACCTTCTGATGGGCTTGTTCCGCCATCTGTTGGGTTCTTATGCGGACCTCCGGGATGCCCATTTTGGCCCGGTCCAGCCGGATTGTTTGCACGGAAACCCCAAAATGAGCGGCCAACTCATCATCCGTTACAAAAGGATTTTCTTTAATCAATTGGCTTAACCGGAACTGCCGCTCTTCCTTACCAATCCTTTTTTTCTTTCTTTTGTTTCCTGTTGGCCCGTTTTTCGACGTTGTCATCTCTTTCTCCCCTTTTTAATACCAGGTATCAATACCTGGTATAAAAATAGTATAATTGGAATTTGCGTTTTACGCAAGTAAAAATTTAGTGGAAAAGTCAAGACCTTTTCGATCAGGACTATTTCCACTTGAAGGCTACCCTAATGAACATAGAGCCGAATTTTATGATTCCGCTTTAGTTTTGGGCATCCGGTTCAATGGTTTCGATCCGAACTAAATTCCCGTTTAGATCATAATGGTATTGGGCGATTTTTCCGCTTGGAAACCTAACTTCAGTCAACTGGTTTAAATTATTATAGAACGTGTCCTGCTCCGGAACTGGAGCCCCCACGTTACTATTGTTTTTTACCTCTTTCGGCGGAAAGCTGGCCAGGGCTGTGCGATCCTGGGCGGTTACCGTTCCAGCCGTATAAGCTACTTCAATATCATCATTGCTTCTGACGGCTTCGCTAAGCGTTAGCTCTACAATCAATGGAACTGTGCCTAAATTTACTGCCTGAATGGCCACATCAGCCTTGTTTACAGTCACCGTAAAGCCGGCCGGCGCAGGCGGTAATGGCGCCATCTCCCGATCAAACGTCAGCCGAATTTTTGTGCCGTCGGTTGTTGTATATAATCCGGTTAAAACCGGGCCTGCCGGAGTAGAAGTTTCAGAGACAGGAGAGGATTGACCGCTAATCGGAGTAGAAGTGTCGGTGATGGTTATAGTCAAAACCGGATCATGGCCTGATGAGAAATCAAAAGTAATTTTCGTCTCGCCTACAGGCTGTTCAATTAAATAACAACTGCGGATGGTAACTTTATTATCTAAAACGACGCAGTCTGAACTTTTTAATTCGGACTCACCGTGTCTTAAGCCGACCAATTCTTTTCCGTTTAATTCCATTGTTACGACAACATGACCTGGATTGGCTTTATCAAAAGTGGCCGTTGTTGGCATAATCCTTGCATCCTTATTACTATCATCCGCTGATTTTTTTATATCAGCAGTTGATTCGTTCCGCGCCTGATTTTTAGTCCCGGTAGGCTCATCGACTTTCTCATCTTTGTCCTTCTTGCTGGTTTCAGCAGGCCCAGTATCATTTTTTTCATCAGCTTGCGCCCGCTCATCCAACGCAGCCGTACTCCCGTTTTCTTCTTTTATATTTCCCTCCGTATTGGCCATCTGAATATCCTTGTCAGCAGCGAAAAGTGGTTGGTCGAGCTCAACACCAGCCGGTGCCTCAGGAGGAGAAACACTGTCGGTGGCTTGGCCACTTGGATCAGAAGCAACGGTCCCTTCCTCTTTTTCAAATTGCATGAATCCGTCCGAGTCTGACTTGGCATCAAAAACGGCAATCAGCACAATGGTTACATTAAACAGCAAAAGAATCATTATACCTGCAACAATCAGCTTCTCAAACCTCTCCCCATTTTTCGTTGCACCTGCCAAGGTATCACCCCGTCCCTTTTCTTATCTCATTCCTTGTATAATTTTCCAAATCAGCTTTTTATTTAATTATATCTATTTTATATTTAAATTACAACTCATTTAGTATAATATTCCTATTTTTCTTTACACTTATCCGTAGTCATTATATTTCGTAAGATTCATTTGCAGCCTCTCCGTTTACTTTTCTTCTTGCCATTCAACCTCCTTTTTGTCAACGCCGGGCTGTTTTTGACCGAATCACCGGGTGAAAATTGACCCAATCGCCGGCCTCTAAGCGCCCGGTGTTTGAATTTTAGGCCCCAACATTTGACATAGAGCCAAAAAAAGAAAGCCTTCTTGTTAGGCTTTCCTTTTTATTGGCCGTCCTTGTCCTATTCCGCTTCCTGAGCGATAACCTCCCGGTTATTATAATAACCGCAAGAGGGGCAAAGCCGATGAGGCAGCTTTGGTTCGTGACATTTCGGACATTTATTCAGATTCGGGGCTTCCAGTCTCATGATTTCTGCCCTTCTCCGACGGTTTCTTGCTTTGGAACGACGATTTTGTGGTACACCCATTCTACCCACCTCCCCTATACGATAAGCTCCACAAAAATATTTAAAAATTATAGTAAACAAATTAAGATTGTAACTTCGCACGCAGTTGCGTCAGTACCTCCAGGCGGGGATCCGGTTGAAACTGAGGACAGTCGCAATCGTCCTCTTTCCGGTTCTTTCCGCACACCGGGCACAGGCCCGGACAATCAGGGGTACAAAGCACCCGCATCGGGATGTTCAGCATAATCGTTTCCTGCACAATGGGCGACAGGTCAAGCCATTCATCGTTGTAAAAAACTACAGGAGTGATCATCCCGTCATCCTCATCAACAAAATACTTGCCCCGGTCTTCCTCGTGACAGTATTGTTCCGTCACTTGCAAATGAAATGGCAAGATCACCGGCTCCAAACACCTGCTGCAGGAAAGTTCGACTTCCGTATCGATCTCCATCTCCAGATCGAGAAAGTCACCCCCCGTGTTGGTGATACTGCCCCGGGCGGAAATCGGCTTGGTAAAAGCGCCCTCCTCACCTAAGGGCGGATTCTCCTCCAAAAGGAAACTAAATTCCTCCCGGGCTCCCAGTTCTTTACGCAACCTGCCAATAAAGATTTTCATATGCTCCACCCCTATAAGCCAATTCATTATACAAATTTCCGGGACACTTGTCAACTGTTCTAGCCAACGGCCTGGCAAGCCGTTATGGCGACGGTATTCACGATATCCTCCACGCTGCAGCCTCTGGATAAATCGTTCACCGGTTTGGCCATCCCTTGCAGGACTGGACCAATGGCTTCTACGCCACCAAAGCGTTGCGCCAGTTTATAGCCAATGTTGCCGGCTTGTAAATCCGGAAAGACCAAAACATTGGCCTGCCCGGCCACGATGCTGCCCGGCGCTTTGGAGGCGCCAACTTTAGCCACAATCGCGGCGTCCGCCTGTAATTCGCCGTCCACAATCAATGCCGGATCTTTTTCCTTGGCCAAACGGGTAGCCTCAATGACCTTGTCTACTAATTCGTGTTTTGCGCTGCCCTTCGTCGAGAAGGAGAGCATGGCCACCTTCGGTTCAAAGCCCACTAAGGCCCGGGCTGTGCGTGCCGACACCACGGCGATCTCGGCCAGTTGTTCCGCCGTGGGATTGGGATTGACCGCACAATCAGCAAAAAGCAAAATTCCGTTATCGCCTAACTCTTTCTTCGGGCTAACCATGATAAAGGCTCCCGATACGGAGGAAATGCCCGGCGCCGTTTTGATAATCTGTAAAGCCGGACGCAAGACATCGCCGGTGGTGTTTTGCGCTCCGGCCACCATCCCATCGGCCTCCCCTTTATAAATCATCATGGCGCCGAAATAGAGGGGATTGGCGACCAGTTGCCGTGCCGCTTCTTCCGTCAGCCCCTTTTTCTTTCTCAGTTCATAGAGTTCTGCCGCAAAACCATCAAATTTCTCCGATTGCTCCGGATCAATGACGGTGATCTTTGCAAGGTCTGTCCCGACCTTGGCGGCAACCGCCTTTACTTCGTTCACTTTACCAAGTAAAATAATCTTGGCAATCCCTTCCTTGGCAATTAACCCCGCCGCGGTTACCGTACGTTCTTCCGTACCTTCTGCTAAGACAATCGTGCGCTGATTCTTTTTGGCTTTTGCCCTGATATCATCAATTATGCTCATCTGTTCATCCTTCCTTTCAGTATTGTTTCTTAGCTTTTTCTCGCCATAACGATTATGTATATATCTACTATTTTACTTCTCTTATAGCTATTTAGTCAAAGGATTTTCTTTTAACAGCGCATTTTCATTTTATTTAATTGGTTTGAGTAAAGGAGTTGTTTATAAATGAACGTGCTGGGCATTATCGCCGAATATAATCCCTTCCATAACGGACACCGCTATCATTTGGAGCAGGCGCGCCAAAAGGCGTGCGCCGACGGGGTGGTGTGCGTCATGAGCGGCAATTTTGTCCAGCGCGGCGAACCGGCCTTCCTGGATAAATGGGCCCGTGCCCAAATGGCCCTTAACCAAGGCGTGGACCTGGTCTTTGAACTGCCTGTACTTTACGCCACCCGCAGTGCTTACTGGTTTGCCAAGGGCGGAGTGCTGTCCCTTTACCGCACCGGAATCGTTTCGCACCTTGCCTTTGGGGTGGAAACGGCTGAGCCTGCCCTCCTCAAGGAAATCGCCAAACTCTTGGCCAACGAACCGGCTTCCTTTCAAAAGCTCCTCCGGCAGGAACTGAAAACAGGTTCTTCCTTTCCCAAGGCCAGAGCCAAGGCCCTACCTGCCGAACTGGCTGAAGAGGACAGGCTATTGCATAGCCCCAACAATGTCTTAGCCCTGGCTTATTTACAGGTGCTGGAGGAAGAAAAAATCCCCCTCACTCCCGTCATGATCCAACGCCAAGGCAGCGGTTACCACGATCGGACCCTTGAACCAAACAAGCTGCCCAGTGCCACCGCCCTGCGCCAGGCGCTCTTGAACGGAAACGCAAAACTACATGAATTAACGGAATACATGCCTGTAACAACACAGGAAATCATCGCCGCGGAATACCGTGCCGGAAAAGGCCCCTTTTCCCTGACCTTGCTTGATGCTCCGCTTTTAACCCTCTTGCGGCGCGCCTCCAGGGAAGAACTGCGGCAAATCGTCGAGGTTACGGAAGGATTGGAAAACCGGATTCAAAAAACAGCGGCAAGTGCCGAAAACATCGCCGGTTTTCTTGACGCCCTGAAAACCAAACGCTATCCTTACACCCGCCTGCAACGCTTCTTAATCCACCTGCTCTTAAACTATACCAAAAAGGAAGAAACCCTTTTGTCGGAAGGTCCACCATACTTGCGTTTGTTGGGCTTCACCCCGAAAGGACAGGGTTTGCTGAAAATGATGAAACAAAAGGCCGTCCTTCCCCTGATTACCAAGGGCAGCCAAATTAAAAAGTATCTCCCGGATAGCCGCCTTCAACAGTTCTGGGAATTTGATGTCCGGGCGACGAATTTATATAGCTTACTCTACCCGGACGCCGCAAGGCGCCAGGGAAACCTTGACTATTTGCGCAAGCCCGTTTTTTGCCCGGCGTCGGCCGGTGAAAAGTCGGCGGGTGAAACCACCAAGGAATGACTCCACACAAGAGAATGACCAAATGAAGCACCAGTAGATACCTACTAGATGCGGAAAAGTGAAAATGGTCTAGTCCGGTTGTCCTTCCCATATACTATAACGATGTGCTTTGGATTATAGAATGGGAAGGTGTTTTTATGCGCTCCGCTTTTTTGACCGGCGGCATCACCCTGCTCTTGCTGGCCATGCTGTTCTGGCCGGAAGCAACCTACCAGGGGGCCTTATCCGGACTGGAGCTATGGGCAACCACCCTGGTTCCCGCGCTCTTTCCCTTTATGGTCATCGCCGAAATCCTCCTCAAAATCGGGGTGGTGCCAATGCTGGGGGTACTGCTGGAACCGGTGATGCGTCCCTTGTTTAATCTACCCGGGGCGGCTTCCTTTGTGGTGGCCATGGGCTTTACCTCCGGCTTTCCCATGGGCGCGGTATTGACCAAACGCCTTTGTGAGGAAAAACAGTGCACCATCGCGGAAGGGGAACGGCTGGTGGCCTTCACCAATAATTCCAGCCCTCTTTTTATCCTGGGGGCGGTGGCCGTCGGGATGTTTCAATATCCCTTGCTCGGCGTCCTCCTCGCCGTTGCTCATTACCTGGCCAACATCCTTATCGGCATCCTGCTGGGGCTAAAAGCGCCCCGGCCGCCACAAGGGCATCATCTGGGGCAACCCCTGCTGCGGCGCAGCCTCCAGGCGCTGCTTCAGGCACAAAAAAAGCGCCCGCCCTGGGCGCAAATGATGCGTACGGCCATCACCAACGGGGTGAACAATATTTGCCTCATCGGTGGTTTTGTCATTATTTTTGCCATCTTGCTTAAGCTCCTGCAGGTAACTTCCCTGCAGGCTCTTTTCGAATACCCCTGTGCCCTTTTCCTGGCCATAATCGGTCTGACCCCGACCGCCGGCATGGATGCCGCCTTAGCCACCGCTTTCTGGGAAATGACCCTCGGCCTGAAAGAGCTTTCTTTAGCCACGGCCCCGCTCCGGGAAAAAGCGATTCTAGCCAGCATAATCTTAGGCTGGAGCGGGCTTTCCATTCAAGCACAAGTCACTGGGGTCTTAGCCGGTTCCGACATCAGCCCTCGCCTCTATTACCGCAGCAGGCTGCTCCATAGCGTGCTCGCAGGTCTGCTGACTTACCTTTTAACCTTCAACCAGGACCGGCTTTCCCTGCCCAGCGCGCCTGCCTTGACTCTTTTAGCCGAGCCCAAAGCTTTCTTCCCTTTACTGCTCTTTAATTTTGGCGCGGCCTGCCGGCTTTTCATCTATAGCTTGGGCACGCTTTTCGCTCTTGCTTTGCTTGCCCTGGGCATCAACCAAATACACCGTAAGCTGCATTAAAAGGCAAAACAAGCAAGAACCCCTTAATTCATGTTCCGTAAAACTATTTTTTCGGTAATTTCAAAGCTGGCTCGGCCTCTTTCCCCTTTGACCGTTAGCTCGATCAGGTTGGGAATCGGTGTGCCGTCATCTTTTTCTCCTTGTTTGAAAGAAATGGCCGTAATATCCCTGGCCAGGACCGTTGCGTTCCCGTTTAAAACATATTTTAATTCGCCGGTGCCAGGGTCATGGATAAATTCCACTTCTTCCAGCGAGCCGGTGGGCAATAAGCGTCTGAAAACGGCGCCATTAGTCCTTGGAGTGAACTCGTCCTTATCCATAATCAATCTGCTGACCCCTTGGATCGTATCCCGCACCTGGTCTTGTATGAAAATCTGGTCCTGGGCCATCTTGTTGTAGCGCAGGTTTTGCCCTAAAACGGAGAGGATGGCGATAAGGACAAAGCCGCCCACGGCGAGGGAAATGACTAGTTCCGCCAGCGTAAAGCCCTTACTGTTTAACTTCAAGCTCTTTCCCATGATTACTCCCCTATCTTTCCTCAGGTTCTACTTAGCTTTTTCCCAATCCCTAATCTTGATTAAATCACCGGTTTCAAAACTGCTGGTACTCACTACCGCTTTGCTACTATCTTCCCACACCAGCTTCTTTTCAGTCCAGAAATTGCTTAATTCAGGATAGCTTAACTTTCCGGCTTGAGGGTCATAATGGAAGGGATTGAGTAAACCTTTTTCTTCCCGGTCAATGACTGCTTGTTTCACATAATTCGGATCGGCAATGAATTTAAAATTCGAGGGACTGGCAAAACTGATGCAATGTTGCGCAATAACCAAGCCGGTAAAAGTAATGTTACCGAAGAATTTAACATGCTCCCTGTTAAGAATTACCCCTTTACAGGGCGAATCTACATAAAGAACTTTCGTAGCGGGAGGCAAATTCGCCGGATCAAAGGAATAGCCTTTTTCGATTACAAATAATTTACTTTCATCACTATTTACCCAGAAAACTTCTTTTGCCGGATTGTTTCTGGTTGATCCTTCACCGCCCGGCCCATATTGTCCGTGGAAATAATCACCGAAGGTATGAGCAGCATCATTATTCGCATTGCCAAAAAAGCTGGAGTGCACATAGAGCCTCAGGTCCGCGAATTCAATCTGCTTAAATTTAAGCTCATTGAAGATCTTGCGATGCGCATCCCTACTTAAATCCAATTCAACGGTATTCGCTACACTGATGTGCCCGCCTTTAGTGTTGACATCCGATTGGATTAATTCAGTGCTGGCAGGCATTTTATACCATGTGTCAATATTAATGGAAGATGTACCGTACAAAATCAGGTGACCGGAAGTGTAAACATTGCCCTCTATTTTGATCTCATCCTCTTCACATAAATTGTTAATAACCACATTGTGGGTATAAACATTCTTTTTGATCGTTAATTTACTGTGGGTGGAAACCCCGACGGGGATCTCCCCAAGGTAGGGGTCGTCTTTATCCAAAATACCGTCGTTATCATCGTCATCATCGGTGCTATCCGGTTCTCCATCGTTATCAAAGTCATCGTCATCCCAGCCCTCAATACCGTCATTGTCATGGTCATTATCTAGCCAATCCCTGATTCCGTCTCCGTCGGTATCAACCATTGGTCCGAGGATATTCCCCTGATGCTGAATATTGTTTAAACAAGACACATTACCGTCAATGGTTACGTTAATACCATTCGTATTGCGGGCTGTTTTGGCCAGGGTCAACCCTTCCACGGTAACAAATTCATCCTCCGTAGGCTGAATGTCCACGTCGAAAGGACGATAAGGCTGGGAAGAATAAGCTTTAACCAACGTAGCCTTAGGATTATAACCGCGACAATAAACATCGCCTATAATCTCGGCCTTCAAACCATCGTGAATAAAGGCAATATTGTTTTCACTGGAAACCAAAGCATAGTTCCAAATGGGATTTTCGTGCACCTCACCGATACTGACACTGGTTGCGGCCGCACTGGGCAAGTAGGTAGGAACGGTTATCTCAAAACTCATGACCACCTTTTGTGGGGTCTTTTTGCCTTCATCATCTTCCTTGTCATATACCGAACTGAGGGTAATTAAGCAGGAATCCCCATCGTCTAAATCTTCGAAAGGTTTCCTACCGGGATCGCCGTTGTTGATTTTTTCGATGGTGATCTTCGGCGGATCAGAACTGATGTTGCTAATCGCCCGGTAATTGCTGGCATCATTCAAATAATTCTTCAGATGATCGTTGATAAATTTCCGGAAGGCCAGTTTAAAGGCGTTTTCACAGTCCTTCCGTAAAACGAAACCGGGCTTGCCAAGTTCTTCATAGATCTTGTCATAGTAAGGATTGCCGTATGTATCAAGAAAAGGGCTATTATAGGTGGGATTATAACCACCCGTTCCTCCCCCGGTTTGAGTACGTTGTTTTTCTTTTTCAATCCAGACTTCAATGGTATTATTTACAGAAATTTTTCCCATCTCCACCGCCTGCTTTACCGTACTGAAAATAATCTCATAGGCTTGTTCCAAACCGGACTCCGCCATATAAAAAGACAAATTGGAGGTGCGATCGAACAAACTCAGGCGATAATTATCAAGACTTAACGAAAGGATCGCCAGGCCAATGGTACTAAGAATTACAATGGCTACGATAACCATAACCATTGTAGAGCCTCGCTCCGTGCTTAATTTCCTGAACCAATGCTTAAACAAGAGCTTCTCCCCCTTTAAAAACAACTAAAACCCGATTTTTCTCGTCTGACCGGCCTTCGCCAAGACATTCCCTTTATCGTCGCTAACCAGGACCTTAATGGTCGCCCCGGCAATTTGACTCAAATATGGCGGATCTTTAGAGATTTCCACCTCACCCGGGTCGGTGGCTTTTTTAATCTTGAAACGATTCTTGGTTGGTTCGGATAAATCATAAACATAAAACTTCGGTTGAGCCCCGGAACCATCGACAGGGAGGCTGTTTTTTACATTAATTGTAAGTTGGGGATCATTTCTGGTATAAATAATGAGTCTGTTCCCATCATTACTTAATTGAATTTCCTTTAAAGTACTGTTTCCTTTTAAAAAGGAAACCATTACCTTGCCGACCCGGTCATGGATTTTCATCAACACCTCATCGCCGACAGTAAAAGTGTCACTTTCATGCCCTTCATGAACGAGGGTCAGGATTTCTTGACACTCGCAAAACCTTTGGTTAAAGGTAATGGAATCCACCTCGTCTTCCGGGGTATCCCTTTCGATTTGCACGGTGATATGTAACCCTTCTTCATCAAAATTATAGGTCCCCGGATTTAATTCTTCCTTGCTTTTGGCTTTATAATCTTCCATGTACTTCTGACAAAGATAATTCGCGGTTTGTTGCACCTCCGTGGTGTTGTTGGTTCTCATCGAATTGAGGAAATAATTAGTAAGAGGAAAGATCGCGCAAAGAATCACAGCGGCAATCAGTACTTCTATTAAAGTAAAGCCCTTTTCCTTGTTTTGAATAGCCATATTACCCCCTCCCTCTTTACCGTTGGTCTTTCGCTCCGTCTTTCTTATCTCTCTTTTGGCTCCCTCTTAAAAAACTTCCTCGTATTCATCAGCATCGAAGGAATCCGCTCCCTCGGTTCCATAATCGACGCGCCCACTACCGTTCTGAAGCAGAATGCCTTGGTGGTCATAGACGGAAATATTCCCCTGGAGTTCAAAGAATTCTACCCGCGGATTAAGATTGTCATCAGTGATGACCTCAATGATAAAAGGAAGATCCGTTTCATTATAAATGCTCAGCGCTGCTCCGCTATGGTCCTCCGCATTTTGACGTGCATCACTGTATACTTTCATTTTGATTTGCTCGTTACCGGTGACAAAAGGCACTTCTGCTTCTTCGCCCATTTCCGGATATCTAACCTCTTTCGTATTGTATTCAAAACAGTATTTTCCTTCGTCATTTTGGAATAAACGGATCACCACTCTTTCCACGTCTTCATTATTGGCATAGACGTAACTTTCCGCATTATTGTCATTTTCTAATCCCAAAACAACCGTTGGGAAATCCGAATCATAGGCTTTGGCGGTTAAGGTAAAATCACTGTTGCCTCCCTTGATTTGGTCCAGTAACATCTTAGCTAAATCAACATTGGGCAGAAAATTGTTTACCGGGCTGCTGCTGGAAAAAGGATTATCTTTTCCTTTATTCCCCGGCAAGACCGTTCCCGAGGTAATCGATTCACCGCCTTCTGCCCCGCTAATCGATAAAAACTGCAGCCCATACTGTCCTTCCAGAAAATCCGTAGTATTATCCGCAGTCACCATGACCAGGTCTTTAATCATCACTTTTTTGTTAAACTTGCCGATTTCTTCAAGGAGTTTCAGGAACGAACCGGCGGAACCTTCCAAATCTGCTGTAATGGTCAGGCAAGGGAAGTTGGCTAATTCTTCCCTTCCTTCCAGGGGTTCATAGCTGACAAAATTGATCCCGGTATTCCCGATGTCCGCATTATTTACCATATCATCGAGGGAAAGGATGATCGCTTCTTCATCCAAATTCTGAAAATAACCTTTCAAAAAGGCGGCCACTTTCATATTCAATAATTTATAATCTTTAATAATATTCCCCATCTGCTCCACTTCGTCGATTTTCGCCTGGAGCTCGTTGTTTTCTTGCTGTAAGGCTTTAATATTGTCCAAAGTCGAAGGAAGAAGAACCATGACATAAAAGACCACAAATGCCGCTGCGGCCAGGATGAAAACCAGTGTTTTTTCCTTCTCTTCAATCTTCATGTTCCTCTCCTCCTCCTATAATAAATCGGCCTGCAAATTAAAGTTGAATTTATTATCCTCAAAGATAATATTAATCATTTTAAGATTAGTGCACAGCCCGCTGTTCCGCAGGTGATATTCCAATTCCGCAATCGCCGCGCGGGTATCGGCTTTCCCAATAATGGTCAGGTTGGTCCGGCTCAGATCCAGTTCTTTAAACAAAACCCCTTGCGGGACATTCGCAAAAATGGCTTTGACCAATTCCAGATTGATATTATCCAACTCCTCGATAGCCTGCTTGGTTCGCCCCATCTGTTCCCAGAAAACCGTTAAATCGGTGATTTTCTGCTTCGTCTCGGCCAAATACTGGACCTGGATTTGATCAAAGCTGTCCAGGATTTGTTGTCGATCATGAATTCCTTTTTTGAGGATCATCATTTGCAATTGCAAAATGACATATGAAGCAATGGCAATCACAAAGATGGCCAGAAAAACCATGGAGATATTCTTCATGGGAGATGGCTTATGTACTTTCTGGTAAGGAGTAAAGAAATTCAAATGCTTTTGCATGGGTTTGTTCTCACCGCCTCTAATTAAAACAATAATGCCGTTGCCGCATTAAAATACAAGTTCAAAGGAAAATTCTCGTTACCTCTGTATTTAATCTTGCTTACCCCTCTTAAAACGTGCACTTGCCTTTCCAATTTATCGGCCATATAGGTGGCGATATTTTTTATATTAGCCCCTCCCCCGAAAAGAATAATCTTGTCGATGCGATTCTCACTTTTCAAGGAAAGATAAAAACGGATCACCATTTTTATTTCTTCGACCCATTTGTCAATGACGGCACGCAAATTGGTATTATCATAAAAATCTTCTTTTCCCGTCTCGTTAAACTCCTTTTTGGCAAGGGGAATCAAGCGGTTAAACACTAATTTTCCGCCCTGAATGATACTGCAGTTGATACTGGTATGGCCCAGGTCAAGCAAGGCCATGGTTTCTTGCGGATCGTCGTTTTTATTCTGCAGCAAATGCGCGGCACCCGCCAGGTGAATGGTTAGGGCAACCGGCTTCAAGTCCGCACTGGAACACAGTTCCCAATACCTTTTAACCATAAACTTCGGCAAGGCCACTACCATGACCCGGATCCTCCGGTGCTTGTCTTCTCTGAAAACTTCCAGGGGAATGTGTTTGATTACATAGTCATCCACCGTAATCGGCATATGCTTGGCCAACTCAAAAGGCAGCATCGCTTCAATCTTGGCCATGGTGGTGTAGGGCAGGACTATTTCTCTCATGATGGTTTTGGTGCTGGCAATGGTAAAAACGGCATTCTTGGTTCTGATGCGCCGGTCGTCCAATTGATCAAGGATTTCTTCCTTTAAGACATCAACATCCATGATGTGCCCGTCTTCTACCAGACCGGACGGATTATTAAAAGAGAAAGCCTCATTGACAACGATACTGTTTATGGAGCCCTTGCCGACAACTACTCTGGTACTGTATGCCCCGACGTCAAAAGCGATTTTATCTGAAATCAGCATCTTCATTCCTCCGCAATTCATATGTAGGAAGGTTAGAAAATACCGAGGAGAGCAGGCAAACTTCTCCCCGGTAATTTTTCTCACCCTTCAACGCCTGTTATTTTCCGGGTTCTTTACCTATAATTGCTTCGATCCAATCTTGTTCGCTTCCATATGACATTGCACCCCAATCGATTTTCCCGGTGATACTATTGATTTTGATTTCGGTTTGAGGTCTGTCATGATCACTAAGCTTTAACGCGCCAGAACCAACATTCCGTTCGGAATCTCCACCGCTACCAATTTTCCGTTTTAAAACAACATCGTCGATGTAACCCTGACTGATTAAATCACCAAACGAAACGCTGTCATCCGTTGGATTCTGCACATAATACAGCTCGGCGGATTTTAAAACACTCCTTAATGTCACAGCATCGGAGTTCCATTCCTGTTTAAATTGGATATGTAGGTACCTGGGAATACCGATTCCCAAAATAATTCCCAAAATAACGATAACGGTGATCAGTTCTATCAAAGTAAAACCCTTTTGATTTTTAAGTATTTTTTTCATTTTATTCATCATTAGTTCGCCTCCTTTGGAGATTTTTCACTTTATGCGCTTCTTCATTAGTATTCATTTAATTTCGCACAGCCCGGTCAGTGTCACCTACCTCCTTTGCTTTATATTTTTAATCAATTGTTCTCCATCCGTCTTCGCTCTCTTGCTGAAAACCTATCCACCAACGGTTTGAGCGATATCAAACATCGGGGAGACCATCGCAATAATGATAAAACCAACTACCCCCGCCATAAAAACAATCATCAGGGGTTCGACCAGTGTGGTGAGACTTTGGATGGCTGTTTCCACCTCATCATCGTATATTTCCGCTGTTTTGTCCAAAATATCATCAAGTTTCCCTGATTCCTCACCGATTTTGATCATATTGATGACGAGCGGTTCAAAAAGTTCGATTCGCTGGATTGATTCCGTTAATTCGGCTCCTTTACTGATATCATCCTTGACCTTCAGGATTTTTTCCTTGACAATCTCGTTGTCAACTACCGAAGCTACATATTCAAAAGCTTGCAGCAAAGGTATACCGCTGGCCAGGAGACTGCCTAACATTCTTGTAAAACGGGAAGTAATGATTTTTACCGTCAGCATCTTGATTAAAGGAATCCTTAGTTTGAACATATCAAGGATATTGCGCCCCATGCTCGTACGGATAAAATAAAGTGTGCCAAAAACAAGCAGGAACAGGATAAACAGCAGTAATAACCAGTAATTCCTGATCCCTTCACTAAGATCAATAAGCAGGAGGGTAAAGGCCGGCAATTGAGCCCCAGCGCTTTCAAACATATCGACAAATTTCGGTAACACGGAAGTAATCAGAAAGACAACTGCGAATATGGTTACCAGGGCTAAAATCACCGGATAAACCATCGCCCCTTGCACTTTGCGCCGGATCGCGCTGTCCTTTTCGTAGTTGACCGCCATTCTTTTCATCACCACATCGATGGTTCCACTGACCTCGCCGGCGGCGGCCATATGAACCAGCAATTCAGGGAATACCCCTTGTTTTTTCATGGCCTCCGAAAAGGGAAAACCCTTTTGCACTTCACTGGAAATTTCCGAAACGATTTTCTTCAACTGCTTGTCCGAAAGCTGCTTGCTGGTAATATCCAGGGCGTCGGCCAAAGGAATACCGGCATCCAGCAAGGTGGAAACCTGCCGACAAAAAACCGCTACGTCCATCGTACTGATTTTCGTCAAAGAAAAGGGCGTTTTGATGTCTTTTCCGGTGTATTCCTTGATGGACACCAAATAGAGCTGCTCCCCTTTAATTTTTTCAACTACTTCATCCTGACTGGTTGCTTCGACAGCAGCCTTAACCGTCTTTCCTGCGCTGTTGATCGCTTCATATTGGTATACTGGCATACCACTCGCTCCTATTCCATAACATATGCGTTGCGGAAGAACTCTTCTACCGTAGTGACACCTGCTAAAATAAGCTCCTTACAACTTTCCTGCAAGGTGATCATTCCTTTTTTAACTGCCGCGCTCTTGATTTGCTCGGCGCTCTTTTTGTCATTAATCATTTGTTTGATTTCCGAGTTTACATCCATGATTTCCGCGATAGCTGTTCTGCCTTTGTAACCGGTATTATTGCAATAGGGACACCCTTTCCCTTCGTAAACCACGTCTTCTTTCCTTAAGCCCAGGGTTTTTCTTTCAAAAGCATCGGGCTCATACACCACTTTACACGCCGGACAGATCTTTCTTACCAGCCGTTGAGCAATGATCCCGACCAGCGAGTTGGAAATTAAATAAGATTCAACCCCCATATCGATTAAACGGGTGACCGTGGAAGCCGTATCATTGGTATGAATCGTACTTAAAACCAGGTGCCCGGTAATCGCCGCCCGGACCGCAATCTGCACCGTTTCCGTGTCCCGTATCTCCCCAACCATGATAATATCCGGGTCTTGTCTTAAAATCGAACGCAGTCCGCTGGCAAAATCCAACCCGGCTTTTAGATTGACCTGAACCTGGTTAATTCCCGGCATACGATATTCGATGGGGTCTTCCACCGTAATGATGTTCCGGTTGCTTTTATTTAATTCGGTGAGAATCGTATAAAGGGTACTTGATTTACCGCTACCGGTGGGCCCGGTAACGAGAATTATCCCGTAAGATTGACGGATGATTTTATCCAGCCTTTCCATCGCTGCATCGGAAAAACCGAGTTTGTGCCGGTTAAAGTCGCCCCCGTCTTTATCCAGGATTCTGATCACCACCTTTTCGCCGTAAGCGGTGGGCAGAGTAGATAAACGCATATCGATTTTGCGGTCCTCCACTTTCATCTCTACGCGGCCGTCCTGGGGAATCCGCCGCTCAGCGATATCCATTTTCCCCATGATTTTAATCCGCGCCACCACGGCTGCATGGGTGTTGATATCCAGCGTCATAATTTCCTGTAGATCACCATCAATCCTGAAGCGGACCCGCACATATGTTTCGAAGGGTTCAATATGGACGTCACTGGCTTTCAGGGTGACGGCTTGCCGCATTAAGGAGTTAACCAGCCGAACCAGGGGGGCATTATTGATGGTGCTGAGGACTTCCTTATCACGAACATCGACCGCCTCGCTGTCCATTTCCTTCATTAAATCTTCAATAGCTTCTTCGGTACTCAATTGCCCGTAATAGTAGTCGATGGCTTTCGCGATGTCTTTTTTGCCGGCAATGTACGGCACCAGATTATAGCCTGTGGCAATTTTGACGTCATCAATCGCGTATACATTAAGCGGATCGGACATGGCCACATGTAACACACCATTGACCATCCGAATCGGAATGAGCGTATATTTTCTGGCTAAACTCTCTTTAATCAAGGTGGGGATTTCCGGATTGATCGTGACCTCACTGAGTTTAATCGCCGGAAAGCCTGTTTGCGCGCTTAAATTGCGAATGTATTCCTCTTCGTTCTCCAGTTCCTCTTTTTCCTGCTTCCCCCGGTGTTTCGTTTTCACCCTTCTGGAGAAGCGCGACAGGGAATCAGCTTCATCTTGTCCTGCAACTTCAGAATCCGAGTCGACTTGCGCGCTTGTTGCCGTTAGAGCGGCGTCATCAAGCGGCTCTTCCGTTTGGATAACTTTTTCCGCCGGCTCCTCTACCACTTCCTCCTCAACCAGGCTTTCCGTGGCAATTTTTTCGACCTTTTTCTTTTTGCGTTGTTGAGCAAGCGATTTTTTCCTTGGTGTTTCAAGGACCGGCGTTTCTTCCGGCTCTTTAGGCACTACTACCTCTTCCGGTTCTTCCGGTTCTTCCAACACCGGCTTTTCTTTTGTTTTTTCGGCAAGCCTTCTTCCTAATCTTCTTCCCGTGACTTTTCTCTCTGCTGGCTTCTCGATAATCTCTTCTTCGACCAATTCTTCGCCCGGCTCATTATCCAGGGATTCCAACTCTTGTTCCTTTTGCTCTTCTTTGGCCCTTTGCTCCAGCAGTTGCTTAATTTGTCGCTTTTGCTGTTCTCGACGCTCGGCTCGCTCTAAGTTATCAAGCTTTTCAATCTTCGTTACTTGTTCAATTTCCTCGAGCTCTTTCTTGGCGCTGCTCCGGTCGAAAATTCTCGCCAGATCTTCTTCTTTTTTGCCTTTTCTTGTTTCCTCATGTAAAGCGCGATTAATTTCCAATTTGATTTCTTCCAACTGTTCCTGGATATTATTGCTATAATTGCGAGCGTCTTTGCTAACCTGTTTCTTCGCATCTTTCACCAGGGATTCCGTGTGGATCGAACGTCCGGCCAGTTCTTTTAATCTTTTAGTCACTAAACTCGATCTTCCCTGGCCTGATGGCGTGGTTTTCTTTTTATCAGGAACGGAAGCGCCGCTTTGGTCAGCAACCTTTTTCACGGAACTGCTGCCGGCCAGTTTGTTTTTCGAAACCCGTGACAACAAACTGGCGACGCTTTCGTCATCTTCATCATCAGCTTCATCAGAAACAATAACGGCAGGACTGGTTTTTCTCCCGGCTTTTTTGGCGGCAAGAGACGCCTTGCGGGGCTCAGCTAAGCTGCTTCTTTTTTTGCGGGTACTGATGACTTCCTCCTCTTCATCTTCATCTTCCATTTCGGGTTCTTCATCGTCTCCCAGCACTTCAATCACTTCATCATCTTCTTCCACTTCTTCTAAATCATCTTCCCATTCTAATTCTAATTCCTCTTCAACTTCGTCTTCGTTTTCTTCATCATCCTCATAGGCAAATTCCACTTCATCCTCGATTGCATCTTCCAGTTCTTCATCTTCGTCGGCAAGCTCAATTTCTTCATCTTCTGCATCTTCATCGGCAAAATCATCATCCACATCGAAATCATCTTCATCCACATAGACCACTTCTTCTGCATCCGAATCATCGGCATAAGCTTTCCGGGCATTTTTTTTGGCTTTTTTGCTTTTTACTCTACGAAGTAACCCTACATCCTCTTCGTCCTCGTCGTCATAATCATCAAGACCCTGAATCGATTTTCTTTTTGAAGAATCATCCTTATAAAAATACTCAATCATTTCTAAAATTTCGTTTGCTTCGGCTTTCCGCGGTAAAACAGTTAAGCCAGTCACTTTTTGGATCTCTTCAATCGCAGTAGTATCAAAGGGATCCGCCATCGCGACCAGCAGTCGAAAGCTACTTTGTTTAAAAGGAATCAGCACATGTTTTAACGCTAATTCCTTACTGATTAACTCGGGCACACCTTCTTGTATATTTTGAACGCTGAGGTAAACTGGAACAATATTAAAACGATATTTAAGCAGATCCTTAATTTTTTCATCGCTCATCATACCATCTTCCTTCATTAAGAGTATGCCGATCCCCTGGCTGGAATTTATCTCCTGAATTAATACAATCTTCTTTATTCTTGTAACAAAACCCTAAAATATTGTCTGGAATTACCTAATTCTCTTAATAATATTTTATCATACTCTGACAAGATAGCAATACTTTACTCTACTATATTACAATTCTACTGTTTTTTACAACAATTTCTACATCTTTTTTACCCAAGGAATAATGTCCAGGTGATTTCCAGTCTTTTAATGGCCTTACTGTTCCTGCCAAAACTGATGCGCCCTCTTCCGAACCATCTTTTTTAGGGCTTATTCATTTTTATCGTGGATATTCTTCCTGATTTCTTCCCGTCCCTGGTTGATCACGCTCATGGTTTTTTCTAATTCCTGCAGTAACCGCACCATCACTTCGTCGGCATATGTAAAGGCTCCTTGCGTGATTTCCCGAGCGATGTTTTGGGCGTTTTTCACTATTTCATCGCCCTGGCTTTTGGCGAGCCTGACAATTTCCGTTTCATCGGTAATTCTTTGCAAGCGATTATTGGCGTTGTCAATAATCGATTGGCCCTCTTTTTTTGCTTCCTCGATAATCCGTTCCTTTTCTCTGAGGATCCATTCCGCCTCGCGAATCGATTCCGGAAGCATCGCTCTCAACTTGTCTACAAAATTGTACAGGATATCCTCGTTGACAATTAATTTGCTCGTCATCGGAATGCGCGTGCTTTCTTCCACCGTGTTTTCGAATTCGTCCAGCAATTGTAGAATATCCACTTTTATTCCTCCCCTAACAAATTATAGTACCACACCAGCGTGTCCCCATAGCGGCTCTTTTTCCATAAAACTAACCCTTGGTACCGTTCATCCAGGGAAAGCTCTTTGCTACTCTCCGCAATAACCATACTATTCTGCGCCAATAACCCTAAATCCTCCAACTTTTGCAGATAAACCGCATAATCCTGAAAATGATAAGGTGGATCCAAATACACCAAATCAAATTGGACCGGATCCTTTTGGGCAAGAAAATGAAGCAGTTGCAGCCCGTTCATATGATAAACCTGACCCCACCGGTCAAGCTTGCATTTCTGTAAATTTTCTTTAATCACCCGGCAGACCTTCATGTTGTGATCGTTAAAACAACAGTACGCCGCTCCCCGGCTCAAGGCTTCGATCCCAATCGCGCCGGTTCCGGCAAAAAGATCCAGAAATTTTGCGCCGGGCACTTTCGGAGCAATCGTATTAAAAACGGCTTCCCTCACCCGGTCTAAGGTGGGCCTGGTTTCCAGCCCTTTCAGGGATTTCAAAAGGTGTCCCCTGGCCGTCCCGGCAATGACTCGCACCCTCTGTGCACACTCCTTCTAAAAAATCATACCACAAATATACAATTTTCTCAATAAAGTTTCAATATCTTTCCGCAATTTGCTTCTCCCCGCTTTTTTTAGGCTTTTCCCTTATTCTTTCGCTTTATTCTAATGATTCAACTGCATTTTTTGCCAGGATAAAAAGCTCCTTTGGACAAATACTATTATTGTCAACCATAAACCACCGGCTACTCCTTCCTCAAAGTTCTCTTTTCATGCTATGTTAACCCAACTTCCCCGGAAGCTGGGTTTTTTCTTTCCGGAAACTCCCTCTTTCCTTTGGAAATTCGCTTTTTTCTTGGAAGCCGGTTTTTCCCCGGGGAACTGCTTCTTTTTCTTCGGAAGAAGTTGGTTTTTTTCTTCTGATTGGGGAAAACTTTTAACAGCAAAATTACTACACAATAAAGGGAAGGGATGTTTGATGCAAAGAAGCGAACTATATAAATTGCTGAACATTAAGTTAGACCTGGCCGTAGAAGCCCATGACCTGTTGAGAGGCGATGCGGGACAAGAGATCCCGGGCGTGAAAATGGAAGAGATGCCTTTTGAATACGGGCAGATCAAAACCATTACCATTCTTAATGAACAAGGAGCCGCCATGATGGGCCGTGCTCCCGGCAGTTATATTACGTTAGATTCGCCGGCACTCCGGGAGAACAACAAAATGGTACATAAAAAAAT
Organism: Peptococcaceae bacterium UBA3937; assembly: GCA_002385735.1. Taxonomy (GTDB): domain Bacteria; phylum Bacillota; class Peptococcia; order DRI-13; family DTU073; genus UBA3937. Next base: position 35,168 of record DGEB01000041.1, read on the forward strand.
CGGCGAAATCCTCGCGGAAAAACTAAAAACAATCCTTCCGCTGCAGGAAAACAGCACCATCCTGGTGGTAGGCTTGGGAAACTGGAACGCCACTCCCGACGCGTTAGGACCAAAAGTAATCGAATTTTCGATGGCGACCCGCCATCTTTTCCAGTATGCTCCGGAAGAACTGCGGCACGGGTTAAGATCGGTGTGTGTTTTTGCCCCCGGTGTTTTAGGGATTACCGGCATTGAAACCGCGGAACTGATCAAAGGAGCCGTCGACCGGATTCAGCCCGACTTTATTATTGCGATTGACGCTTTGGCCGCCGGGAGCGTGGAAAGAATCAACTCCACCATTCAGGTGGCCACCACCGGGATTAACCCTGGTTCAGGGATCGGAAACAAGCGGGTCGGGATTAATGAGGAAACCATGGGTGTGCCGGTTATCGCCATCGGGGTTCCTACGGTGGTGCACGCCGGGCTGATTGCCCACCAGGCCATGGAAAACCTGTTTAACCATCTTCAAAACACACCCGCCCTGCGTGCTGTTTATCAAGCCTTACAACCGGTGGCGGTCCAACAAATGATTAATCAGGTGCTGGAGCCCTTTGGCGGGCAATTAATGGTCACGCCCAAGGAAATCGATGAACTCATTACCAACACGGCCAAAATCATCGCCATGGCCTTAGCCCTGGCCTTGCATCCCGGCATCCCACCGCAGGAAGTGGAACATTACCTTCACTAGATTACCTTTAAGGCATATAAATCAAAATTATGTTTTAAAACAGGCAGCTTTTAATTATTAATAAAAACAAGCAGTGATCAACATGACCACTGCTTGTTTTTTCATTTATCCATCAAAATTATCCGACGGGAGCAAGCAGGTTACACCATCTGTCCTTTGGATAACGCTTCTTCCGCAAATTGCACGAGCTTTCTGGTCATATAGCCACCAACATAACCGTTCTGACGAGAAGTGAGCTGCCCTTTGTCAATCTGCGCATAGTTAGTGATGCCCAGTTCGCCCGCAATTTCGTATTTCAACTGGTCAAGGGCTTGCGCCGCCCCCTGGACGGCAGGTTTGTTCGTATTCCGAGGCATGCTTGGTGTCACCTCCTTTGCTTGAACTATTCTTATTTTTAGCCGGACAAAAATATTTTATACATTCTAAAAAACGATTGTAGTTAGAACCTTTTCCCATTTCACCGGGCCGTTTTGGGGGCTGTTTCCTTGAACGCTCCCTGTTGCGCCTGCTCCGGCGAAAGACGGTCCCTTTGCCCGGGCAAGCCGAATTCCTGCGCTATTTCGTATTTTAACCTTTGCCATTTGTCCTTTTTTTTCATTTTTAACGAGTTTTTATATTTGGACACCCCATCACCTCCAAAGTTATTGTGCGCTAATTTCACTTTTTTCAAAACAGCAAAAACCGGCAACGTTTTTTTGCTTTTTAAAAGCAGACGCTACCGGTTTTTTCATCCACAGCTTAAATCCTCTATTCTTTTACCAGGTCATCACCCGTTTTTCAAAAAGCACAGCTTTAAGCTAACCAAAGAGGGATAAAAGCACCCCGGCGGCCACGGCCGAGCCAATAACGCCGGCTACATTCGGTCCCATGGCATGCATCAAAAGGAAGTT
>DGEB01000041.1:37027-50094 GCA_002385735.1 Peptococcaceae bacterium UBA3937
CCGAATGAAAAAGCCACCAAGCCTAGGCCGAGAATGGCCAAGGTCCTCGGATTTAAAAAGGCTTCGGCGCTGGCGGTGGCACCGACCGTTGTCCCTAAGAAAATCGTGACGATATTCATTAACGCGTTCTGCGCCGTATCAGACAAGCGCCCCACCACACCACTTTCCCGCAGGAGATTGCCGAACATCAGCATTCCGATCAAAGGGGTCGCGTCAGGTAAAAGCAAGGATACAATAATCGTCACCGCAATCGGAAAAATAATTTTTTCCTGTTTGGAGACCGGACGCAGTTGTTCCATCACGACCATCCGCATTTTCTTGGTGGTCAAAAGCCGCATGATGGGCGGCTGGATAATCGGGACCAACGCCATATAGGAGTATGCGGCAACGGCAATGGCGCTCAACAAATGCGGTGCCAGCTTACTGGTCAGGAAAATGGCCGTAGGGCCGTCCGCTCCGCCGATGATCCCGATGGAACCGGCTTCCTGCGGATTAAAGCCTAATAAGAGCGCCCCGATAAAGGTAAGAAAGATCCCCAACTGAGCCGCCGCTCCTAACAACAAAGTTTTCGGATTGGCAATCAACGGGCCGAAATCCGTCATCGCCCCGACCCCTAAAAAGATCAGCGGCGGGTAAATCCCCAGTTTTACCCCTTGGTATAAATAGTATAACAAACCGCCGGGAGTAGTACTTTCATTCCCTGTAAAAGGATCAATCCCGGGCTGGGGCGGGCTCATTAAACCGGCGTGGGGGATGTTTGCCAAAAGCATGCCAAAGCCAATGGGTAGTAGCAATAAAGGTTCAAAGCCCTTGACAATGGCCAAATATAAAAGTACGCAGGCAATGACCAGCATCAGTAATTGCTGCCAGGTGATGGTGTAAAAGCCCGTACTCGTTGCCAAATCATAAAAGGCTTGTGATATATTTATTTCCATCGTCCTACTTCCTTCCCCTCATGATTTTTTCCCTGCCTAACCCATATTTAGCCAATCACCACTAAAACATCGCCGGGATTGACCGTCGCTCCTTCGCTAACGCGAATTTCTTTTACGGTGCCCGCGGCACCGCAGAAAATCTCGTTCTCCATTTTCATGGCTTCCAGGATTAAGATCACGTCACCCGCTTTAACCTGCTGCCCTACCGAAACCTTCAGGGACATAATTTTCCCGGGCATCGGTGCCGTAATAACCTCCGTTCCGGCGGCAACCGGCGTGACCGGTTGGGAAGCAGCCGGAGCAGCCGGAGCACCCGTGGAAACAGGACCAGCCGCCGGTGCGGCCGGAGCGGCAGCGGCAGTTGCCGCTTGTGTTGCCGGTGCGGCTTGGGCGGCCGGCGCCGTTACGGTACCGCTTGTTCCGTTTGTGCCCAGTTCTTCCACTTCGACTTCATAGCTTTTCCCGTTCACATTTATGCGAAATTTTTTCATGGATTATCTCTCCTTTTCCTCGGATATTATTTATCAATCGGCAGTACTTTGGGGTTTTCTCGGGATTTTCTCAGGATTTTCTTTAAAGAATTTGCCTAAGCCTCATCGTTTCCTGCCGACCGGACAGTGCCCAACCGGGAGTCGTTTCTTCTTTGACCCGTCTTATCGTCACAATCTGCCCCTGGCCTTGCAACATCCAGGCTACGGCCGCGCAGATTACCGCAATAAGTTCGTTTTCGTCCTCCTGCTCTTCAACTTTCACCGGAGAAACCGGCGCCTGGTCGTCAGGAACGGACATCGCAACATCGGCGGAAACCGTTTTTTTCGTGAACGCTTCGACGCCTTTCCCCAAGCATTTGATCACAATGATTAAAAAGATTAGACCTACAAATACAATGCCTATTCCGATGGCCGCAATTTGTAGTCCGAACATTAAGGTCTGCATCAATTACCCTCCTTTCACGCCAGGCCCGTTAGAGCGGGATATTGCCGTGCTTCTTGGCCGGCCGGGTCTCCCGTTTGGTGGCCAGCATTTCCAAAGCATTGGCCAGGCGGGGACGAGTTTCCCGCGGTTCAATAATCATATCCACAAAGCCGTTTTCCGCCGCCACATAGGGAGTGGCGAACCTTTCCCGGTAATCGGCGATTTTTTCGGCCCGTTTTTCCACCGGGTTTTCCGCCGCCTCAATCTCTTTGCGGAAAATAATATTGGCCGCTCCTTCCGCCCCCATGACCGCAATCTCTGCCGTAGGCCAGGCCATCACATGGTCTGCGCCCAAATCGCGGGAGCACATGGCTAAATAAGAACCGCCGTACGCTTTACGGGTAACGATGGTAATCTTCGGAACCGTAGCTTCCGAATAAGCATAGAGCAGCTTGGCCCCGTGACGGATAATCCCGCCGTATTCCTGGTTCATTCCGGGCAAATAACCGGGTACGTCCACGAAATTCACCACCGGAATATTAAAGGCGTCACAAAAACGGATATGCCGGGCGGCCTTATCGGAAGCGTTGATATCCAGGCAGCCGGCCATCACCTTAGGCTGATTGGCAATAATCCCGATGACCTGTCCGTTGACCCTGGCGTAACCGGTCAGAATATTGGGGGCGTAATGTTCCATCGTCTGCATGAAATCCCCGTTATCCACGACCCGGGTAATCACATCCAGCATGTTATAAGACGCATTGGGATTGTCCGGGATGATTTCATTCAAAAAATCATCCATCCGACCGGGATCATCGCCGGTATCGGTTCTAGGAGGATTCTCTAAATTATTGGAAGGCAAGAAGCTGAGCAGCCGCCTGATCTGTCCGAAGCAATCCTCTTCATCCTCGGCGGCAAAATGGGCAACCCCGCTGGTTTTATTATGGGTCATGGCGCCGCCTAATTCTTCCGCGGTTACCTCTTCACCGGTCACCGCCTTAATGACTTGAGGTCCGGTAATAAACATCTGGGAAATCTTTTTGACCATGAAAACATAATCGGTCAAGGCCGGCGAATATACTGCTCCTCCGGCACATGGTCCCATAATTACGGAAAGTTGCGGAATTACTCCGGACGCTTGCGTATTCTTGAAAAAGATTTTCCCAAAGCCGGACAAAGCGTTCACCGCTTCCTGAATCCGTGCTCCGCCGGAGTCGTTTAAGCCAATCACCGGAGCTCCCGTGGTCATCGCTAAGTCTAATGCTTTACAGATTTTGGCCGCATGCATTTCTCCTAATGATCCCCCAAGCACGGTAAAATCCTGAGCATAAACAAAAACCAGACGTCCGTTGATCGTGCCGTATCCCGTCACGACGCCTTCCCCCGGTGCTTCCTTTTCCGCCATGCCAAAATTAGTGCAATGATGAACCACAAACTTATCCAGTTCCGTGAAAGAGCCTTTGTCAAGGAGCCTGACAATCCTTTCCCGGGCCGTAAGTTTCCCGGCATTGTGCTGTTTCTCAATCGCTTTTTCCCCGCCACCTAGTTCAATCTTTGCGCTCCGTTTTTGTAGTTCCGCTATTTTTTCTTTGGTCCCCATCTTCGGAATCACCCTCTCTTTTTCTTGATTATCCTTAAGGATTTTGGCACTCGCTTTTGCTTAGGGGGAGCTCTTAATTAACCTGCCCAATTTTTTCCTGATGTTTTAAAACTCTATGCTCAGTCTGCACTGATTAACACGATCTCTCCTGTCAGCATCGGCATTAAATACTGTATACAACCCACTGCAAATAACCAAAGTACACTTCCCGCTTAACACCCACCTCCATTCTGCTCGTTCTTGAGTATGCTGTTCAAGACTTTGCCGAGCCGTACCGAAAGAAGCTATGTACAATGCTGAATGAGCTTTCCCGGCCCATAATAAAAGAATAGTATGCGGCTTGGAGCGGTAAAATTACCGTAGATACACGCATACTATCATTATATCAAAATTATAACAATTAACTAGCCTTTAATTTGGTTTGGACAAAAAGTCGCATTTATCCAATGTTTTTTGGAAAAATTTATTATAGTCTGGTATTAATAGCAGGTACTAAAATGGTCAAAACATCATGTCAATCTAATTAATTGTCAAAATAGTCGCAACACAAGGTGACATCCCCCGCCATGATTTTCACAATTTCCCCCGAGGCTTTCCGGACCAGCAAACACCCGCCCTCACTAAGCTCCAGGGCCGTCCCCCTAAAGCTTCCTTCGGTGGTAGTCACGGAAACCTCCTTCCCCAGGGTACAGTTCAGCTCGCGCCAGACCTGCAGGACCATCGGAAAACCCTGCTCAAGATAGGCAAAATACAATTCCTCATAGTGAGCCAAAATTTTCCTTAAGAGCTCCGCCCGCCGGAAAAAACGCCCCGTGGCCATCTTTAGGGAAAGGGCCCTTTCTCTTAACTCCGGCGGAAAATCCCCGGGTTTTTGGTGCACATTGAGCCCAATGCCCACAATGACGTAATTGATTTTCTCGATTTCCGCGCTTAATTCGGTGAGAATCCCACACACCTTTTTGCCGTCCAGCAGCACATCGTTGGGCCATTTCAAAGCGAAAGGCAAGCCGGTGGCTACCCGCAAAGCCCGACCCACGGCCACGGCGCTGACCAGGGTTAACTGGGCCGCCCGGGCAGGCAAAAGCGGCGGCCGCAAGATTAATGAAAACCAAAGCCCCAGACCCGGGGGGGAAATCCACGACCGCCCTAATCTCCCCTTCCCTTGCAGTTGCTGTTCCGCCACCACCACCGTGCCTTCAGGGGCGCCGGCCGCGGCTAGCCTTTTGGCCTCCTCGTTGGTGGAATCAAGTTGCGGGAAAAAGGAAACCTTTTGCCCAAAGACCCTGGTGGTCAACCCGCTTTTAATTTCCGGTACCGCGAGGATATCCGGTTTGCCCAATAAACAATAGCCTCGCCGGGGCGAGGCCGCAATCGAATATCCGTCGTCTTTTAAACTTTTGATATGTTTCCAAACGGCCGTCCGGCTGATGTTCAGCCGCCGGCTTAATTCCGCGCCGGAAAGATAGGCGCCTTGTTTTTCCGTTAATAAGGCTAAAATTTGCTCTTTCATCTTCCTTCTTACCCCGTTTCTTTGGAGATCGGTTTTATCAGAACTTCCGCTCTCCTGAATCGTTTGGGCCCGTATTTTTCGTTTCCTGGAGAAGCGGATCTATTTTGCACAATTGATAGTTGCATTAGCTCTTTTTTTTTGATAAAATGACTGGGTGATGAGCCTTAAGGAGGTGGATTTCATGGCCAATAGATGTGCTGTTTGTGGCAAAGGTAAATCAACAGGGATGCAAGTCAGCCATTCTCATATTCGCACGAAGAAGACCTGGGCTCCGAATTTGCAGCCTGTGAAGGCGATCATTGACGGGACGACCAGAAGAATTAAGGTATGTACCCGTTGTCTCCGTTCGGGGAAAGTCACCCGTGCTAATTAATTAATGATTGACCCCTCGCCCTAAACCCCCAGGCCAAGGTCAGTAAATCCTTAAAAGCAAACGAAAAGAAAATAGAAAGAAAGATGGAAAGAAAGATGGAAAGAAAGCGGATTAAACCGCTTTTTTCTATTTTTAGCTCTTTGAGGTAGGCTTTTATTCCCTCCGCACCCGTATGGCAAGCAGCAAGCCTTCGCCTACGGCAATTTTCACTTCCGGTTCGCAAAAGACATTACTGATGCCGTTACAGGCGCCAAAAGCAAACTTCCCCTCGGGAACCTGGTAGGCCAAACCCTTGGTAACGATTCCGCTGGCTCCTTCCGTTAAAGGAAAAAGGGAAAGCAACTCTCCTTTTTCCCCGCTTAAAGTGGTTTCCTCCTTCACCAGAAAAAGCTCTTCCCGCGGGCCACAAATCCGGACATTAGCCTCCCGGGCCTGGGGAATCGTCAAAAGGAAAATATTGGCTAGGGCATGGTCAATCCGGTCTCCCAGGCAGGCAATCATGACAATGTTCTGGTAACCTAATTCCAGGGCTTTCAACAAACATAAGTGGGTATCCGTGTAATCTTTAGCCGGGGGGTACTTGATCAACTCCACCTTTTTTTCTTGCCATTCGCGGATTTCTTCTTCCCGGAGGGTGTCCAGATCCCCCATCACCATATCCGGCCGGATTCCCAATCGCTTCGCATGCCGCGCTCCGCCGTCCGCACAGATCACCATTTCTGCCCCCTCGAGGATCTGCCGGTGGAACTCCTCATCCTCCAGAACCCCTCCGGAAATGATTACACATTTGCCTTTTTCCAACTTTTCACTCCAAGCCCTGCTCTCCATCATGAAAGCTATTCCTTTCTTCCCTTTCTTCTTCTTTACTTTTCTTCGATTTTAATTTTCCGCTTCTGCTTTGGTCTCTTCTTTAGCGCTACTTTTGGGCAGTTGCTTATAGGGCCCCAACAACTGGGCTACGGCCTGCGCCGGGTTGGCGTGATTGAAAACGGCCGACCCTGCCACTAAAACATTCGCTCCGGCTTCTACCACCAGCGGGGCCGTTTCCCGGTTAATCCCCCCGTCCACCTGGATATAGAGCCCGGGGTTTCTCTCGTCCGCCCATTCCTTTAACTGCCTGATTTTTGGTAATACGCCGGGGATAAAGCGTTGGCCCCCAAAACCCGGATTCACCGTCATCAACAACACCAAATCCAAGTCCTCCAGGATATATTCAATGACCGGCAAGGGAGTATGGGGATTTAACGCAACCCCCGCTTTCGCGCCGGTGTCTTTAATGGCTTGAATGGTCCGGTGCAGATGGGGACACGCCTCCGCGTGGACCGAAATCAAATCGGCCCCGGCCTCGCGAAAGTCATGGATATAGAGATCCGGGTTTTCAATCATCAAATGGACATCGAAGAAAAGCTGACTTTTTACCCGTAAATCCTTCACGACCCCTGGACCAATGGTAATATTGGGCACAAAATGCCCATCCATCACATCAAGATGCAACCAATGGGCTCCGGCCTTTTCCACATAAGAAACCGCTTCGCCCAACCGGCTGAAATCAGCCGCTAAAATTGATGTTGCCAGCAAAACCATTGTTCAATATCTCCTTTCCGCTTCCATCACTTCTGTCAGGATATCTAAATACCGTTGATATCGACCTTTATCCAGCAAGCCCTTTTCCACCGCCTGCTGCACCGCACAATCCGGTTCGGCCCGGTGCAGACAACTGCGAAAACGGCATTTTGGAGCATATTCCCCATAATCAGGATAATAGTTCGTTACTTCTTCCCGCCGCAATTCCTCGGGCAGATTCAACCGGCTAAAACCCGGCGTATCCACCAAGAGGCCTCCCTCAGAATTGGCCAGCAACTGAGCATGACGGGTCGTATGCCTGCCGCGGGCCAGCTTGACGCTTACTTCCCCCGTTTGTAATTGCTGTTCTTCCTGCAGCAGGTTTAACAAGCTGGATTTCCCTACACCGGACGGACCGGCGAAAACCGTAATTTTCCCCTTCAGCAACTCTTTTAACCGGGCGATTCCCAACCCTTGCACCGTACTGGTGATTAAAAAAGGAAAGCCGGTTGGGGCATAACACTTTTGCAGGGATAAGGCCGCTTGTTCCTCCACTAAATCCGCTTTATTGAAACAAAGGGCAGGAGAAACTTTATGGCTCTGCACCATAATAATCATCCTGTCCAAAAGATGTAAGTCGGGTTCGGGATTGGCGAGAGCCATTACAATAATCACCTGATCCACATTGGCTACCAAAGGGCGGTCAATGATCGTATGTCTCGGCAATACCTCTTCAATGACCGCTTTCCTGGCAACCTCGTCGATGACCGTCCCGATCACCCGGTCCCCCGGTAAAAAGCTCTGTCCTTTGAGTCGGTATTTGCCGCGCAGCGAACATTCCCAAAGCTGCTGTTTTTCATCCAGCACATAGTAAAACCCGCTATATGCCTTCATGACAATGCCTTCGATTTGCCCTTGCTTTACACTCACACTATCCTCCCAAACTCTCCCTAAGTTTTCTCTTTAATAATCTTTAGGCTCCTATTCCCCAAAAAGCCCCGGTCCGGAGCTTACCACCAAATTCACCACCGCGCCCTGCAGGATTTCACTGTCCGGCCCCGGATCCTGGCGGATGACAATTCCTTTTTCGTAGCGATAACTAACCTCCGGCTGCACCACTTCCAGGGTCAGGTTGTATTCACTGAGAAGTTCTTTGGCTTCGGCCAGCGTCAATCCCACCAGCCTGGGCATTTGGATCCAGACCGGTTGAGCCCCTTTGCTTACAAATAACTCCACAACGGACCCTTGCGCCACTTCGGTGCCGGCCTCAGGAACCTGCCTAACCACTTCGCCTTCGGTGCTTTCTTTGTCGTAAACCCTGGTAATGGTTGTTTCCAGCCCCAGGTTGGATAAGGTAATCTCCGCCGAGGAAACCTGACTCCGCACCACTTCGGGCACCTCCACCAAAAGTGGGCCCTCGCTTACGGTCACCAGTACCTTCGTGGATTTTCGGACAATCTCTTCCGGCTTGGGCGTTTGGGAAACAATTAAACCTTCCTCAATAGTCGGGTGGTTAACCGTTTTGTTCACCTCGAGGATTAAACCGTTTTTACTGAGCTCCGCCTGGGCTTCCTCGGCCGTTTTCATCCGCACGTCCGGAACGGTCGCCTCTTCCCGCGCCATGACAGTGGCCGATAAATACATCCCCAGCATAAAGCCCAGCACGATTAAGACCCCGATCACCCATGTCCATACCTGAAAAGGCAGTTTCAGACTGGGGGCGACTTTTTCTCCCCTGCGCTCCGTTCGATTGGGCAACTTGGGCAGGATGATCGTATCCTCCGAGACCCGCTCCGAATAATCTTTTTCCAAACGATTGTATAAATGAGCCGAAAGCAAATTCTCCCGCAATTCGGCAACCGTTTGGAAGCGTTTGTGCGGATCTTTATCCATCGCCAGGAGAATAACCTTCTCCAGTGCCTCGCTAATCTCGCTGTTCAACTGGCGCGGAGAGACCGGGTCATTCTGAATTTTTTTCAGCGCGATGCTGATGGGCGATTCGCCGTCAAAAGGCAATTCACCGGTGAGCATTTCGTAAATGACAACCCCCAGGGAATAAATATCCGACCGCTCATCGGCGATTTCGCCCCGGGCCTGTTCCGGAGAAAAATAATGGACCGAACCCATGATGTTTCCCGTATGGGTGACGGTGGCCGTAGATACCGCCCGGGCGATCCCAAAATCCGTGACCTTTACGACGCCCCCGTTGGTAATGATAATGTTGTGGGGTTTGATGTCACGGTGAATAATCTGGTGCTCATGGGCGTGCTCCAAAGCGTCGCAAATCTGCTTAGCAATATCTACCGCCCGTTCAAGAGGAAGCGGCCCCTTTTCCTTGATTATTTTCTTCAAATTCTGTCCTTCGACCATTTCCATGACCAGATAATAAATGTTATTCACATGCCCCACATCATAAATGCTCACAATATTGTTATGGGAAAGGCTGGCGACCGCTTGCGCTTCCCGGCGAAAACGGGAGACAAATTCTTCGTCGCTGGTCAACTGTTCCCGCAGGATTTTAATGGCTACGGTCCGGTTTAAGTAGAGATCCCTGGCCCGGTAGACCAGCGCCATGCCTCCACCGCCAACCTGCTCCAATATTTCATATCGATTATCTAAAACCTTTCCGGTCACGTTCTCACCTCTTCCCCTCAAACAGGCAAGGCCGCTGGGCTCCGTTGCCTATTGGTCCTCGCATATACTCACCAAAACAGCCGTGATGTTATCGTTCCCACCACGCTCCAGGGCTAAATCAATCATCTTTTTCACTTTCGCCCGGAGACTATCTTTTAACGCAAGGATACCGCTGATTTCCTCAAAGCTCAGTTGATTGTATAACCCATCGGTACATAAGAGCAGCAAATCGTTATTCTGAATGGACACTTCCAACAAATCGATTTCGGGACTGGCACTGACGCCCAGGGCGCGGGTCAAAACATGACGGCGCGGATGATGCTGGGCTTCTTCTTCGGTCAGTTCCCCCTGCTGTAACAACTCGTTGACGAGGGAATGATCCTGGGTTAACTGGCTGGTTTGCCCTTCCCGGTATAAATAGGCACGGCTGTCGCCAATATGGGCGATCCACAATTTACCAGTGCGAATCAAAGCCGCCGTCACAGTGGTGCCCATGCCTAAATATTGTCCGTTTCTGCCCTGGGCAAAAATCTGGTCATTTGCTTTCTGGAGAGCATTTTTCAGCTTTTGGCCACAATTAAGCGGCTCCTCTCCCTGGTTTTCCGACTTCACGCAAAGGGAAGGCGCTTCTTGTTCCAAAACCCGGATAGCAATACTGCTGGCAACTTGTCCTCCGGCATAACCGCCCATGCCGTCGGCTACACAAAAAAGTCCCTGGTCACCGAAAGCTAGAAAACTATCTTCATTGTCTTTTCTTACTTTTCCGATTTCTGATAATGCGTATGCTTTCATTCCTTCACTACACCCCCTACGGCCAGCCAATGACCACATGCTGTGGCAAGAGCGCTCCCTTTTGATACCTTTTATACTTTTTATAGTTTAATACTTTTTTCGACTGCAGGCAAGTTGAAAAGATTTGATGAAGTTCACAAGGCCGGTCTCTTTTGCACTGCCGCAATAAAAAATCCTTCCATGCCGTCCCGGAACGGAAGAAACTGTCTTTGTCCCTGCCTCAGTTCCGCCTTTTCCCCGGCGGCTTTAGCCTCATAAGGGAAAAAGCCGGTTAAATCAACAACGCTTAAATCCGGATGTTGCTGCAAAAACTCCCTCATGACCTCCGTATTTTCCTCCGGCTCCAGCGTACAGGTGCTGTAGACCAATCTTCCCCCTGGAGCCAGTAACTGATAGGCACTGGCCAAAATCTTTTGCTGCAAAGCGGCCAATTCCTTAATCTCCTCGGGTTTCTTGCGCCAGCGAGCGTCCGGCCTTCGCCGCAAAACACCCAGACCCGAACAGGGCGCGTCGACCAGCACGTACGGATACTGCCGGTCTAATTGCAGGTGGAGTATAGAGGCGTCCCCGACCAGGGTCTGAATAATGGTGACCCCCAGCCGGCGTGCGTTTTCCTCGATCAATTTGGTGCGGTGCTCGTGGAGGTCACAGGCTAAAATGACCCCCTGGTTTTGCATCATTTGGGCCAGGTGAGTGGTTTTTCCGCCCGGCCCGGCGCAAAGATCCAGCGCCTCCGCTCCCGGCTCCGGACGCAGCGCGTAAGCCACCAACATGGAGCTTTCATCCTGCACCGTAAAAAGTCCCTCCCCGAAACTGGAAAGGCCGGCCAGGGACGGCGCGGATTCCAGGAGGAGACCCTCCTGCACCCGCCTGCTCCTTTTAACCGCACACCCTTCTGTCGTTAAACGCTCCGCCAGTTCTTCCGGCGTGCAGCGCAGCGTATTCGCCCGAATCCACAACTCCGCCGGAGCGTTATTATACTCGCACAAACGAACCGTATCCTCCCAGCCGTAGCGCTTGAGCCATCTTTCCAGCATCCAGCGCGGATGGGAATACATCACTTCCAAATAGGTCAAGGGGTCTTTTTCCCGGTCGGGCCAAACTACATTTTGCGGCCGGCGCAAGTAATTGCGCAAAACACCGTTGATTAAGGAGGCCACCCCGGGATTAAAAAGCTTCCGCGCCAACTTGACCGCTTCGTTGGTCACCGCAAAGGCCGGCACCCGGTCCATGAATAATAATTGATAATAGGAAAGCCGGAGGAGAAGCCTAGGCCCTAAAGCCAGCTTCTCCACTTTCTTCACCGTGGCGTTAATCAGCCAATCCAGGCGAGTCCGGTGTTTAACCGTTCCGTAAACCAGTTCCGTAAGGAAGCCCTTGTCCACAGCCTTCATGCCTGGCTCCCGGCGTAAAAACTCATCCAGGGCCAGATTGGCAAAAGCTCCTTCTTCAATTTCCCACAAGACCCGATAAGCGGCTTCGCGCGCGTTCATTTATTCATCCCTGCCGAAGAAGCCGGCGATAGCCAGTAAGCGCACCAATTCCAGGACGGCTACCAACAAAGCAGCTACATAGGTTAAGGCCGCCGCACTTAATACTTTTTTGGTGTTGCCGACTTCATGGCTCCCGATATAATGGTTTCCTTCCAGTAAAGCAATGGCCCGGTTAGAGGCGTTAAACTCCACCGGCAGGGTCACCAACTGGAAGATTACGACGGCCGAAAACAACCAGAGACCTAGCTTCACCAAAGCCGGGCTGATAAATAAGCCAATCAGAAATAAAGGGAAGGCCAGGGCGGAGCCGAAATTGGCCACCGGGACCAGGCTGTTTCGGAAATTTAACGGGAAATAGCCGGTGGCATGCTGCACCGCGTGCCCCACTTCATGGGCGGCAACCCCTAAGGAAGCCAAAGAAGTTCCGTTATATACCTCCGGGGATAGGCGGAGCACTTTTGTCCGCGGGTCATAATGGTCGGTGAGCTCGCCGTTAATCATTTCCACCGTCACATAATCAAGGCCCTGGGAATTCAAAATGTTTCGGGCCACTTGGGCGCCGGTCATTCCGCTTAAGGCCCGCACCCGCGTAAAGCGCTGAAAAGTAGATTTTACTTTGAATTGAGCGTACATGGCCAGAAGCAATCCTGGCAACACAATGATCATCGTCCAATCAAAAAAAGGAACAAACATTTCTCTCCCTCCTTAACGAATGTTTATATAAAACAATCCTTAATTTCAAATTAAAACTTTCCGCTTTTTGAAGAATCCCCCTCTTTCTTCTCCGGGGCCGTTTTCTTCTCCTGAGCCGTCGGATCGTCCTTTAAAGGCTCCGCAGGAGCATCTTTCTGCTGGAAATAGCGAATCGCTTCTTCCACTTTGGTCAGATCCACCCGGGTATTAGCACAAGGCCCTTCCGGCCGGTCGTTAATCACCCCGTACACCGGGATACCGACCACGTCCTGAATCCCGCTGGTTAAATCCCTTTCGCAGGCAATGGCCACCACCGCATCGGGACGGATTTGCTTAATCATCTTGCGCGCCAAGGTGCCGCCGGTAACCACCACCAGCTCGGATCCCGTCCTTTCCGCCAGCTTGATTAAATCGGTAATCAGACACTTCCCGCATCCTTTACAATTATATACATTGATCGTGATTTTATGAGGACAGTGGATCCATTGCAAACAATGGGGTGCCAAAATCAGCACCTTCCGGAAGGTTTTGTGCCTGGTCCTGTCTCTTATACACATCT